>NZ_CP024190.1:1229201-1536502 GCF_003391395.1 Mycobacterium marinum
GATCGGGACGTTGACCCCGACCATGCCCACCTGCACCCGGGACACGAAGTCGCGCGCGGTGTCGCCGTCGCGGGTGAAGACCGCCACGCCGTTGCCGTACTCGTGCTCGGAGGGCAACCGCAGCGCCTCTTCGTAGTCGTGGGCGCGGACCATGCACAGCACCGGTCCGAAGATCTCGTCGGTGTAGATGGACATGTCGGTGGTGACGTGGTCGAACAGGGTCGGCCCGATGAAGTAGCCGCCTTCCAGGTTCGCGTCGCCGAAGGCCAGATCGTCACTGGCCCGCTCGCGGCCGTCGACGACCAATTCGGCGCCGGAGGCGACGCCCTGGCCGATGTAGTCGCGCACCCGCGTGAGTGCGGCTTCGGTGACCAATGGGCCGTAGTCGGCTTTCGGGTCCAGGCTGTGTCCGACTCGCAGGTTGTTGATGCGTTCAACCAGCTTGGCGCGCAGCCGATCCGCGGTTTGCTCGCCCACCGGCACCGCGACGCTGATCGCCATGCAGCGTTCGCCCGCACTGCCGTATCCGGCGCCGATCAGCGCGTCGACGGCTTGGTCGAGGTCGGCGTCGGGCATCACGATCATGTGGTTCTTGGCGCCGCCGAAGCACTGCGAACGCTTGCCGGTGGCCGCCGCCCCAGAGTAGATGTACTGGGCAATGTCGGAGCTGCCGACGAAGCCGACCGCCTTGATCTCGGGGTGATTGAGGATGGCGTCGACGGCCTCCTTGTCGCCGTGGACGACCTGGAAGACGCCGGGGGGTAGGCCGGCCTCGACGAACAGTTCGGCCAGTCGCAACGGAACCGACGGGTCGCGCTCACTGGGCTTGAGCACAAAGGCGTTTCCGCATGCCAGGGCGGGGCCGGCCTTCCACAGCGGGATCATCGCGGGGAAGTTGAACGGGGTGATGCCGGCGACCACGCCGAGCGGCTGCCGCAGCGAGTAGACGTCAATGCCCGGGCCGGCGCCCTCCGTGTACTCGCCCTTGAGCAGGTGGGGGATGCCGAGACAGAACTCGATCACCTCGATGCCCCGCTGGATGTCACCGCGGGCGTCGGGCACTGTCTTGCCGTGCTCGCGTGATAGCAGCTCGGCCAACTCGTCGGTGTTCTGGTTGACCAACTCGATGAAGCGCATCAACACCCGCGCCCGCCGCTGAGGATTCCAGGCGGCCCAACCTATTTGCGCTTCGGCGGCGCCTGCGACCGCGGCGTCGATGTCGGCCTGCGCGGCCATCGGTACCGTCGCCTGGACCTGGCCGGTATTGGGGTCGAGGACATCGGCGGTGCGGGTGGATTGCCCGGGGGTGCGGCGTCCATCGATGAAATGCGGAATTTGTGTGGTCATAGCGTGTTCCATAACGGTCGTGTGCGGCGGGGAGACCCGATACTTGGACATCCTAGTAAATATCGTCGGTGGTACGCAACGGACTCTTGACGAACATGGCCCCAATCATCGTGGCAAGCGTGCCGATGCTGGTCCCGAAGGTGTGGTGCCGACGCGGTAGCGGGCCGGTCGGCCCGGCGCTATGCGCTCGGATCGGGGGCATCTTGGCCGGCCGGTTCGGGCAAGGTCTTGGTCGAGAGCAGGGCGCCGGCGGCCACGGCGGCTACGGCGAGGATCGCTATCGCGACCACGATGGTGGTGTGAAAGCCGGCCAGAAAAGCGGTGTGCGCCTCAATACGGATCTGGGACGCCAGCGCCGGCGCGGTGGTCGCGTCGGCGAGATCATTGGCGGTTCGGATGGACTCCTGAGCGGTTGCCAACTGCGAGTCGGTCAGCCCCGAAATTGGGTCGAAAGCTGCGGTATAGGTGGCCGTGAGGACGGAGCCCAGCACCGCAATGCCCAGCCCACCCCCGAGGTCGTAGGCGACTTCTTCGACACCGGCGGCTTGGCCGACGTAATCCTCGGAGACCGCGGAGATGATCGCGTCGTTTGCCGAAACCAGCACCACATCGAGGGCGAACCCGACCACCGCCAGCGAACCCACGAACACCAGAAGCTGCCCATTGTGGCCCAGGGTCAGCAGCGGGAGCAGTGCGCTTGCGGTAAGGCCGAGGCCGGCGCCGATCGCGACACGGGTGCCGCAGCGACCCACGATCAGATGCGCGGACAGAGAACCGACGACCGTCGCGGCCGCCATCGGCGTGAGCAGGAGCGCGGCCTTGATCGGCGTGAAGCCGAGAAAATTCTGCAGATACTGCGCGAATACCAGGTCTAGGCCGACGATGGAAAACACCGCCAGTAGCACGGCCAGGACCGCAATGGTAAACGGCGCTCGGGTGAACAAGTGCACGTTGAGCAGCGGTTCGATCCCGCGGCGCTGCCTGCTGATCTGGCGGCGGATGAACCACCACAACCCGACGCCGGCGATGACGACGTAACCAACTGCCGCAGGATCGATCCCGTGGTGAGTCGCCTGCTTGATCGCCAGCACCGACGTGAGCACTGCGACGATCGACAGGCTGACGCTGAGACCGTCCAACACCAGCCGGGCCTGCGAGCGTGACTCCGGGACAAGCCGCCACACCAGCAGCAGAACCAGCAGCGCGAGGGGGACGTTGATCAGGAATATCGCGCCCCACCAGAAGTACTCGACCAGCAACCCGCCCATCAACGGGCCGATCGCCGCCCCCACCGCCGACACCGCAGACCAGATCCCCACCGCGCGCATCCGTTCGGCGCGGTCCGGGAACGCGACCCGCAACAGCGATACCGTGGCGGGAAGGATCATCGCCGCGCCCACTGCCATCACCGAACGGGCCAGGATCAGCATCAACGGTGTAGCCGCGAAGGCCGCCGGAATCGAGACCAGCCCGAAGATCACCAGACCAGTCATCAGCAGGCGCTTGCGGCCAAACCGGTCTGAAGCGGCTCCCGCCATCAGCATCAATGAAGCCATGATCAGCGGGTAGATGTCGACGATCCACAGGAATTCGGTGGGTGAGGGACTCAGCTCCTCGGCGATTCTTGGTGCGGCGACGTGCAGCACGGTGACATCCACCACAACCAAGAACAGGGCGGCGCACACGGTGAACAGCACCGCACCGGGACGCCCGACTACCGGCCTGCCCTCAGTCTCATTCACCTGCGGGCTCGCCGTCATCGACGCCGTCCCAGGCGATCTGTGTGGTTGGCATGCCTGGAAGGCTAGCGATAGCCACCCGGGCATTCGGCGCGGCCATGCTGTCGGTACCGCCGGCCACGGCGACAATTGGGCTCGGGCGGGGCGGTTCGCACGCGGAGGCTGGCCGGGGGTTGGCTAGGTACCCCGCAGGCCGTCGATGAACCTCTGGGTCTCTTCCCAGGTGGGCAGGACCCCCGAAGCGCGCACTTCATCGAGGCTGCCGGCCGCCGCATCGCGTTCAGACAGGCTGGGAGGGGCGCCGTCGACCAGGGGCCAGTCGATCGCCAGTTCGGGGTCGGTCGCGCAGATCGTGTGCTCGCGCTGCGGGTTGTACTCGGCCGAACACATGTACATCACCGTTGATTTGTCTTGCAGCGCAAGGAAACCGTGCGCAAGTCCTTCGGAGATGTAAATCGATCGGTGGCGATCGTCGAGCAGTACCGAGTCCCACTGGCCGAATGTCGGTGAACCCAAACGGATGTCAACGACGACATCGAACACCGCGCCGGATACGCAGGTGACGTACTTGGCCTGGCTGGGGGGCAGCTCGGCGAAGTGCAGACCCCGCAGCACGCCGGCTGACGACACCGAGCAGTTGGCTTGGCGGACGTCGAAGCGATGACCGCAGAAGGCGGTGAACCCGCTGTCGGTGAGCCATTCGAAAAACATGCCGCGGGAATCACCGTGGATGGTCGGGGTGATCTCCCACGCGCCTGGAACCTTGAGTTCGCGTGCCTGCATGTCACTGACCGCGTTCTTGGTAGCGGGCTTCTGCGGCGTCTTTCAATGGACGCCACCATGATTCGTTGGCCCGGTACCAGTCGATGGTGGTGCGCAAGCCTTCCTCGAAGTCGGTGTGCTTGGGCGCCCACGCCAACTCGTTGTAGAGCAAAGATGGGTCGATGGCATAGCGCAGATCGTGGCCGACGCGGTCGACGACGTGATCGAAGTCGTCGGGGTCGCGATCCATCATCCGCAGCAGCGTGCGCAGCACGCTCAGGTTGTCGCGCTCGCCTTCGGAGCTGATCAGATAGGTCTTGCCGATCTGCCCCTTCTCCAGGATCCGCCGCACCGCGTTGTTGTGGTCGTCGACGTGGATCCAGTCCCGGACATTGGCGCCGGTGCCATACAGCTTGGGGCGCCGCCCGGTCAGCACGTTGGTGATCTGCCGAGGAATGAACTTCTCGATGTGCTGATACGGGCCGTAGTTGTTGGAGCAGTTGGAGATGGTGGCCGCCACGCCATAGGACCGAACCCAGGCCCGGACCAACATGTCCGCGCCGGCCTTGGTTGCCGAATACGGACTAGACGGGTTGTACGGGGTCGCCTCGGTGAATCGCGCGGGGTCGTGCAGTTCGAGGTCCCCGTACACCTCGTCGGTGGAGATGTGGTGCAGCCGTACGCCGTGCCGCCGCACCGCCTCCAGGATGGTGAAGGTCCCGAGCACGTTGGTGTGCACGAATGGTTCCGGGTTGTCCAGCGCATTGTCGACGTGGGATTCGGCGGCGAAATGCACCACCGCGTCGGACTCGGCCACCAGCTGGGAAACCAGCTCGGCATCGGTGATGTCGCCCTCGACCAGCCTGATGGCGTCTTCGAGATCGGCCAACGATTCGCGCCGGCCGGCATAGGTCAGGGCGTCGAGCACGGTCACCGCGTCGTCGGGGTACTCGCGCACGCTGCTGTGCACAAAGTTCGCGCCGATGAAGCCCGCTCCACCGGTGACTAGCAGTCGCATGGTCAAACCCTAACGGGTGAGCCCGAGCGCCCCTGACAGTTCGGTCAGCGCCGCCATCGGCTTGTCCTCCCGGGACGGGCGCAGCACCTGAATCGCCACATGGTCGGCGCCGGCTTCGAGGTGTTCGCCGAGCCGCCGGGCGATCTGATCAGGGGTGCCGTAGGCCACCAGGGCGTCGATCAATCTGTCGCTACCGGGCTTGCGCACGTCGTCTTCGGTGAAGCCCAGCTTCAGCCAGTTGTTCACGTAGTTGCTCAGTCCCAGGTAGAAATCGATGAACTTGCGGCCCACCGCGCGGGCTTGCGCCGCGTCGGTGGTGAGCACGACTTTGTGTTCGGGCGCCAGGAACACGGTGTTGCCGACCAACTGGCGGGCGGTGCCGGTGTGCTCGGGCGTGGTCAAATACGGGTGGGCGCCGGCGCTACGCTGCGCGGCCAGGCGCAACATTCTGGGGCCCAGCGCCGCCAATACCCGCCTGCTGTCCGGCACCATCGCCTTGTCCAGGTCGTCGAGATAGGCCACCAGCGCGTCATAGGGTTTCTGATACTCCTGGGTGTGCTCGGGATGGCCTACCCCGACACCCAGCAGAAACCGGCCCGGGTGGGCGCTCTCGATCCGCTGATACGATGCCGCCACCTCATCGGCCGGCGCCGACCAGATATTGACGATCCCGGTCGCCAGCTGCAGTGATGTGGTCTGCTCCAAGGCGGGCTCGACCCAAGCCAGATCGGCGTCCGGTGATGCGCCGATCCAGGCCGCGCCGTAGCCGAGTGATTCGATCTGCCCGGCGAGTTCGGGGGTGATGGAGCGGCTACCCAGCCATACGCCGAACCGGCCCAGCTCGGGTTTGAGTGAAACTGCGTTGGTCATCTGGTTCCCCCGTGCCTGCTTGAAGCTCAGGCGCCGGTCAGCCCGAGCGGCCCGGCCAACTCGGCGAGCGCTGGTACCAGGTTCTCACTTTTGGTCAGGACTTGTACGGGGACGTGGTCGGCGCCGGCTTGCAGGTGTTCGTTGAGGCGCGCCGCGATGGCCGCGGGAGTGCCGTAGGCGACCACGGCGTCAACCAGGCGGTCACTGCCCGGGCGGGCGATGTCGCGCTCGCTGAAGCCCAGCCGCTTCCAGCTGTTCAGGTAGTTCGCCAGGTTGAGATAGATGTCGAGGGCCTTGCGCCCGACCGCACGCGCCCGTTGCGCGTCGGTGGTCAGCACCACTTTGTGTTCGGGAGCCAGAAACGCCGACGGGCCGATGAGTTCGCGGGCCGCGGCGGTGTGCTCCGGTGTGGTCAGGTAGGGGTGCGCGCCGGCGCTGCGTCGCGCCGCGAGCCGCAGCACCCGCGGGCCCAGCGCCGCCACCACCCGTCGGTTGGCCGGCACCCCGTAGTCGTCGAGCCTGTTGAGGTACTCGATGAGGGCGTCCACCGCGTTGCCGGTGCTGTGGTACTCGGTGATCGCTTCCGGGTGGCCCACGCCGATTCCCAGCAGGAAACGGCCGGGGTAGGCGGCCTCGATGCGATGAAACGACTCGGCTACCGGCTTGGCGGGTGCCGACCAGATGTTGACGATGCCGGTGGCTACCTGCAGCGTGGTGGTGGCCGCCAGGATCGGTTCCACCCAGGCCAGTTCCGCCGGCGGTGACCCGCCGACCCAGACCGCTCCGTAGCCCAGCGCTTCGATGTCTCTGGCCTGGGCCGGGGTGACACCGCGGCCGAAGGATCCGAACCGGCCGAGGTTGGGCTTACCGGCGGCTGGACTCGCGGAAGATCTGGCGTCAGAGTCGGTCTCAGGGTCGGGCATGGTAGGTCCAACCGGCTGGGTCGGGGCGGCTATTCCGGCCCGGCTTTGTGGCGTTTTGCGCCGAGCGCGGCAGTGCGGGTATCGTGGGACGACGGTGCGACGTCTCGTGCCGACTCCTGGCGTGCCCAGTCCCGAAATTTCTCGGATCGTTTCGCGGAATTTCCACCACCGGCTCACGTTTTGCGGTCAGGACGGGTGCTGCGCCAAACCAGGTGCACGAACAAGAAGTGAGGATCGCCGGAAAGTAATGGCCAAGAAGGACGGTGCCATAGAGGTCGAGGGTCGCGTGGTCGAGCCCCTGCCTAATGCCATGTTTCGCATTGAGCTGGAGAACGGCCACAAGGTGCTCGCCCACATCAGCGGCAAGATGCGGCAGCACTACATCCGTATCCTGCCCGAGGATCGCGTGGTGGTGGAGTTGTCTCCCTACGACCTGTCCAGGGGCCGCATCGTGTACCGGTACAAATAGCCAAACCACCCAGAGAACAGGACCGAGACTGCCGTGAAGGTGAACCCGAGCGTCAAGCCGATCTGTGACAAGTGCAGGGTGATCCGTCGGCATGGGCGGGTCATGGTGATCTGCTCCGATCCGCGCCACAAGCAGCGGCAGGGGTAGACCAGGGCTAGCAGCAGCTAGCTAGCGCGAAGCGCAGACAACTGAATGCAGACCTCCCAGCACCAATGAGCGGCTGGCATCAATAGTGATGGGCCAGCTCATCCGCGCCCGGACGGAGGCCGGGCCCCGCAAACCTTGCGGGAACGGACTGGGATAAGACCTCCGCTGAGAAAAAGAGGAAACGCCACCTATGGCTCGACTAGTCGGCGTCGATCTACCGCGCGACAAGCGGATGGAGATCGCCCTGACCTACATCTACGGCGTCGGCCGTACCCGGTCGAACGAGATCTTGGCAGCTACGGGCATTGACCGTAACCTGCGCACTCGCGATCTCACTGACGACCAGCTGACGCACCTGCGTGACTACATCGAAGCGAACTTGAAGATCGAGGGTGACCTGCGCCGCGAGGTGCAGGCCGACATTCGTCGCAAGATCGAGATCGGCTGCTACCAGGGCCTGCGGCACCGCCGTGGTTTGCCGGTACGTGGCCAGCGCACCAAGACCAACGCGCGGACCCGCAAGGGCCCCAAGCGCACCATCGCAGGCAAGAAGAAGGCCAGGTAACCGATGCCACCGAAGAAAGCCAGCGGCACGGGCCCCAAGAAGGGCCAGAAGACCCGCCGCCGGGAAAAGAAGAACGTCCCGCACGGTGCCGCGCACATCAAGAGCACGTTCAACAACACGATCGTGACGATCACCGACCCGCAGGGCAACGTCATCGCCTGGGCGTCGTCGGGTCACGTCGGCTTCAAGGGATCCCGCAAGTCGACACCGTTCGCAGCGCAGCTGGCCGCCGAGAACGCCGCGCGCAAGGCCCAGGAGCACGGTGTCCGCAAGGTCGACGTGTTCGTGAAGGGGCCGGGTTCGGGCCGCGAGACCGCGATCCGGTCGCTGCAGGCCGCTGGCCTGGAGGTCGGTGCGATCTCCGATGTCACCCCGCAGCCGCACAACGGTGTCCGCCCGCCCAAGCGTCGGCGCGTCTAGGTCTAGGAGGACATACCAATGGCTCGTTACACCGGACCCGTCACCCGCAAGTCGCGCCGGCTGGGCACCGACCTCGTTGGTGGCGACCAGTCATTCGAAAAGCGTCCCTACCCGCCCGGCCAGCACGGCCGCGCCCGGATCAAGGACAGTGAATACCGCCAGCAGTTGCAGGAAAAGCAGAAGGCCCGCTTCACCTACGGCGTGATGGAAAAGCAGTTCCGCCGCTACTACGAAGAGGCCGTTCGCCACTCCGGCAAGACCGGTGAGGAACTGCTGAAGATCCTGGAGAGCCGGCTCGACAACGTCGTATACCGGGCCGGGTTGGCACGTACCCGCCGGATGGCTCGTCAGCTGGTCAGCCACGGGCACTTCAGCGTCAACGGCGTGCACGTCAATGTGCCCAGCTACCGGGTTTCGCAGTACGACATCATCGATGTGCGGGACAACTCGCTCAACACGGTGCCGTTCCAGATTGCGCGCGAAACGGCGGGTGACCGTCCGATCCCGAGCTGGTTGCAGGTCGTGGGGGAGCGTCAGCGCATCCTGATCCACCAGCTGCCCGAGCGGGCACAGATCGAGGTCCCGCTCACCGAGCAGCTGATCGTCGAGTACTACTCGAAGTAAGCCCCGTCTTCCGTCGCTGCGGCCGCAGCGACGGATCACCTAACGGCATCAAATAGCGGGTGCCGAGAAGGAGAACAAGAACACCATGCTGATCTCTCAGCGGCCGACTCTGTCCGAGGAAGTCCTCACCGACAGCCGGTCCCAGTTCGTCATCGAACCGCTGGAACCCGGATTCGGCTACACCCTTGGCAACTCGCTGCGTCGCACGCTGCTGTCCTCGATTCCCGGGGCAGCCGTCACCAGCATCCGCATCGACGGCGTGCTGCACGAGTTCACGACGGTGCCCGGAGTCAAGGAAGATGTCACCGACATCATCCTGAACCTCAAGGCCCTGGTCGTTTCTTCGGAGGAAGACGAGCCGGTCACCATGTACCTGCGCAAGCAGGGGCCGGGTGAGGTCACCGCGGGCGACATCGTGCCGCCGGCCGGTGTCACGGTGCACAACCCCAACATGCGCATCGCCACCCTCAACGACAAGGGCAAGCTGGAGGTCGAGCTCGTCGTCGAGCGCGGCCGCGGTTACGTCCCGGCAGTGCAGAACCGGGCTTCGGGCGCCGAAATCGGCCGCATCCCGGTCGATTCCATCTACTCGCCGGTGCTCAAGGTCACCTACAAGGTGGACGCGACTCGTGTCGAGCAGCGCACCGACTTCGACAAGCTGATCCTCGATGTCGAGACCAAGAATTCGATCACCCCGCGCGACGCGCTGGCATCTGCGGGCAAGACGCTCGTCGAATTGTTCGGTCTGGCACGTGAACTCAACGTCGAGGCCGAAGGTATCGAGATTGGGCCGTCGCCGGCCGAGGCCGACCACATCGCCTCGTTCGCACTGCCGATCGACGACCTGGATCTGACCGTGCGCTCGTACAACTGCCTCAAGCGCGAGGGCGTGCACACCGTCGGCGAACTGGTGTCGCGCACCGAGTCGGATTTGCTCGACATCCGCAACTTCGGTCAGAAGTCGATCGATGAGGTCAAGGTCAAGCTGCACCAGCTGGGCCTGTCGCTCAAGGACAGCCCGCCGAGCTTCGACCCGTCTGAGGTCGCAGGCTACGACGTGGCCACCGGTACCTGGTCGACCGAGGGCGCCTACGACGACCAGGACTACGCCGAAACCGAACAGCTCTAACCAAGATCCGTCCCGGTCCTACCTGATACGGGGACCGGCCCCGAATAGGAGATAGCCGCAATGCCCAAGCCCACCAAAGGCCCTCGCCTCGGCGGGTCGTCCTCGCACCAGAAGGCGCTACTGGCCAACCTGGCCACCTCGCTGTTCGAGCACGGCCGAATCAAGACCACCGAGCCCAAGGCGCGGGCGTTGCGGCCGTACGCGGAGAAGCTGATCACCCACGCGAAGAAGGGTGCACTGCACAATCGGCGCGAGGTGCTCAAGAAGATCCGCGACAAGGACGTGGTGCACACCCTGTTCGCTGAGATCGGGCCGTTCTTTGCCGATCGTGAGGGCGGCTACACCCGCATCATCAAGGTCGAACCGCGCAAGGGCGACAACGCCCCGATGGCGGTGATCGAGTTGGTGCGGGAGAAGACGGTGACGTCTGAGGCCGACCGGGCACGACGGGTGAAAGCCTCCCAGGCCGCGTCGCAGGACGTGCCTTCGGAGCCGCAGGCAGCCGAGGAGCCGGCGGCCGAGGAGGCGGTGGCCGCTACCGAAGCCGAGGCAGCGCCTGCCGACGCCGAGGCCACCGACGCCGAGGCCGGCTCCGCTGACACCGACGCTGACGAGGCACCGCAGAATTAGTGACGCAGTTCGTCTGCGCTTCGACATTGCCTACGACGGTACGGATTTCGCAGGCTGGGCGACGCAGACGGGGCAGCGTACGGTCGCTGGCGTCCTTGATGAGGCGCTGACGACGGTCTTGCGCACACCGGTGCGCCTGTGTGCCGCCGGGCGTACCGATGCGGGGGTGCACGCCACCGGCCAGGTGGCCCACGCCGATGTTCCAGTCGACGCGTTGCCGAACGCCTATTCGCGTTCGGCGCGCGCGGGCGATCCGGAATTCCTGCCGTTGGTGCGACGTTTGGCCCGCTTCTTGCCGGCTGATCTGCGCGTCCTCGATATCGCGCGTGCGCCAACGGCTTTCGATGCCCGATTTTCGGCACTTCGCCGCCATTATGTCTACCGCTTGTCGACGGCCCCCTACGGTGTCGAGCCGCAGCAGGCTCGCTATGTGACCGTATGGCCGCGGGAGCTGGACATCGATGCGATGACGGTGGCATCCCGAGAGCTATTGGGACTGCACAATTTTGCCGCGTTCTGCCGCCGTCGCGAGGGGGCTACCACCATCCGTGACCTGCAACGGTTGGACTGGTCGCGCAACGGGCACCTGGTCACCGCGCAGGTCAGCGCCGACGCGTTCTGCTGGTCGATGGTGCGCTCATTGGTGGGCGCGCTGCTGGCCGTGGGCGAACACCGGCGTACGCCAGATTGGTGTCGCGAGTTGCTCACCGCTACCGCGCGTTCCAGTGACTTCGCGGCCGCACCGGCGCACGGTCTGGTCCTGGCCAAGGTGGACTATCCACCCGATGACCAGCTCGCATCGCGGGTCTTGATTACCCGCGATCTGCGCTCGCGTACCGACTGACTTATTACGTATCGACTAGGTCCGGGCTGAGGCATCGGGCGGGAGTACCCCCGCGGTGGTGCCGTTCATTTCGGCCTGGAACCGGTGGTATTGCTCGAGGTGGCCGGGGCGGCGCCGGACGAGCGCCCAGCCGATCCCGAGGATCACGAACCACAGCGGGAACCACACCAATGCGGTCGCGGTTTCGGTTTCGGTGGTGAGCGTCCAGATCACGAATACGAAGAAGCCGAGTATGGCCCAGCACATCACCACGCCACCGGGCATCTTGTAAGCCGAATCGGCGTGGCGTTGTGCGTGTCGGCGCCGATAGACGAGGTAGCTGATCACGATCATCGTCCAGACGAACATGAACAGCAGCGACGAGATGGTGGTGATCAGGGTGAAGGCACCGATCACCGAACCGCCGGCGTAGAGCAGCGGGATGGCGGACAACAACAGCGCCGCGGTGAGGATTAGGGCCGGTGCCGGCACTCCGCGGCGATTGAGTCGACCGAAGATTCCCGGCGCGCTGCCCTCGTCGGCCAGGCCATAGAGCATGCGGCCGGTGGAGAACACGCCGGAGTTCGCCGAGGACGCGGCCGAGGTGATGACGACAAAGTTGACGACGGATGCGGCCGCGGCGAGTCCGGCCAAGGCGAACATGGTCACGAACGGCGACTCGCCACTGGCGAACCGTCGCCACGGGACGACGGAGAGGATCGCCAGCAGGGCCCCGATATAAAAGATCGCCACCCGCAGCGGGACGGCGTTGATCGCACGGGGGAGCGTGCGGCTGGGATCGGCGGCTTCCGCCGCGGCCGCACCCACCAGTTCCACTCCGATATAGGCGAAAAAGGCGATCTGAAACCCGCTCGCCAAACCGACGAACCCGGTTGGGAAGAACCCGCCGTCGTTCCAGAGATTCGCCAGGGCCGCCCGGTCGCCGTCGGGCGAGGTGAAGCCGGTGATGACCAAGATCGCGCCCACGGTGATGAGGCAGAGGATCGCCGCAACCTTGATCAGGGCGAACCAAAATTCCGTCTCGCCGAATTTACTGACACCGAACATGTTGATCGAGAGCATGACGGCGATAGTGACCAGTGCCGGCGCCCAGGTGGGTACGTCCGGCCACCAGAACTTGCTATAGCCGGTGATGGCAACGAGATCGGCGATGCCCGCGACGATCCAGGCGAACCAGTACGACCAGCCCATGAAGTAGCCGGCCGCGGGACCCAGAAGGTCGGCGGCACAGTCGACGAACGACTTGTAGTTCAAGTTCGACAACAGCAGCTCGCCCATCGCGCGCAGCACGAAGAAGACGAAAAACCCAATGACCGCGTAGACGACTATCACCGCCGGGCCGGCCAGCGAGATGGTGCGGCCGGATCCCATGAACAGGCCGGTGCCGATCGCCCCGCCAATGGCGATCAACTGAATGTGTCGGTTGGAAAGACCCCGATGAAGATGCGGCGTTGATTCGGTGGGTTGGCAGGTAGCAACATCTTCAGGCATCAATGAGCGTCCTCATCAGATCGGGGCGGAGCGGTCGAGTTTATAGGTACGAGCCCCGTTGCGGTGCTGCACTGAGGCGTTATCCCCCGAATGGTGGACACGGCATCAGCCGACTGCGGGACGTCGAGGCGTGCTGGATGGGTGGGCGAGGGTCGGATCGGCGGCGGCGGCCGGAATCCGCGGGTGCTTAGTGACGTGGAATGGCCGGGGCAACCACCCAGACCCGGCGCTCGGGTGGCGGCTGCCCCATGCCTGAGATGTGTGCTCAACTCAGCCCGCCGACGGTGGGTGAGGCATGACGGTGAGACGTACCCCGTAGCGGGGACCCGCACCCGCCGAACCTTTGCCTGGACCGGGCATCGGCACTCCGCCGACGATGTTGCCGCCCGCCTCCACGCTTTCCGGTTCGATCACGTCGCTGATGAACTTCGATGCGGTGGTGGGGCTTGTCGCCGGGGTGGCCCCTTCCCAGGTGTGGGGTACCGACAGCTTGCCGACCGTGCTGGCCTGAGCCAGACTCGCCGAAACCGGCCCAGCGCCGACCGAATTGGCCGCACCCGTGGTGGCGACGGTGGCCGCCGGTGCGGCGGCCGCGGGGCCAATCGCCCCCGCCGTCTTGGCCGTTGCCGCGAAGAAACTGGTAATGCCGGCGCCGAAGAACGGCAGGCCGAGGGTGTCGTAGAAGAAATTCGCGAACGGCGCGTACCACTCCAAGAACCGCTCGATGGGGCCGGCCGTCGACGATGCGGCCGAGGCCAACGGCGACGTAAGGGCTTGCAGCACACCCGGTACCTCCGAGATCAGCCGTGACAACGTGCTTTGTGCGGTACCGGCGGTGGTGGCGGCGGCCCGGGCGAGGGTGCCGGCTTGGGTGGCCGCCGCGGTCGGGTTGGTGGTTTGTGGCGGCGACACAAACGGTGTCACGGACGTGGCGGTTGCGCAGCTGGCGGCATAGGCGTACATGGTCGCGGCATCCTGGGACCACATCTCGCCGTATTGGGCTTCCGCAGCGGCTATCGCGGCGCTGTTTTGGCCCACCACGTTGGTTGAGATCAACCCGGTGAGCTCGGCGCGATTGGCGGCGATCTGTGGCGGCGGCACCGTTGCGGCGAAGGCGGCTTCGTACGCGCTGGCCGCTATGCGAGCCTTGCTTGCCGACTGCTCGGTCGCGGCGGCGGTGGCGCGCAGCCACGCGACATAGGGCCAGATGGAGTTGGCCATCGCTTCCGACGAAGGCCCGACCCAACCCTGGCTTTGCAGCCCGGAGATCACGGTCTCGTAGTCGTTGGCGGTAGCGCTCAACTCGGCGGCCAGGCCGCTCCACGCCGAGGCCACCGTCAACAAGGGTGACGAGCCGGGGCCGGAGTACATGCGAGCGGAGTTGATCTCTGGCGGCAGTATCCCAAAGTCCATTGCTATCAACTCCCTACCTGTGTGGCTGCCTGTGCCATCTGCTCTTCTCCTCGAAGCTTGGGTGCCTATCCGGCTTCCGGTGGGCGCAACATCACCGTCAGGCGGATGCCGTATCGGCGCCGAGCGAAGGTCGTTGCTCGGCTGTTGTCGCGCAGATTGGGAAGCAGGGCGTTGGGTGCTTGGGGGCGCCCGGCCGCGACGTCGATGCCAGAGATCGCGGCGCCCCCGGCGGTGGGTGCCGGTGCGGCGGTGGTCCAACTTGGCGGTACCGACATCGGTCCGATGGTGTCCGCCCGCGCGAATACGGCCCAAACCGGCGTGGCGGCAACGGGTGCTGCCAGTTGTGCGGCCACGGCGGTCGATGCCGCGGCCGCGGACGGCGCCGCCGCAGCATCTGGCAAGAGTTGTTGGGCAAACAGGGTGCCCAACTGGAAGATTCCCGCGCCGAAATAGGCCAGGCCCCAGGTGTTGACCAAGGTGTTCCACTCCGCGGTCGAGAGGATGGGCAGCCAATGCCCGGCCGCGGCTAGCGACGACGAGACTTGGGTAAGCGCCTGGATGGCCGACGAGGAGGTCGCCGACGCCGCGGTTTGGCTGGTCGCGGCGGCCTGTCCGGCCAATCCCGCCGGGTCGGTCGTGCGTGGTGGCCCGGGGAAGGCGGGTAGTGCCAGAAACGACGTCGAGGTGCTGGCGTAGCAGTACATCGCGGTGGCGTCTTGCGCCCAGAACTCGGCGTACTCGGCTTCGGTGGCCGCGATCGACGGCGTGTTCTGCCCGAAGAAATTGGTTGCGATCAGCCCCAGCAACCGGACTCGGTTGACTGCAATCGCCGGCGGGGGCACGGTCATCGCGAAGGCCGCCTCATAGGCCGCCGCGGCGGCCCTGGCCTGCATGGCGGTCTGTTCGGCGCGCGTGGCCATCGTGGTCAACCAGGAGACGTACGGCGTGACCGCGGTAAGCATGGCCGCGGCGGCGGGCCCCGACCACGGCAAGCTCGTCAATTGGGTGATCACGCAGCTGTATCCGCATGCGGTGGCGCCCAACTCGGTGGCCAGCGCATCCCAGGCTCCCGCCGCGGCCAGCACTGGTCCAGATCCCGGACCGGCGTAGATGCGCCCGGAGTTGATCTCCGGCGACAGTGAGCCGAAATCAGAGAGGAGCACGGGGACGGACACGTAGCCGCCGGCGTCGACCGGCGAGGTGTCAACGACCACGAGATCCTCCTCAACAGCGGTGAGTGCAGCCTCCTGCGACATCGCCGTCGTCGGATCAACGGGAACTATTGATCACCCGCAAGCAACAAGGCCCCGATTATATGACCAATAGAAACAATCGCCAAAGGCAAAGGTTCGGCACGATTTACTTGTGGCTCCACATCGTCGGGTTAGGGATGGGCTGACAAGACGTGTTCGGCCTGTTTGTCGGTGGACAGGCACAGCGAACAAACGTGAGCATCGTGGGTCTGGCAGGCCGCCATATCGGGTCGCTCGAAGTTCTGCCGGCAGACATGGCAATTCAGGTGCTCGGCGGACGGGTTGCCGTGCTCGTCGTACATGGGCAGCTCGATGCCGTCGTGGGTGCGTCGCAGGTAGTACTTGCCCTTGGTGGCAATGGCCAGAATTGGTGGCATCACCACGGCGACGCTGATCGCCACCAACGGCGAGTACGGGCGCAGCGTCTCACCCAGGCCGCCGAAGAACGCGACGATCGAAAGGCCCGCTGCCAACAGCATCGACCCGAAGCCAACCGGGTTGATGGCATACAACATGCCGCGACGGAACTCCGGTGTCTTCGGCGACAGGCCGAGCAGGAACTTGTTGAAGACGATGTCTGAGGCCACCGTCACCACCCAGGCCATGCCGCAGTTGGCGTAGAAGCCGAGGATTGTGTTGAGGAAGTCAAACATGTTGGCTTCCATCAGGATCAGGGCAATCGTGAGATTCACGCCGAGGAACATCACTCGCCCGGGGTAGTGCTTGGTGACGCGGGTGAATGAATTCGTCCAGGCCAGCGAACCCGAATACGCGTTCGTCACGTTGATCTTGACCTGGCTGAGCACCACCAAGATCACCGCCAATGTCAGCGCCAGCCAACCCGGCATGAAGTTGCGGTAGATCTGCATGAATTGGTGGACCGGCTGATTGGCGAAATCGGCCGCACCGGCGACGTTGGAGAGCAGATAGACCGCCAGGAACAGGCCGATGATCTGTTTGGCTGCGCCGAAGATGACCCAGCCGGGCCCGGCCAGCAGCATCCAGGCCCACCACCGACGTGAGTTCTTGGGCGTCCGTGGCGGCATGAACCGCAAATAGTCGATCTGCTCCGCGATTTGAGCGATCAGCGCCAGGCATACGCCCGCCGCCATCAGTGCGGAGCCGATGCTGGCCGTGGCGCGACCGTCCTTGCCGGCGTAGGCGAAGAACTGCGCGACCGACTCGGGATGGCTGATCAAGAGGTAGCCGAACGGGGCCACCATCAGGATAAGCCACAGCGGCGTGGTCCAAAGTTGCAGCTGTGAAAGAACTTTCATGCCATATATCACCAGCGGAAAGATCAGCAACGTCGAGAAGGCATACCCCAGCCACAACGGGATGTGCAGACCCAGGTTCAGGCCCTGGGCCATGATCGAACCTTCAAGTGCAAAGAAGATGAAGGTGAACGTGGCAAAGATGACGTTGGTCACCACCGACCCGTAGTAGCCGAAACCGCTGCCACGGGTGATCAGATCCAAATCGATGTTGTAGCGGGCCGCGTAGTACGCCAGTGGCAATCCGGTGGTGAAGACCACCGCGGCGAAGATGGCTATGCCCCAGAGGGCATTGGTGGTTCCCCACGTGATCCCGATATTGGCGCCGATCGCGAAGTCGGCCAGGTAGGCGATACCGCCCAAGGCGGAGATCCCGACGACCGCCGACGACCACCGGCGGTAGCTGCGCGGCGCAAACCGCAGCGTGTAGTCCTCGAGGGTTTCCTTGGCCGCCGTGACTTCAGCGAGATCCACAGGGGCTGAGGGTGATACCTGCGATACGTCGGTATCCTGCATCGATCCTCCTGGGCGCAATCGCCGGACAATGGCGCATCAGAATCGCCACGGCGCGCATCGCGCACTTGCCTTCGTGTACAGCGGCAAAGAGAACCTTCGTTGGCGCGTTCGGTACGCCTCGTTGAGGTTCAGCGTGATCGTAACCCTGGTCGCAGGGGTCTGCCACCGGAAGCGTTCCGGTACAGGCAAGCCCAAGGGCTTGCCCAGTCGCCTCACAAGCGCGCCGAATCGGCTAGCCGCTTACGCAGTAACCGGAGAAGTCCGCCGGCGATGTTCGCGAGGTCCAGAGGGACGCAGGTCACCAGCGCTTCGCCCTCGGCTAAGCGCGGGTTGAGGGTCAGATAGAACTGCACATCTGGGTCGTGCATGAACCGACTCATGCGCGAGGCCGCCACGGGGGTGGCCGCCGAGCGCACAACCCACGGGTTCTCGCCGACTGCGACGTACCCCCTGCGCGCGCTGAATGTGCGCGCAAGCTCCTGTATCTGGACCGGCGTCGGGTACTTGCGGTTGGGGTAAGCCCTGGGAAATGTCGAAGGAGCCATGAGGTATGCCGCGGGCGACGAGCTACGGGTGCAGTAGAGCTGGAGCTACTCGACCGGTTGTGGCGGCTGGTGCCGTGCCTGAACTTCATTCACCTCGACGAAAACGGGTGAGGCACCTGCCACTTCTCCGCGCTCATTTTCATGTGAGGAACCTCGTCGTCCACGCCGCGACCGCGACCATCCCGGTACTTGCCAACGCCACCGCGACCCAGATCGGCGCGGTGCGATGGGCATGTTGTCGCGCCCAGGAATATTCGTTCATGGACATTCCGGCGAATTGCCTGCCCACGTCGAAATCACGGGCGAGAACGCCACAGCCAGGTGCTACGAGACGGCCTGCGACCCAACGTTGAACACCCAGCAATCGCTAGAGCTGGCCTTCCTCGTTGCCGAAATGCCACACCCAGGCGGACGCGGCCAATTGCGGGCTGATTCAGATCCGGCCCGCGACGAAACTGGCGGCTTTGTTGGTCAGGCCCGGAACGTAGCCGGTGTGGGCCTTCCACTGGTCGCCGTCCGAGCAGATCGGGTCGCCGGTGTTGCACAGGTTGAGGATCTTGCCGCCGAAATGCGGGCTCAGCGCCGTCATCAAGCCACCCGCTCGGCCCGATGGATTCCCGAACAGGGTGACCGCGGCCACGTGCTGGGCGGCTTGGGCCGGCAGCGGCTGGGTGAAGCCAAGGCCGGGAAGGGGGGCGGCGGTAACGATGTCGATGACCGCGGCGCCCTGGGAATAACCACCGAGCACCAGTTTGGTGTTGGGGCATTCATTCGTCATCTGCTGGACGTGGTCGCTGGCGTCGTTGGCGCCGTCCGCGGCCGCCAGGAAGTCCTTGTTGGCGGGGTAGTTCACCGCGTACGCGCCGATGCTCTGGTCGGTCTTCTGCCGTAGCGAGGCAACCATGGCGTTGCCTACCCGGCCGAGACCGGGTGGTTCGCCGGTGCCCCTGGCGAAAACCACCTGGACATCGGGGCAGGCCGCGGCTGCTTTAGGCACCAATGGAAACGCGAGCAATACCGCGCACGCCGCAATCGTGGTGGCCACCAACCCGGCACAGCCCCGTGCGAGTCGTGTTCGGCCGCGACCCGAGCGCGCCCACTTCTGTGCGTCCAGGGGAAATAGCCACATGGCGCAATTTTACGGGCTTGCTGACAGTGGGTCAGTGAGCGCCGACGAGGGTGCCTGTCGCCCCGACTGGGGTTCCGGGCGATGCCGTAGCGGGTCCGGGGGCCTGCGGAGCGGGGCCGGGCGCCCGCGGCACGGGCCCAGGCAACTGGACCACCGGTGCCATCGACGACGCGGCCAGCTTGGCCGCAACGAAACTCGCCGCTTGGGTGGTGTAGGTGGGGACGTAGCCGTCGGTGTGCCCGTTCCAATCGTTGCCGGGGCCGGAGTGACAGATCGGGTCGCTGGGGTTGCACAGGTCGATGGACTTGGAACCCAGCAACGAACTCTGGGTGGTCAATGATCCGCCGGAGCGGTTGGCCACGTTGCCGAACACCGCGACCGCCGCGATGTTGTCCGCGTACTGGGCGGGCAGCTCGTTGCCAAAGCTGATGCCGGCCAACGGGACTCCGGCCACGATGTCGATCACGTCGGCGCCCTGTGAATAGCCGCCCAGCACGATCTTGGTGTTGGGGCAGGAGGAGGCCATCGATTTGACGTGTGAAATCACGTCATTGGCTCCGTCGCCGCCGTGCAGCTGCAAACGGCTGGCGGGGTAGTTCACCGCGTACACACCGATGTTCTTGCCGGTCTGCTGGCGCAACGAGTCCACGAAGGCCTCACCCACCCGGCCGATGCCGGGTGGCTCGCTGGTTCCGCGTGCGAACACGACTTCGGCGTCGGGGCAGTCCGCTGCGGACGCCGACGGGATGGCGGTTCCAGTGATGCTGGGGGCGGCCAGCAGGCCGGTCGCGGTGACCAGAGCGCCGGCCAGCACGGCCAATGGGTGCTTGTTCACGCCGAAATTTTACCCGCAATCGGACTTCGTAAAACCTCGAACGAATCGGGCCCCGGCCCGGGCCTGTGGATGAACCGCAAAGAATGTCGCGTTCACCTGCCTAGCGTGGCGGTGTGGATGCGGGGGATTTTCGGGGCTGGCCGCCTGGCCGGCCGACGACGTGGCTGCAGGTCAGCGCCTACCGCTTTCTGGTCCGGCGCCTCGAGTGCGCGTTGCTGCGCGGGGGTCTGGACCCGGCCGACGGGCGCCCGCGGGCATCCGCGGTGGCATTGGCGGCGGGCTGCGTGCTTTCGGTCGTCGTCCTCGTGGGCTGTGTGATCAGCGCTTTGCTGCGGCCGCAGGCCGGGCTGGGCGATGCCCAGATCGTGGTGGGCCGCGAATCCGGCGCGCTGTATGTGCGCGTGGGCGATACCTGGCATCCGGTGCTCAACCTGGCCTCGGCCCGTTTGATCGCCGGGACCGACGCCAACCCAAAACCGGTGCGCGAGGCGGAGGTGATCCGCGCCAAACGTGGCCCGCTGCTGGGCATCCCGGGGGCACCTCAGTTCGTTGGCCAGTCGCTGCCGGTGCAGGAGTCGGCGTGGACGATCTGCGATACCGACCGTGGTGCGGCGACCACCCTGTTGGTGGGGCGTCCGGCCCAGCAGTCGGTTCGTCGCCTTGTCGCCGAGCAGACCATTCTGGTGGCGACCGAGTCGGGTTCGCCGGCGTATCTGCTCTACGACGGGCATCGGGCCGTGGTCGATCTGGCCGATCCCGCGGTTCGGCGGGCGCTGCGGCTGGAAGGCCGGACCCCCTACCGCGTCTCGCGGTCGTTGCTGAGCGCTGTGCCGGAAGTTCCGCCGATCAGCGCGTTGCGGATCGGCCACGCGGGCGAACCGGCGCTGGCCGGGAAACTCGGTTTCTCGGTCGGCACTGTGCTGAGTATCACAGCGGGTGGTGGCGCTGCGTACTACGTGGTGTTGGCGCAGGGCGTGCAGCGGATCGGTCAGGTCGCCGCTGACTTGCTGCGTTTCAGCGACTCGCAGGGGGCCGCCAACGCGATCGCGGTGGCCCCCGACGTGATCCGGGCCGCGCCCATCGTGGAGACGTTGCCGGTCGCCGGGTATCCCGACACGATGTCCGAACCGTTGGACGCCGGCGCCACCACGTTGTGCCTGAGTTGGGTGAGCGGGCACGCAAGTCGCCCCGACGTCGCGTTTCTGGCCGGCGACGGTCTGCCCGTGCCCGCTGGGGCGAGGGCGCTGCCCCTAGTCCAGGCCGACGGGCGCGGCCCCGCGCTGGACGCCGTCTACCTGCCGCCGGGCCGCAGCGCCTACGTGACATCGCGCGGGCTCTCCGGGGCGGGTCCCCCCCTGGGCCGGCGCTACCTCGTCACCGATGCCGGAGTGCGGTATCTGATTCGCGACGAGGACACGGCGCGTCACCTAGGGCTGTTGACTCCGACGGCGGCGCCGTGGCCGATGCTGGCGACATTGCCGGAGGGGCCGGAACTGAGCGGGGCGAACGCGTCAGTCGCCTACGACGTCGTCGCGGCGGATCCGCCGGTGCCGGCTCCCGGACCGGCCACCGAATGCCCGGGAGGCCAATGCCGCCAGCAACCCCACCAAGCAGATCGCTGATCCGCTCAATGCGGTAATCCGGGCCCGGCGATCCGGACGGGCGGGCGGCGTGGTGACCGGCGCGGCTGGGGTCGGCGAACCGGGCTGGGCCGGAGTCGGCTGCACGGCGGGGTCGCTGCTCACCGCCGCCAGCACATCGACGGTGCCGTTGCCGACGAAGGGATCCCAGCCATGGGGCGGATGATGGGCGGTCGAGATGATCCGCGCCATGACTTGGCGCGCGGTCAACGCTGGAAACCGAGCGCGAATCAGCGCGGCCAGTCCGCTGACCACGGGAGCGGCGTAGCTGGTGCCCGACAGCGGTCGGAAGCCACCGTGGTCGTCAAGACCGTTCACGGTTCCGTCGCCGACGGGGTTGAGCGAGGTCACGTTCTCGCCGCCGGCGGCGACGTCGACCCAGGGTGAGGCCAGGGTGAACGCCGAGGGCTCCCCGTTGGCATTGACCGAACCGACGGTCAGCACGTAGTCGTCGTACCAGGCGGGGCTGACGACGACGGTCGCGGTATCCCGGGATGTCTCGGGGCGCTGGGATGGGCACTGGGCGGCACCGCCGGTGTTTCCGGCCGCGGCCACGATGACGGCATTCTTCACATCGACGGCGTACGCCAAAGCCGCGCCGAGGGCTCGGTCATCGGGTGGGCTCTCGGCCGCAACACAGGCAATCGTCGAAATGTTGATGACCGATGCGCCCAGATCGGCGGCCGTGCGAACGGCTCGGGCCAAGGTGTCGACGTCGCCGACTCCGGTGCTGGAGCGGTTGCCGACGGGGGAGAACTTGGCGCTGGACTGGCGGATACCGATCACCGTGGCATCGGGAGCCACACCGCTGAACTGGTCTGTCGCGGAGTCAGGTGCGGCGGCGATGATGCCGGCAACGATGGTGCCGTGCGCATCGCAATCCTGGGTGCCGTCTCCGGTGAAGACATAGTCACCTCCCGCCACCAGGTGTGCCAGCCGTCGGTGGTGTGCCACCCCGGTGTCGATCACGGCCACCCGCTGACCGGATCCGCGAGTAAGCCGCCACGCTTCGGGTAAGTCGAGGCCGGCGAGTTGGGCGGCGGCCTCGGGTCGCTCGGGTGCCCAGGTAGCCGCCGCACACACCTCGCGCTGCCGGGTGCGGCTTGGCGGGCCTGGCGGCGCGGGTTGCGGCAACCACTTTTCGTCCACCGGGGGTGGTGTCACCGCGTGCACCGCCGGCATGGCGCACCAGCACGGTGCGGCTAGTGCACACGTCGCCAGCAGGTGTCCGAATCGCGAGGTCATGTCCACGTCAGTCCCAGGCCACCAACGGCGCTGAAGACACCGCAGGTCCAGCAGGCCAGCGGCAGCAGGCTGGCCGATGCGCTGAACTCCAGCGCATCGATGAGTCGACAAGCGATGGGCGAAGGCGGCCGGGTGGGCGCGATGAACCCCAGATGCAGCGCCAGGGCGGTCAATGCCGCGGTCAGGGTGGCGACCCACGGTCCGTGCTGGGCGAGGCCGGGGGCCGCGACAGCGAATGCGGCTGTGCCCGCGACATATCCGGCGATCAAAAACATCAACCGGGACCTCCCGTCGACCTGCGCGCGCGCACGTAGCAGCAACACCGCGCCGGTGACCGCGGTGAGTCCGATGGCGCGCTGACTGCCAAGCACGGCGACGACGGCGCCCAGGGCCGCAGCCGATGAGAATCCGCCATGCAGGCCGTTCAACCAGTGATCGGCCCGGGCGGCCCTGGTCGCCAACAGATCCGGGGCCGCCAACTCGGGTGCTTCCTCGGACCCGGGCGCTGCGGGAAGCTTTGGGGACAAACCTGCCACGACCATCGACACGCGGGCCGACACTTCCAGCGCAACCAGGGCGGCCAACGTGGTCAATGAGCCGACGACATACAACGCGGCGCCAGTGATCACACCGCATAGCGCGGCCGCGGCGATGACGATCGCGCAGCACATGACGGCGGTGAAGGTGACTCCACCACAACCGGTCAGCCGGATCGCCAGCGCCGCGGCGACCGACGCTCCCATCGCGGCGAGCATCAGATTCGGCACACCCAGCGGACCTGGAACCGCCAGCAGTGCGCCGACCGCCACGAACGTCGTGGCGATGACGTTCAGCGTGAACACCGCCGTGGGCTCCCGGCCGGTCCGTCGCGTCATGCCGGCGACGAGCAAGGCCAGGACGCCGGACGTGATCGCCACGACCGCGGTTGCCGCGCCGTGGCGGTCGGTGTTGCCCAGCGCGTCGCGAACCAGCTGCACGGCGCCGACCCCGCCAACCCCACCCGCGGTCAGCGCGCCGGTGAGTTCCTTGGCGCGCCGCGACGGCGGCCGGGTGCTACCGCGAAGCGTTGCCAGTACCGCCTCAGCGTCGTCGTCATGCGGCCCGGGTGCCGGCTCGGCGCTGCAGCGGTTCAACGCCAAGACGGTGCCGTCTCGAATACCACTTTGCGCCAAAGACTTTGACGGCGGGAGCGCCCCCGCGCCCAGCGGACACAACTGATAGCGCGTGGGCGCCGCGCCGATATCGCGGCCGCCCAGGCTCTCGACGATGGCGGGGATCAACTCGGCGACGGGTAGCGCCGCCGGTAGCGAAAGATCGACGACGGCAGTCCCGGAATGCACGGCGACACGGCACAATCCCGGTTCGGATCCAGACAACATCGGGCCCCCTGACAGGTGGATCACTGGCACGCTAGTTCGCCTCCGGCGCCGTCGTATCCGGTTGTGCACAGGCGACTTGCCGGCGCTCGGGCCGCTGCTTAGCGTCGTCGCACTGTGACCGAGGACCTCGTGGTTGCCGCACCACCGGAGCTGGCCCAGACAACGTCGACTGGTCCGCTGCTGCGCCTGGTGCCCTTGGCCATGTCGATCGCCACCTTGATTGCCGTGGCAGCGACCTATGTCTCGGGTGCCCCGAGCGCGCGCAACCCAACGATGTTGATCCTCCCGGCGACGATGTCGCTGTCGCTGATGGTGATGGCGGTCAGCGCACGCGGTCGGCGCCGGGGTGCCGGGCTCGACCAAGACCGGGTGGGATATCTGCAATATCTGAGCGAGCTTCGGCAACGGGTCACCGAAATCGCGGCAGCCCAGCGAATATCGTCGAACCGAACCCATCCCGAACCCGACACCGTGTGGACGTTGATTGGCGGCTCCCGGATGTGGGAGCGCCGGCCCGCCAATGCCGATTTCTGCCGAATCCGCATTGGCCTTGGAACCCAGCCGCTGGCCACTCGCCTGGTGGCCGCGCCGCTGCCACCCCCACACCGATCGGATCCGGTCACCGTCAGCGCGCTGCGCCGCTTCCTCGAGGCCCACGCGCGGGTTACCGATGTCCCGATCGCCATCGCGCTACACGGCGCCGGTGTGGTCACCATCGGCGGCGACCCGGCGCGGGTACGGGCGCTGCTTCGGGCGATGGTGTGCCAAATGGCTGTGTTGCACGGTCCAGATCAGCTGCTGGTCGCCGCGGTGGTCAGCGACCGCAACCGGCCGGGGTGGGAGTGGCTGAAATGGTTGCCGCACAACCAGCATCCGAGTCACCACGACGAGGCGGGGACCGAAAGAATGGTGTACCCCAACATCACGCAAGCCAGCGCCGCCTTCGATGCCGTGGCGCTGCCGGTCATGGTGATCGTCGACACCGACGAACACGGCAAGCAGTTGCCGGCCGGTGTCACCGTCCTCGAGGTGGGGCGCGGACACGATGGCACGCAGGTGGTGGTCAAGCGGGCCGGAGAAGCGACGACGTTGACGCGGCCCGACGAGTTGGATCAGGCCAGCGCATTGGTATGTGCCCGCCTATTGGCGCCGCACCGTTGCGGTGACCGCGCCGGCGGTCACCCCGGCGACTGGGCGAAGATGCTGGGCGTCGGCGAAATCGCCACCTATCACCCGGTAAACCACTGGCACAAGCGGAATCAACGCGAACGGCTTTGCGTGCCGATCGGCGCGACCGCGGACGGATCACCCGTGCTGCTGGACATCAAGGAGCCCGCGGCGCGGGGGATGGGGCCACATGGGCTCTGCATCGGGGCCACCGGATCGGGAAAGTCCGAGCTGTTGCGCACCGTCGCGCTGGGCATGATGGTGCGCAACTCGCCAGAGGTACTGAATCTTCTGCTGATCGACTTCAAGGGCGGCGCTACATTTCTCGACCTGGAAAAGGCGCCGCACGTGGCCGCCGTCATCACCAATCTCGCCGACCAAGCGCCGCTGGTCGCGAGGATGGGGGAGGCGCTGGCCGGCGAGATGAACCGGCGCCAACACCTGTTGCGGACGGCCGGAAATTTCGTCAGCGTCGCGGCCTACGAGGACGCCCGCCGCCGTGGCGCCGGCCTGGCCGCGCTGCCGACGCTTTTCATCATCGTCGACGAGTTCGCCGAACTGCTCAGTCAGCATCCCGATTTCGCCGAGGTCTTCGTCGCCATCGGCCGGCTGGGCCGATCACTGGGCATGCACCTGTTACTGGCCAGCCAGCGGCTCGAGGAGGGGCGATTGCGTGGACTCGAAGCCCACCTGTCCTATCGCGTGTGCCTCAAGACCCTGTCCGCCATCGAGTCACGGACCGCCCTGGGAACGCTGGACGCCTTTGAGCTGCCCAATACCCCCGGCTCGGGCCTGTTGTCTTCTCCCACCGCAGAGCTGACCCGGTTCGAAACGGCGTTTGTATCGGGACCGGTTCCGGCGGGCCCGCCCGATGCCGATTCTGTGGTGCTACCTGCCGCGGTGCGGCCGTTCACCTCCGAAGCCACCGGAGAAGTCAGGACCGGCGGCGCTGACGGCGCGGATACCGCAACCGGGCCAACCGTCCTGCAGACCGTGCTGGACCGGATCGCTGGCCACGGGCCGCGCGCGCATCAGGTCTGGCTGCCACCATTGGACCGGGCGCCCGCGCTGGCGTCGCTGTTGAGCGACGGTGTGGCAGAGCGCGCTGAACTGGCCGTGCCGATCGGGGTGGTGGACCGGCCGTTCGATCAGTCCCGCACACCCCTGACCATCGACCTCACCGCGGCCGCGGGCAATGTCGCGGTCGTGGGCGCGCCGCAGTCGGGAAAGTCCACCACGCTGAGCACGCTGATAACCGCGTTGGCGGCCACCCACGACCCGGACCTGGTGCAGTTCTACTGTCTGGACTTCGGCGGCGGCGCCCTGGCCGCGGTCCGCGACCTGCCCCACGTCGGTGCGGTCGCCGGCCGGGGTGAACCGGACCTGATCCGGGGCATCGTCGCCGAACTCGAGTCTTGCCTGCGGACCCGCGAGTCGCTCTTTGGTGAGCAGGGCATCGACTCGATCGCCGCGTATCGTCGGCTCCGGGCCGATTCAGGCGCCCAGCGGCTCGCCGACCTGTTTGTGGTGATCGATGGTTGGGCCACGCTGTGCCATGAGTTCGAAGAGCTGCAGGAACCGATCACTGCGCTGGCGGGGCAAGGACTTTCCTACGGCCTGCACGTGGTGGTCTCCGCGACGCGCTGGGCTCACCTCAGGGGGTCACTGAAGGATCAGCTGGGCACCCGGATCGAGCTGCGCCTGGGGGATCCCGCTGATTCCGAGGTGGATCGCCGAGGCGCGCGCCAGGTACCCCGGGACCGGCCGGGCCGCGGCCTCTGCGACGACGGGATGCACATGATGATCGCGTTGCCGAATGTCGCCGAAGTCGTTGTGAGTCAACAACATGCCGGTTCGGGGGCGCCTGCGGTCCCGCTGTTGCCGCAGCGGGTTGAGCATCGCGACGTGGTCGAGGCCGCGGGTGCGGCCCTATCCGGCCGGATCCTCCTGGGTCTGCAGCAGCGCCGGCTACAACCGGTCGCGGTCGATTTCGAACACCACGCCCATCTGCTGATACTCGGTGACAATGCGTGCGGAAAATCCAGCGCGTTGCGCACCCTGTGCCGCGAGATCACCCGGACCAAGACCGCTGCGCAGGCACGGCTTTTCCTGGTGGACTTCCGGCGGGAACTGCTCGGTCTCAGCGAGTCCGAGTACCTGGGCGGCCATGCGATAGCTGCGGGGGGATTGGGTGCATTCCTGCCGGGGTTGGTCGAATTGCTGCGGGCCCGGATGCCGGCCCCGGACCTGAGCCAGGCTCGGTTGCGCGACCGGTCGTGGTGGTCTGGGCCGGAGATCTACCTGATGGTCGACGACTACGACCTGGTATGCACATCGGCCGGCAATCCACTGCTGGCGCTGCTCGAATACCTGCCTTACGCAACCGATCTCGGATTGCATCTGATCGTGGCCAGGCGCAGCGGGGGAGCCACACGGGCCCTGTTCGAGCCGCTGCTCGCCGCGCTGCGAGATTTCGGCTGTATGGCGCTGATGATGAGCGGACGTTGCGATGAGGGACCATTGTTCGGCTCCGGTCGGCCGATGCCCTTGCCGCCCGGCCGCGCCGTCCTGGTCACCCGGGCCGGTGACGAGCGGCTGGTCCAAGTGGCCTGGACTGAGCCCGGATGAACGCGCACCGCGCCATGATCGAGGCGGGCCCGCAGGCAATCCGCCGACTGTGTTGTGGCAGCGAGACTGTCGCTGACATCGAGGTGTGCGCGGCCGCGCTGGCTGCCATCGACGACCCGGTGGCGTTGGTGGGTGACCGGCCGGTCCAGGTGTGGTCCCTTTGGTCGACCACCCTGCGTCGCCTGGCCGAAGGCCATCGCGCCGGCATGATCGTTGTGCATCCGTCGTGGTGGTCGGCGGCGCGCGTCGCCGTGGTTACCCGCGCCGCCCGGGCCGCGGGCGACGAAGCCGATGACACAGACGTTGACCGCGCAGCCCAGGTCTGGCTGCGACCGCGGTCCTGGCTGTTGCGGCGGGCCACAGCCCAGGCCACCGTCGTGGTCGAGATCGCCGATCGGTTGGTTGCGGTCGTCGGCGAGCATCGAACCGCGGTGCCGCGTCGCGCCGAGCCCGAACGCACCGCCGAAGAGGTCGCCGCCGCCGTTGACGCCATGACGCAGGGCGTCCGGACAGCGGTGGTCATCGACGCGCCGGGCGCGGTTGCCGGGGCATCCGAGCTTGGGGCATCGATCTGCGCCGCCCTGGTCGGTGGCCACCGCGTCGCGCAGGTCAACGATCCGCGACTGATCGGATTGGCGAGGTCGGCGACCACGGAGCCGGTGTTGGGGTCCGCGGCAGCACCGCCGCACCGGAGCATCACGAGATTGGCGGGCCCGGCGGTGGCCGGCATCGGCGCGACCGTTGTGGCCGTCCTCATGGTGGCGGGTCTTGCCCGGCCGGACCGGCGCGCGGTGCCCGCGGTTGCGGCAACGCCGACGACGGTTTTGGTGGAGGGCCACGTCGCGGTCGCGATTCCCACGGGCTGGCCGACGCAGCGTGTGATTGGGGGACCCGGGTCAGCGCGGGTGCAGATCACCTCGCCGGCAGATCCCGAGGTAGCCCTGCACGTGACCCAATCGCCGGTGCCGGGGGAGACGCTTGCGGGCACCGCGGAGCGGCTGAGACGGGCGATCGACGCCGAACCCGCCGGTGTGTTCGTCGACTTCGATCCCTCCGGTGTCAGCGCCGGCCGGCCTGCGGTGACCTACCGGGAGGTGCGTGCCGGGCACGAGGTGCGATGGTCGGTGGTGCTGGACACGGCGGTACGGATCAGCATTGGATGCCAAAGCCGAACCGGCGCGGCCGAGGCCATTCGCGAGGTGTGCGAACGGGCCGTGCGATCCGCGCACGCGGTCCACTGATCCGGGCACGGTGGGCGGCATCCGGGTGGAACCAAATCGGCCTGCCGCCGGTCTTAAGGGGTATGAGTAGTCCGGCAGGTGCCAATCCGTTCACTACGTCTAATACGTCGAACACGTTGAGTGCCGACTTCGACCTGATGCGCACGGTCGCCGCCACCACCGACGCCCGCAACGAAGAAATCCGGGCGCTGCTGCAGGCGTTCATCGGCCGCATGAACGATGTGCCCGCCTCAGTGTGGGGTGGGGTGGCGGCGGCGCGATTCAAACACGCGATGGATCGATGGGGTGCGGAGTCGACACGGCTTTACCACGCCCTGCACACGATCGCTGAAACCATTCGGCACAACGAGGCCCTGCTGCGTGAGGCCGGCCACAACCACGCACACCACATCGGCGCCGCCGGCGCGGACCTGTGATCGGAGGGATTCGCCGTGGAACCTGTCCTGTCGTACAACTTTGACGCAATCGAGCACACGGTTCGCCAAGAGATTCACATCACTTCGATGCGTTTCAACGCCGCACTCGAGCAGCTGCGGTCACAGATCGCACCGCTGCAGCAGCTGTGGTCCCGAGAGGCGGCGGCCGCGTATCAAACCGAGCAGTTCAAATGGCATCAAGCGGCCGCTGCGCTCAACCAGATCCTGGTCGAGCTGGGTAACGCCGTCCGCGACGGCGCCGACGAGGTCGCCGGCGCCGACCGCCGGGCAGCCGGCGGCTGGGCCCGCTAGCCGCGCCATCTGACCCCGCGGCACCCGACAGACCCTGTGTGGTCCCCACGGAGGAGAGCCGTGGGGACCACACAGTCATTTTGACCTGCGGGGATGCCCGTCGGTAAGCTGCTCGGTTGGCGTGCGGGTACGCCGGGGCCTCGGGTCAATGTCGGTCGCCGAGACAGCCCCTCCGTGAACGCCTGACCGGCACCCGGGTCACACCGGGATCCACCCGAGAGAAGAGAAGGTAAGCGCTGTGCCTACATACGCGCCCAAGGCGGGTGACACCACGAGGTCGTGGTACGTCATCGACGCCACGGACGTGGTGCTTGGCCGCCTTGCCGTCGCAGCAGCCAACCTGCTGCGTGGCAAGCACAAGCCGACGTTCGCGCCCAATGTCGACGGCGGTGACTTCGTCATCGTCATCAATGCCGACAAAGTCGCCATCAGCAACGAGAAGCTGCGTAACAAGATGGCCTACAGGCACTCGGGGTATCCCGGCGGTCTGCGCAAACGTTCGATCGGCGAGCTGATGGAAAAGCACCCCGACCGCGTCGTGGAAAAGGCGATCGTCGGCATGCTGCCCAAGAACAAGCTCAGTCGGCAGATTCAGAGCAAGCTTCGCGTCTATGCCGGTCCGGAGCACCCACACACCGCGCAGCAGCCGGTTCCGTTCGAGATCAAGCAGGTGGCGCAATGACCGAAACCACCCCAGAAGTGGAAGTCGCTGTCGAAGCTGAAGTGACTTACAGCGAATCGTTCGTGTTTGAGCGGCCCATCCAGACCGTCGGGCGTCGCAAGGAAGCCGTGGTGCGGGTGCGCCTGGTGCCCGGAAGCGGCAAGTTCGACCTCAACGGGCGCAGCCTCGAGGACTACTTCCCGAACAAGGTCCACCAGCAGCTCATCAAGGCTCCGCTGGTCACCGTCGACCGGCTGGAGAGCTACGACATCTTTGCGCTGCTGCACGGCGGCGGCCCCTCGGGCCAGGCCGGCGCGCTGCGGCTGGGCATCGCCCGGGCATTGATCGTGGCAAACCCGGAGGACCGGCCCGCCCTGAAGAAGGCTGGCTTCCTCACCCGTGACCCGCGTGCTACCGAGCGGAAGAAGTACGGCCTGAAGAAGGCCCGCAAGGCGCCTCAGTACAGCAAGCGCTGATCAACGATCACTTTCTGGCCGCGACCGTGCAACGTTGTGCGTTGTTTTCGGTGCGCCTTCGGCGTGTCGTCGCGCCAACGCGCACGGTTGCGGGCAGAAAGGTAAGCGCACGTTAGGCGCGAGAACGTCAACTGTGAGAGGTTTGTCCGCATGGGTCGACTATTCGGCACCGACGGAGTGCGCGGGGTCGCGAATCGCGAATTGACCGCCGAGTTGGCCCTGGCTCTTGGCGCCGCTACCGCGCAGCACCTGGCCAGTTCGACCGGACCGGGCAGGCGAGTCGCCGTGGTTGGCCGCGATCCGCGAGCCAGTGGCGAAATGCTCGAGGCCGCCGTCATCGCGGGCTTGACCAGTCAAGGTGTCGACGCCCTGCGCGTCGGGGTGCTTCCCACTCCCGCCGTGGCCTACCTGACCGGTGCCTATGACGCCGATTTCGGGGTGATGATCTCGGCGTCGCACAACCCGATGCCCGACAACGGCATCAAGATCTTCGGTCCGGGCGGACACAAACTCGACGACGCTACCGAGGACCGGATCGAAAGCCTGGTTGCGGCCGGACCCGGGTTGCGACCGGTTGGCTCGGAGATCGGCCGCGTGATCGACGCCGAAGACGCCGCTGACCGCTATCTGCGGCATGTGAGCAAGGCCTGCACCACGCGACTCGATGGGTTGACCGTTGTGGTCGATTGCGCCCACGGCGCCGCCTCGGAAGTGGGGCCGCGCGCCTATCGGGCCGCCGGAGCCCGGGTCATCGAGATCAACGCCGACCCCAACGGGTTGAACATCAACGACGACTGCGGATCGACCCACCTGGAGGCGATTCGCGCGGCGGTGCTTGCCCACGGCGCCGACCTGGGTGTGGCCCACGACGGAGACGCCGACCGCTGCCTGGCCGTCGACGCCAACGGTGACCTCGTTGACGGGGACGCCATCATGGTGGTCCTTGCTTTGGCGATGCAGGAGGCGGGCGAATTGGCCTCCGACACGTTGGTGACCACGGTGATGAGCAACCTCGGTCTGCACCTGGCCATGCGCGAGGCCGGCGTGAACGTGCGCACCACCGGCGTCGGGGACCGCTATGTGCTCGAGGAATTGCGCGCCGGGGACTACAGCCTCGGTGGTGAGCAGTCCGGCCACATCGTGATGCCGGGACTCGGTTCGACCGGCGACGGCATCGTCACCGGATTGCGTTTGATGACGCGCATGGTGGCGACCGGCGCCTCGCTGGCCGCTCTGGCATCGCGGATGCAAACGTTGCCGCAGGTGCTGATCAACGTCCAGGTCACCGACAAGGCGGCCGCGGCCGCGGCACCTTCGGTTCAGGCGGCGGTAGACCGGGCCGAAACCGAGCTGGGTGACACCGGCCGCATCTTGCTTCGGCCCTCTGGAACCGAGCCGCTGATCCGGGTGATGGTCGAGGCGGCCGACGAGGAAGCCGCGCATCGGTTGGCCACCAGCGTCGCCGACGCGGTCAGTGCCGCGGGCTAGCCACCAGGCATCTGAATTTCGTTGCTCGCTGCCGTCACCGCCATCGAGGTGACCAATCCCGGCTCAGCGGGAACCTCGACGCCCCGACCGGCGTCTGACTATCCATGAGACCCGAACTCGCGAGAAACTCACGCATCGATGTTGCGGCGGTGCAGGTGGTGGCCGAGCGACTGTGCGCCGCGGCGGAGCTGATCGATAACGCCATCGCCGACCATTGGGCAAGGCTCACTTTTGATGGGGCCGCGGCAGGCCGGGACTACCCTTCGCACGGTGATGCACTGCGCGCCGGATTGGAGCGCTTGGGTGCGCAGCTATCCCAATGGTCCAGCGCCACAGTCGATATAGCGGTCGCCATGCGCGCCGCCGCGAACCACTACGTTGATGCCGATCGTGGCGCCGCGGCACGGATCGCCTGATCGTGACCGACGGGCTAGCGGTGGCACAGCGCCTCGACGAAGGGCGGCCCGCCGTGGACCACACGCGGCGGTACCTACGCGCCTGCCAACAGCTCGGCTACCAAGATCCCGTTCTGGCCAAGGGCTTTGATCCGATCGGCGACCGCTACGACAGCGAAGACGGCCTCGATCTCTACCTGCTCGACGGTGACTGCGCGCGATTGCGCGCCGCCGGCGCCACGGTCGCTGAGGCGCTTGGGATGCAGCGCGGCCAGGTCGGCGCGCTGGCGATGGCCTGGGCGGGGCCTGGAGCCGACGCCGCGGTCAACTTTCTGCAACGCCATGTTGAGGCGGGGCAGCGCATTGTTGCCGAAGTTCGGGCGGCGGCTTTGGGCTGCGAATCGTTGCGCGAGGACCTGTGGCGTCTGGTCGACATGAAGGTGGAAAGCGTGATCGCCATCGACGACCGCACACTGGCGCGGCGGCCGGCGTGGTTGGCCGCCTGCGCTGAGGTCGGTGCCGGGGCAGCGCCCGGCAGTGCGGCCGCGGAGCTGGTTCGCCATCAGATAAATCCCTATCTGGACAACGATATTCGTGACGACTGGCTGGGCGCGATGCGCGCAGCGACGGCCGGCATCGGCGCGGCCTACACCACGTTGGCCGATCGACTGACCTCGTCGGTGCCGGTGTCTTTCGACCACCCAGACGACCTCGGATCCGGACCCCAATCGCCGCCGGTCCCATCGGCGCTGGCGGCGATCGCACCCGCGGCCGCCACCTCCGCGCCTGCGCCGGATCCGGAACCGGCCTTCGCCGCGTCGCCGGCGGTGCCGGCTGGCATCGCGCCGGCGCCGGGAGCTGGCCTCGAACTACCCACAGATGCCGGCGATTTCGGCGCGCTCGGTGATTTCGGCGGCCCCGGCGGCTTGGGTGCCGCCGGAACCGGCGGGCTCGGTGGGCTCGCGGGGCTTGCCGGGCGCATTGTCGACGCGCTGGCAGAACTACTCGGTACGGCGGCGGTACCGATCGCCGATCCGCTCGGGTCGGTGGACCCGGCGGATGGGGGAGATCGGTCCGGTGCGGACGCGGTCGACGACGTCGGCGATGAGAACCCTAGCGAGCCGCGAAAGCCCGACGCGGCAACCGAAACCGGCGCGAGTGACGAGAAGTCCGATAACGGCGAGGCACCGGAAGCCGCCGACGGTTCACCGCCGGGGGCGCTGGCGGGCGATGGCGCCGAGCGGTCCGCGATGCCGATTGGCGAACAAGCCAGGACGCCGGTGCCCGAGGGGGCCGCCACGCCGGTCGCCCAGCCGCCGCGAGTTCCCGAGGCGCCGCCGCACGGCGGTTCGGCGCCGGCCGGCGAGGCGTCGAGTCCCTGCGAGATAGCCGCAGACGAGCTGCCCAAGGCCGGGCCGTAACAACTCGAGACAGCTCGCAGACCAACTCAGGCGCGACGCAGCCCCAGCAGCTGCTCGACGTGGCGCACGTATTCGCGGCGATCGGTGCTCAACGGGCTCACCAGCATGGTCGTCACACCCGCTTCGGCGAAGGCGGCCAGCCGTTCGGCGACGAACCCGCGTGGGCCGATCAGCGAGATTCCCCGCGCCAGCTCGTCCGGCACCGCGGCTATGGCCTCGTGCTTGCGCCCAGCCAGGTACAGCTCCTGGATTCGGTCTGCGACATCGCCGTACCCGTAACGAGTGGCCAGGTTGTGGTAAAAATTGCGGCCCTTGGCGCCCATGCCGCCCAGGTACAGGGCAAGTTGAGGCTTCACCCGGGCCAGTCGCTGCTCGACGTCGTCCCCGATCGCCAACGAGGCGTGCACCGTGACATCCAACGGGCCCAGCGCGGGATCGCGTTTCGCGGTGCCGGACGCCAGCGCCTCGCTCCAGGCCGACGCGGCCTTCTCCGGATAAAAAAAGACCGGCTGCCAGCCCTCGGCGATCTCGGCGGTCAGCTCGACGTTGCGGGGGCCCAGCGCCGCAATGGATATCGGAATGCGTTCTCGTAGTGGGTGATTGATGAGTTTGAGGGCCTTGCCCAAACCCGTGCCGCGATTAGCGGGCAACGGGATCTGGTAGTGGGCGCCCGCATAACGCAGCGTCTCCCGCCGCCAGACGTGCCGGCAGATTTCCACCACCTCGCGGGTGCGGCCGATGGGCGCATCGAATTCGACGCCGTGGAATCCCTCGATCACCTGCGGTCCGGACGTACCGATTCCGAGATTGAACCGGCCGCCGGACACATGATCGAGGCCCGCAGCCGTCATCGCCAACAGCGAGGGTGTGCGGATATAGATGGGCAGCACCCCGGAGGCCAGCTGAACGCGGGTTGTTTTGGCCGCCAGATAGCCGAGTTGGCTGACGGCGTCGAAGGCATATGCCTCTGCCACCACGGCGACGTCGATTCCGGATTTCTCGAGTTCCACGACGCGGTCGAGGCCCTCATGGAAGCCGTCCGAGTAGTCCAGGGCGATACCGATTCGCATCATGGGCCGCGCTCGTCACTTCAGTAGCGCGACAAGCTTCTCTTCGGGCGTAACCGGCGGGGCGTGCGGATCCACCGGGTCGGTCTTGGGCAGGTGCACGTCCGGATCGGCGAAGTCGCGATAGGTCTTGTCGCCACCGAGGGTGTGCAGCAGGTAGCCGGTCACCAGCGCCCTGACCGAACGCTGGGTTTTGCGGTCGGAGCCGGCCAGCCCCACCACTTTGGTCAATCGCCGACCCTCGATCAGACCGCCCGGATTGGCCTTGCTGACAATGCGCAGCGTGGCGGCGTCCCAGGCGCGCGACAGCTCGAGTGCGTTGGAATTGAGCGTCTTGGGATCCTCGGGTGCGCTCAGGATCAAACCCTTCGCCTTCAGGCCCGCGGCCGGCTGCTGCGCCGGGGGCGCGGTGACGGTCGGGAAGATCGCGACCACCCCGGCGGGCTTGGTCGGCATGCCGGCCGCCGCGAAGACCGCGGCCGAGCCGCCGAAACCGTGGCCCACCAGCCCGAGCTTGGCGGGGTGCACGCTGATATCGCCGGGCCCAAGGCGCACTCCGGCCACGATGTCGAGGGCAACGCCCATGTCAAAGGCCAGGTTGAGCACCGACGGCGCCACGCCGCGTTGCGTGTCGGGCGCCCCGGCGACGATGCCCCAGGACGCCAGGTGCTCGAGCAGCCCCGAATAGCGGGCTACGCCGGTGAGCCAGTTATGCCCGAAGGCGACCGCCGGCAGGTTCATACCGGCTTCAGGGGTGTACACCACCCCGGGCAGTCCGGCAAAGGCCAGGTCACCGCGCAAAACGCGGTGTGGGCCTCGGCGGCTGAGGGCGGCAACGAGGTTGCGGATGCGGGCCACCCGTCGACGTTAGCGGTGGCGCGGGGGATGGGTCCAGTTCGTCCACGTTGTGCCGTCCCAATAGCGCTGTCCGGCCCCATGAGGATCGGGATACCAGCCCGCCGGCATCGATACCGGCGTCGATACCGGCGTCGATGCGGGCCGCGAGGCAGGCATGGGCGCCGCCGGTGCCGGGCCACCCGAATTGACCGCGTTGCGCAGCTGGCGCATCGCGTTGGCATTGGAAATCAAGGCGATCCAGTTGAACAGCAGCAGCGACAGCAGGCTCCACCAACCGGCGAGCAGGTTGTAGGTCTGGGCCGAACGGTAGGCCGCCTCACACTCCGGCAGCGTCCCGTAGACCGAATAACTGCGCTGCTGCCAGAAGATCAGGGCGCCGGTGTGCTTGATCAGCTTGAGGTAGTACCGATCCGCCTGGACAGGGGGTTGGTAAGGGTGGGACAAATCGGGCCTTTCGCGCCGTAGGGCCATTTCGACCATACCGCCGGATTGATCCGGGGCTCGCGAGCTGCCCCCGGTCAGTCGCTGGTCAGCTAGCGGTCAGCGTTATGCGGACGTCCGGATGGGGGTGGCTGCACTACCCTGGTCTGCTATGTGCGGAATTGTCGGCTACGTAGGCCAGCGTCCTGCCTGCGAAGTCGTCCTGGATGCGCTGCGCCGGATGGAGTACCGAGGCTACGACTCCTCGGGGATCGCATTGGTCGACGGCAGCGGCAAGCTCACCGTGCGTCGCCGCGCCGGCCGGCTCGCCAATCTCGAGACGGCGGTGGCCGAAATGCCGGCGGAGTCGCTGACCGGTACCACCGGCCTGGGGCATACCCGGTGGGCCACCCACGGGCGCCCCACCGACCGTAATGCCCACCCCCATCGTGATGCCGCCGGAAAAATCGCGGTCGTCCACAACGGCATCATCGAGAACTTCGCCGTCCTGCGCCAGGAGCTGGAATCCGCCGGCGTGGAGTTCGCCAGCGACACCGACACCGAAGTTGCGGTGCACCTGGTCGCGCAGGCGTTTCACTACGGCGAGACGGCCGGCGACTTCCCGGCCTCGGTGTTGTCGGTGCTGCGGCGGCTGGAGGGCCACTTCACCTTGGTTTTCGCCAACGCCGATGACCCCGGCACCATCGTGGCGGCCCGCCGCTCCACACCACTGGTGCTCGGCATCGGTGACGGCGAGATGTTCGTCGGCTCCGACGTCGCCGCGTTCATCACGCACACTCGGCACGCCGTTGAGCTGGGACAGGACCAGGCGGTGGTGATCACCGCCGATGGCTACCGGATCAGCGACTTCGATGGCAACGACGACCTGCTTGCCGGTACCGACTACCGGGAGTTTCACATCGATTGGGACCTCGCGGCCGCCGAAAAGGGCGGCTACGAGTACTTCATGCTCAAAGAGATCGCCGAGCAGCCGACCGCGGTCGCCGAGACTCTGCTCGGCCACTTCGTGGGCAACCGCATCGTCCTCGACGAACAGCGGCTATCGGACCAGGAGCTGCGGGAGATCGACAAGGTCTTCGTGGTCGCCTGCGGCACCGCCTATCACTCGGGTCTACTCGCCAAGTACGCGATCGAGCATTGGACCCGCCTACCTGTCGAGGTGGAGCTCGCCAGCGAGTTCCGCTACCGAGACCCGGTGTTGGACCGCAGCACCCTGGTGGTGGCCATCTCGCAGTCCGGTGAAACCGCGGACACCCTCGAGGCCGTCCGCCACGCCAAGGAGCAGAAGGCCAAGGTGTTGGCGATCTGCAACACCAACGGTTCGCAGATCCCGCGCGAATGCGACGCGGTGCTCTACACCCGCGCCGGCCCGGAGATCGGGGTGGCCTCCACCAAGACCTTCCTGGCCCAGGTGACCGCTAACTATCTGCTGGGCTTGGCGCTGGCCCAGGCGCGCGGCACCAAATATCCCGACGAGGTCGAGCGGGAGTACCGCGAGCTGGAAGCGATGCCCGATCTGGTGGCCCGGGTCATTTCGGCGATCAAGCCGGTGGCCGACCTGGCTTACCGGTTCGCGCAGTCCTCGACCGTGTTGTTCCTGGGGCGCCACGTCGGCTACCCGGTGGCCCTGGAGGGCGCGCTCAAGCTCAAAGAACTGGCGTACATGCACGCCGAGGGCTTCGCCGCCGGTGAGCTCAAGCATGGTCCGATCGCGCTGGTCGAAGACGAGCTGCCGGTCATCGTCATCATGCCCTCGCCCAAAGGCTCGGCCACACTGCACGCCAAGTTGTTGTCGAACATTCGTGAGATCCAGACCCGCGGCGCGGTCACCATCGTGATCGCCGAAGAGGGCGACGACACCGTGCGTCCTTTCGCTGATCACCTGATCGAGATTCCGGCGGTGTCGACCCTGTTGCAGCCGCTGTTGTCGACGATCCCACTGCAGGTGTTCGCCGCGGCCGTCGCACAGGCACGCGGGTACGACGTCGACAAGCCGCGAAATCTAGCCAAGTCGGTCACGGTCGAATAGTCCGGAGCAGGCAATGAGGGGGACCCTTGTCGGCGGTTGAGCGCGGTAGGTCAGGACCTGGCCGATGAAGCTGGGATTTGTCGGGCTGGTGCTTTTCGTCGTGGCCTATGTCGGCTCGACACTGCTTTACGGCAACGCCGGCAAGGGGCCGCACGACCTGACCCAAGGCCGTCCGACCGCCGATGGGACCACGGTCACCATCAGCCTGGAAGAGGTTCAGTCGAGCAACACCGTGCTGTCGGCCAATCTCGCCGTCACGCCGGGGCCGGGGCTGCTGGATCCGCGAACCGAGGGTCTGTCCGACGACCTCAGCGTCGTGGTCACCTCCTCGGTGACGCCGACCAAGCGCACCTGGTCCAAGGGCATGCTGCCCGGTGTCTTCCCCGTTCCGCTGGCCATCACCGGCAACGTGGCGGACTGGCCCTTCGATCACTACCGTTCCGGGCCGATCACGGTCGAGCTGTTCAGCGGTGCGGCGAAGGTGCCCCAGCGGGCGAAGGTGAGATTCGTCGATAGCCTCGCCGGCTGGCAGATCGACATTCCGACCGCAGGAGACGGCACCGGGGTTACGCCCTACCGGTTGACGTTGCAGCGATCACCGAGCACCGCCGCGTTTGCCCTGCTCATCATCGGTGTCCTGGTCACGATCGCCGGGCTGGCTCTCTTTGTTGCGGTGCAGACCGCACGTGATCGACGACCATTCCAGCCGCCCATGACCACGTGGTACGCGGCGATGCTGTTTGCGGTGGTGCCGCTGCGCAATGCGCTGCCCAACGCGCCTCCCTTCGGGGCCTGGATCGATGTCCGGGTCGTGGTCTGGGTGATAGTCGTGTTGGTCATTTCGATGGCGATCTACATTTCCTGCTGGTGGCGGCACTTGAAACCCGCCTCCGACAAGCCGGCCTGAGACCACTGCCGATGTCGCATGGGCAACGGCGGGCGTGTAAGAGTTGACGCCGTGGCGAGCGCATCGGTATCCGCACGAGTGCGAAGCATGGCGCTCGCGGTGTGGCATTTCGTCAGCAGCGCGCCCCTGACCTATACCTGGCTGGTCGTCTTGGCGATCACCACGATCATTCAAAACAGCCTGGCCGGACGCCAGCTGCACTCGGTGATCCTGCATCGGTCCACCAACATCAGCCACCTGGGGCGCGATCCGCTGGAAGTCCTGTTCTCCAGTCTGCTGTGGATCGACGGCCGGAATCTGGAACCGTATCTGGTGCTGTTCACGCTGTTCCTGGCGCCGGCCGAGCATTGGCTTGGCCACTTGCGCTGGCTGACGGTGGGATTGACTTCCCACATCGGCGCCACCTATATCAGCGAAGGCCTGCTCTACTACGCGATCCAGACGCGTGAGGCCGCCGAACGGCTGGTGTATTCGCGTGACATCGGGGTCAGCTACTTCTTGGTCGGGGTGATGGCGGTGCTCACCTATCACATCGTCAAACCGTGGCGATGGGGATACCTGGCGGTGTTGCTCGTCATCTTCGGCTTTCCGCTGCTCACCATGGACAAGACCGAACTCGACTTCACCGCCATCGGCCATTTCACCGCGATACTGATCGGTTTGGCCTTCTATCCGATGGCCCGCGAACGCGGGAGCCCGACGTGGGGTCCCGCGAAAATCAGAGAAGTTCTGCGAAAACTCCGTTCCCGTGAGGCACCGGCCTGAGCCCGTCCCAAACATGCAATGCTGGCAGTGATGCGGCATTACTACTCTGTAGACGCGATCCGCGACGCCGAAGCGCCGCTGTTGGCCAGCTTGCCCGACGGGGTGCTGATGAGCCGGGCGGCCTTTGGCCTGGCCACCGAAATCGGGCGTGAACTGACCCGCCGTAGCGGCGGAATTTTCGGTCGCCGGGTGTGCGCGGTGGTCGGATCGGGCGACAACGGTGGTGACGCGCTATGGGCGGCGACCTTCCTGCGCCGCCGCGGCGCCGCGGCGGACGCGGTACTGCTCAATCCGCAACACACCCATCCCAAGGCGCTGGCGGCATTCACCAAGGCTGGTGGCCGCGTTGTACAAAACGTCTCGGCGGCAACCGATCTCGTTATCGATGGGGTGGTGGGCATCTCCGGCTCCGGGCCGCTGCGGCCCGCGGCGGCCGAGGTGTTCGCCGCGGTGGACGCCGCCGGCCTCCCGGTGGTGGCCGTGGACATCCCCAGCGGCATCGACGTGGCGACCGGGGCGATCACCGGCCCCGCGGTGCGCGCCGCGCTGACGGTTACCTTCGGCGGACTCAAACCCGTCCACGCGCTGGCCGATTGCGGTCGTGTCGTGCTGATCGACATCGGACTGGACCTGTCCGACACCGAGGTGCTGGGGTTGCAGGCCGCCGACGTGGCCGCGCACTGGCCGGTGCCCGGCCCTCGCGATGACAAGTACACCCAGGGCGTGACCGGTGTGCTGGCGGGTTCTTCGACGTATCCGGGTGCGGCGGTGTTGTGTAGTGGCGCCGCGGTGGCAGCCACCTCGGGCATGGTCCGCTACGCCGGCAGCGCGGCGGGCGAGGTGCTCGCGCGCTGGCCGGAGGTCATCGCCTCGCCCACCCCCTCCACGACCGGACGGGTACAGGCCTGGGTGGTAGGGCCGGGCCTGGGCACCGATGAACCCGGGGCGGCCGCACTATGGTTCGCGCTGGAAACCAATCTCCCGGTGATCGTGGATGCCGATGGGCTGACGATGCTGGCGGCGCATCCCGAATTGGTGGTCAATCGCAGCGCCCCGACGGTGCTGACGCCGCACGCCGGTGAATTCGCTCGGTTGGCGGGCTCGGGGCCGGGGGAGGACCGGGTCGGCGCAACCCGAAAGCTGGCCGATGCGTTCGGCGCCACCGTGCTGCTCAAGGGCAATGTCACCGTCATCGCCGATCCCGGCGGCCGGGTGTACCTGAGTCCGGCCGGGCAGTCCTGGGCGGCCACCGCCGGATCGGGTGATGTGCTGTCCGGAATGATCGGGGCCCTGCTGGCGGCGGGGCTGGCACCGGCCGAGGCCGCCGCGGCCGCGGCGTTCGTCCACGCCCGTGCCGCCGAGCTATCGGCCCTCGATCCGGGGCCCGATGGCGCACCGACGTCCGCGTCGCGAATTCTCCACCACATCCGGGCCGCCCTGGCGGCTCTGTGAAGTCAGTAGCTCGACTCGGCAATGAAAGGATCCACCGTGTCCCGTAGCCACCCGTCGGTACCCGCACATTCGATCGCTCCGGCCTACACCGGCCGGCTGTTCACCGCTCCGGTACCGGCGTTGCGGCTGCCCGAGGAGTCGATGGATCCCGAAGCCGCCTACCGGTTCATCCACGACGAGCTGATGCTCGACGGTAGCTCGCGGCTGAACCTGGCCACCTTCGTCACCACCTGGATGGATCCCGAGGCCGGCAAGCTGATGGCCGAGACGTTCGACAAGAACATGATCGACAAAGACGAATACCCGGCGACCGCGGCGATCGAGACCCGCTGCGTGTCGATGGTCGCCGACCTCTTTCACGCCGAGGGACTGCGCGACGACGACCCGTCCAGCGCCACCGGGGTGTCCACCATCGGCTCCAGCGAGGCGGTGATGCTCGGCGGCCTGGCCATGAAGTGGCGGTGGCGGCAGAAGATCGGCAAGGACTGGAAAGGCCGCACACCGAATCTGGTGATGGGCTCCAACGTCCAGGTGGTGTGGGAGAAGTTCTGTCGCTACTTCGACGTCGAGCCGCGCTACCTGCCGATGGAGAAGGGGCGCTACGTCATCACCCCCGAACAGGTCGTCGACGCCGTCGACGAGGACACCATCGGTGTGGTCGCGATCCTGGGCACCACCTACACCGGCGAGCTGGAACCGGTTGACGAGATCTGCGCGGCGCTGGACAGATTGGCGGCCGGCGGCGGCGTTGATGTGCCCGTGCACGTGGACGCCGCCAGCGGGGGCTTCGTGGTGCCGTTCCTGCATCCAGACCTCAAGTGGGACTTCCGGCTGCCGCGGGTGGTCTCGATCAATGTCAGCGGTCACAAATACGGGCTGACCTATCCCGGCGTCGGATTCGTCGTGTGGCGCAGCCCCGAACACCTGCCGGAGGATCTGGTTTTCCGGGTCAACTACCTGGGCGGGGATATGCCCACATTCACACTCAACTTCTCCCGGCCCGGCAACCAAGTCGTCGGCCAGTACTACAACTTCCTGCGGCTGGGCCGGGAGGGCTACATCAAGGTCATGCAGGCCCTGTCGGAGACCGCGCGCTGGCTCTCCGCGCAGCTGCGTGAGGTAGATCACTGCGAGCTGATAGCGGACGGTTCGGCGATCCCGGTGGTCGCCTTCCGGCTGGCCGGCGACCGCGGCTACACCGAGTTCGACCTCTCCCACGAGCTGCGAACCTTCGGGTGGCAGGTGCCCGCCTACACCATGCCGGACAACGCCACCGACGTATCGGTGCTGCGCATCGTGGTGCGCGAAGGTCTGTCCGCCGACATGGCGCGCGCCCTGCACGATGATGCCGTCACCTCACTGCGCACGCTGGACAAGGTCAAGCCGGGCGGCAACTACGACGGACAGCACTTCGCGCACTAAGCGCGGAGGTCGGTCGCCGGCCCAGCCGCCGGGGTGAACGCGGACTGGGCGAGCACCTTCACGCGGCTCTGGGACAATCGAGTCGATGACTACCACCCCGATATCTCTGACGCCCGGGGTCCTCGCCGAGGCGGTGGTGGACCTGGGTGCTATCGCCCACAACGTGCGGCTGCTGCGCGAACGTGCCGGCAGCGCACAAGTCATGGCGGTCGTCAAGGCCGACGGCTATGGTCACGGCGCGACCGCGGTCGCCCGCACCGCGCTGGCAGCCGGTGCGGTCGAACTCGGAGTCGCGTCGGTGGACGAGGCGCTGACGTTGCGCGCGGACGGCATCACCGCCCCGGTGCTGGCCTGGTTGCACGCACCCGGCATGGATTTCGGGCCCGCGCTGGCCGCCGACGTCCAGATCGCCATTTCTTCGATCCGCCAACTCGACGAAGTGCTCGATGCCGCGCGCCGGACCGGAACGACGGCGACCGTCACGGTCAAGATCGACACCGGCCTCAACCGCAACGGCGTGGCGCCGGCGCTCTACCCGGAGATGGTCACCAGGCTGCGCCAGGCCGTCGCCGAAGACGCGATTCGGCTACGCGGGCTGATGACGCACATGGTGCACGCGGACGCACCGGAAAAACCGATCAACGACATCCAGTCCCAGCGGTTCAAGCAGATGCTCGACCACGCCCGCGACCAGGGAGTGCGATTCGAGGTGGCGCACCTGTCGAACTCCTCGGCAACCATGGCTCGTCCCGATCTGACGCTGGATCTGGTGCGGCCCGGCATCGCGGTGTACGGGCTGAGCCCGGTGCCCAGGTTGGGCGACATGGGACTGGTTCCGGCGATGACCGTGAAATGCGCAGTCGCGCTGGTGAAATCGGTGGACGCGGGCGAAGGCGTGTCGTACGGACACACCTGGATTGCGCCCCACGACACGAATGTGGCGCTGTTGCCGATCGGCTACGCCGACGGGGTTTTCCGGTCGCTGGGCGGGCGCCTGGAGGTCTTGATCAACGGCAAACGCCGGCCGGGCGTCGGCCGGGTCTGCATGGACCAGTTCCTCGTCGATCTGGGTCCCGGACCGCTCGATGTGGCCGAAGGTGACGAGGCGATTCTGTTCGGGCCGGGTACCCGCGGTGAACCCACCGCGCAGGACTGGGCCGATCTGGTCGGCACCATCCACTACGAGGTGGTCACCAGCCCGCGCGGGCGCATCACCAGGGTCTACCGCGAGGCCGAAACCGTTGAGCGCTGAGGAAACTCGCCGGCGCCAGCGAGCCTGGCTTGCCGGAGGTGCCGGGCTGACCGCGGTCGCCACCATCGTCGGCGCCTCGGCCCGGCGCTCGTTGGCCGAACGCGGCTCGGTCTGCGACGACCCCTACGCGGGTGAGGATTTCGAGCGGCTGGACAGCGATCGCGCCCGGGTGGTGACCACACCGGACGGCGTGCCGCTGGCCGTGCGCGAGGCGGGGCCGGTGGACGCCCCGCTGACCATGGTGTTCGCCCACGGCTTCTGCCTGCGCATGGGTGCCTTCCACTTTCAGCGCATGCGGCTCGGCGAACAATGGGGCTCGCGGGTGCGGATGGTCTTCTATGACCAGCGCGGGCACGGCCAGTCCGGCGAAGCCGATCCGCAGACCTACACACTGACCCAACTCGGACAAGACCTGGAAACGGTGCTGCAAGCGACCGCACCGCGCGGGCCGATAGTGCTGGTCGGGCATTCGATGGGTGGCATGACGGTGTTGTCGCACGCCCGTCAGTTCCCGCAGCGTTACGGCCGGCGGATTGTGGGTGCCGCCGTCATCTCTTCGGCGGCCGAAGGGGTGACCCGCTCGCCGTTGGGCGAGTTCCTGAAAAACCCGGCGCTCGAGGCGGTCCGGTTCACCGCCCGGTCCGCGCCGAAACTGATGCACCGCGGCCGCACCGCGTCCCGGTCACTGATCGGCCCGATCCTGCGGGCCGCGTCCTACAGTGACCTGGAGGTGAGCCGCAGCCTGGATGCGTTCTCGCAGCAGATGATGAACGACACGCCCATCGCCACCCTGGTGGGTTTCCTGCACGCGCTGGAAGTGCACGACGAAACCGCCGGGCTGTGGACGCTGCTGCGGATCCCGACCTTGATTGCCTGTGGTGATCACGACCTGATGACCCCCGACGAATACTCTCGAAAGATGGCGGCCTCGTTGCCACAATCCGAACTGGTCATCGTGGGCGGGGCCAGTCATCTGGCCCTGTTGGACAAGCCCGACGCCATCAACGAAGGGCTGGTCCGGCTCGTCGACCGCGCCCTTCCGGGCAAGTTGACGCTGCGGTACCGCCGGGTCGGCGAGCGGTTGCGGGATCGGTGGCGCCGCCATGGCTGAGCAGCACGATTCGGGCACGGCAATGCTGGAACGCGTGGCGGACACCGTGGCGCTGGGAACCCGGCTGGGCGAGCAGCTGCGCGCCGGTGACGTGGTGGTGCTCTCGGGCCCATTGGGTGCTGGAAAAACGGTGTTGGCCAAGGGCATTGCCGCGGCGATGGACGTCGATGGCCCGGTCACCTCGCCGACCTACGTGTTGGCGCGGGTGCATCCGGCGCGTGGGCCGGGCCGCCCGGCGATGATTCACGTTGATGTCTATCGGCTGTTGGATCACGGGAGCGCCGACCTGCTCGGTGAGCTCGATTCGCTGGATCTGGACACCGATCTGACGGACTCGGTCGTGGTGGTGGAGTGGGGGGAGGGCCTGGCCGAGCGACTCTCCGAACGCCATCTCGACATTCGGCTGGAGCGGGTCAGTCACTCCGACGTGCGGATCGCGACCTGGGCGTGGGCCGGCCGATGACCATCATTCTCGCTTTGGATACTTCTACCCCCGCGGTGACCGCGGGGGTAGTGCAGCTGACGGGGTCCGAGTGCGTCGCGTTGGCCGAGCGGGTCACCGTCGACGCCCGGGCGCACGCCGAACGGCTGACCCCCAACGTGCTGGCGGCGCTGGCCGGTGCGGCGCTGACGATGGCCGACCTGAATGCGGTGGTCGTGGGCTGCGGTCCCGGCCCATTCACCGGGCTGCGGGCCGGAATGGCTACCGGCGCCGCCTACGGGCATGCGCTGGACATCCCGGTGTATGGGGTGTGCAGCCTCGACGCCATCGGTGGACTCACCACCGGTGACACGCTGGTGGTCACCGACGCCCGTCGCCGCGAGGTCTACTGGGCGCGCTACCGCGATGGAGTGCGCACTCACGGCCCGGCGGTCAACGCCCCGGGCGACGTCGATCCCGGCACCGCGCACGCGGTAGCGGGATCACCGGAGCACGCCGGGTTGTTCGACCTGCCCCGGTGCGAGCCCAGCTACCCCACCGTGGCGGGCCTGGCCGCCGCGGTGAACTGGGCGCAGGGCCCGGCGCCCCTGGTGCCGTTGTATTTGCGCCGGCCCGATGCCAAGCCGCTGGCGGCGCGCCCATGACCGCCGATCTCGGGCCCGTCACCATCGGCGCGCTGACCCGCGCCGATGCCCGGCGCTGCGCCGAGCTGGAGGCGCAACTTTTCGATGGTGACGACCCGTGGCCGGAGGTGGCCTTCGAGCGCGAGCTGGCCAGCGGGCGCAATCACTACGTGGGCGCCCGGTGCGCGGACAACCTGGTCGGCTATGCCGGTGTCTCGCGGCTGGGCCGTGTTGCGCCCTTCGAATACGAGATACACACCATCGGCGTCGACCCGGCCTATCAGGGGCGGGGCATCGGCCGTCGGCTGCTTGACGAACTGTTGGCCTTCGCCGACGGCGGCGTGGTTTTCCTCGAGGTCCGCACCGACAATGAGCCGGCGATAGCGCTGTATCGCAGCGTTGGTTTCGAGCAGGTCGGACTGCGCCGGCGCTACTACCGGGTCAGCGGTGCCGACGCATACACGATGCGCAGGGATCCAGGGGGTGCGCGGTAGATGCCGGGGAAAGTCATCTTGGCCATCGAGACCTCCTGCGATGAGACCGGCGTCGGTATCACGCGGCTGGAGGCCGACGGCACCTTGACCTTGTTGGCCGACGAGGTGGCCTCCAGCGTCGATGAGCATGTGCGGTTCGGCGGCGTGGTCCCCGAGATCGCCTCGCGGGCGCATCTGGAAGCCCTGGGCCCGGCGATGCGCCGTGCGCTCACGACGGCAGGCATCGCGCGGCCCGACGTCGTCGCCACCACCATCGGGCCGGGGCTGGCGGGTGCGCTGCTGGTGGGGGCGGCCGCGGCCAAGGCGTATGCGGCCGCCTGGGGAGTGCCGTTCTACGCCGTCAACCATCTGGGCGGACACCTGGCCGCCGACGTGTGCGAACACGGACCGCTGCCCGAGTGTGTGGCGTTGTTGGTCTCCGGCGGGCACACCCACTTGCTGCACGTGCGTTCGTTGGGCGAACCGATAGTCGAGCTGGGCGCCACCGTCGACGACGCCGCGGGCGAGGCCTACGACAAGGTGGCGCGGCTGCTGGGGCTGGGCTATCCGGGCGGCAAGGTGCTCGACGACCTGGCGCGCTCCGGCGACCCCGACGCCATCGTGTTTCCGCGGGGCATGACCGGGCCGTCCGACGATCCATGCGCGTTCAGCTTCTCCGGTCTCAAGACCGCCGTGGCGCGCTACGTGGAGGCCCATCCAGATTTTCGGCCGGCCGATGTCGCGGCCGGTTTCCAGGAAGCCGTGGCCGACGTGCTGACTCGTAAGGCGGTGCGCGCGGCCACCGGCCTGGGGGTATCGACCCTGCTGATCGCCGGGGGTGTGGCGGCCAACTCGCGATTGCGCGAGTTGGCAACCCAACGTTGTAGCGAGGCCGGCCTGACGCTGCGTATCCCCAGGCCGCGGCTGTGCACCGACAACGGCGCCATGATCGCCGCGTTCGCCGCGCATTTGGTGGCCGCGAAGGCGGCTCCCTCGCCGCTGGATGTGCCCAGCGACCCCGGCTTGCCGGTGGTCAAGGGCCAGGTCGGCTGATCCCGGTGCGGCCGCGGCGGCGGTGCGGAATACGCCGTGGGCGAACCGACACGCGAGAAGCACCGGGGCGCCCTTGAGTGCTAGCACTCTCATGTATAGAGTGCTAGGTGGCAGTCGGACGACCCCTGCGCCGGCACCCGCGACGACGACGCGAGGGCACGGACGGATGCCGAATCACCTGATAATTCGGACGGTTCGGGGCGCGCCCCGGACCGGCCGAAAACTCCGGTCCGGGCGAATAGTCCCGGATCCGAATCAAGATAATCCGGGGCGACAGCACCGGATCCGATCGAATTAGTGGAGGGCTCCAATCGTGGCGAAGGTGAACATCAAGCCACTCGAGGACAAGATTCTCGTGCAGGCCAACGAGGCCGAGACCACGACCGCGTCCGGTCTGGTCATTCCTGACACCGCCAAGGAGAAGCCCCAGGAGGGCACCGTCGTCGCAGTCGGCCCCGGCCGCTGGGACGAGGACGGCGAGAAGCGGATCCCGCTGGACGTGGCAGAGGGTGACACCGTCATCTACAGCAAGTACGGCGGCACCGAGATCAAGTACGGCGGCGAGGAGTACCTGATCCTGTCGGCGCGCGACGTGCTGGCTGTCGTTTCCAAGTAACCCCGTGTACCGCCCCGGCGATCCCCGTGTTCAAGCGCGGGTGATTTCCGGGGCGGCATGCGTTAGCGGACTAGCTGGGCATAAGGAGCCTGATGAGCAAGCTGATTGAGTACGACGAAACTGCGCGCCGCGCCATGGAGGCGGGCGTGGACAAGCTCGCCGACACGGTACGGGTGACGCTGGGCCCGCGTGGTCGGCATGTGGTGCTGGCCAAGTCGTTCGGTGGCCCCACCGTCACCAACGACGGCGTCACCGTGGCCCGTGACATCGACCTGGAAGACCCGTTCGAGAACCTGGGCGCTCAGCTGGTGAAGTCGGTGGCCACCAAGACCAACGATGTCGCCGGCGACGGCACCACCACCGCGACGGTGCTGGCCCAGGCGCTGGTCAAGACCGGCCTGCGGTTGGTCGCCGCCGGAATCAACCCGATCGCGCTGGGTTCGGGAATCGGCAAGGCCGCCGACGCGGTGTCGGAGGCCCTGCTTGCCTCGGCCACGCCGGTGTCGGGCAAGGACGCCATCGCGCAGGTCGCCACGGTCTCCTCGCGCGACCAGCTGATCGGTGATCTGGTCGGCGAGGCGATGAGCAAGGTCGGCCACGACGGTGTGGTTAGTGTCGAAGAATCCTCGACGCTGGGCACCGAGCTGGAGTTCACCGAGGGTGTCGGTTTCGACAAGGGATACCTCTCGGCCTACTTCGTCACCGACTTCGACGCTCAGCAGGCCGTTCTCGAAGACCCGCTGATCCTGCTGCACCAGGACAAGATCAGCTCGCTGCCCGACCTGCTGCCGTTGCTGGAGAAGGTCGCCGAATCGGGCAAGCCGTTGATGATCATCGCCGAGGACATCGAGGGCGAGGCGTTGGCGACCCTGGTCGTGAACTCCATTCGCAAGACGCTGAAGGCGATCGCGGTCAAGTCGCCCTACTTCGGCGACCGGCGCAAGGCCTTCCTGCAGGACCTGGCCGCGGTGACCGGCGCTGAGGTGGTCAACCCCGACGCCGGCCTGGTGCTGCGGGAGGTGGGGCTGGAGGTGATGGGCTCGGCGCGGCGCGTCGTGGTCAGCAAGGACGACACCATCATCGTCGACGGCGGCGGTGCCCCGGAAGCGGTCGAGGCGCGGGTGAATCTGCTGCGCTCCGAGATCGACAGAAGTGACTCCGAGTGGGACCGCGAGAAGCTGGGCGAGCGGCTGGCCAAGCTGGCCGGCGGCGTGGCCGTCATCAAGGTTGGTGCCGCCACCGAGACCGAGCTCAAGAAGCGCAAGGAAAGCGTCGAGGACGCGGTCGCGGCGGCCAAGGCTGCCGTCGAGGAGGGCATCGTGGCCGGGGGCGGGTCCGCCCTGATCCAGGCTCGCAACGCGCTCAAGGACTTGCGTGCGTCGTTGTCGGGCGATGAGGCGGTCGGCGTGGACGTGTTCTCCGAGGCACTGGCCGCGCCGCTGTACTGGATTGCCACCAACGCCGGTCTGGACGGTTCGGTCGTGGTCAACAAGGTCAGCGAGCTTCCGGCCGGACACGGTCTGAACGCGGCCACCCTGACCTACGGCGACTTGGCTGCCGACGGCATCGTCGACCCGGTCAAGGTGACCCGCTCGGCAGTGCTCAACGCGTCATCGGTGGCACGTATGGTGCTGACCACCGAGACGGCGATTGTCGACAAGCCGGCCGAGCCAGAAGACGATGGCCACGGCCATCACGGCCACGCGCACTAGCCGCAGGCATCCGAAACACCCCCGGTCCTTCGCGGCCGGGGGTGTTTTCGTGTCTGAGGCTGAAGGGGCGCTCACGTGAGATTGCCTCGGGCACGCGAGACTTAATCCCTTGCGAGCATCTACGGCGTGTTGTCGCGGAGGTTTAAGTGTCGCGGGCTGGCTGAACCGCGGCTAACCGGCCATGCACAAAACAGTCAAATCTAGGTGCTCGATGGTGCAGGAGTGTGCGCCCGCGGGCTACCGTGAGTGAGTGCTGTGGCAAGGTCCGTCCCCGCGGGTGGGTGAGCTGATCCGGCAGGGGGCGAAAGCCGTACTGGACGGTTCTCAGCAATGGTTGGACGAGTACGACCGGGTGACCATGGCGGCCAACCCCGCCATTGCCGATGATCCCGTCCTGGCCGAGGCGACCCGCCGCAGCATCCGCTCCAGCCTGATTCACTGGGCCGCGGCCAACGTGAGCAACCCCGGTGCTCCGGTCGCGCCCAATCTCGGCCCCGAGCCGCTAAGCATTGCCCGCGACATGGTGCGCCGCGGCCTGGACCCGTTCACGTTTCGGATCGCGCAAACGGTGGGCTGGCGGTTGTGGATGGGCGTCGCCTTTGGGTTAACCAGCGATCCCGACGAACTGCGCGAGCTGTTCGAGGTGACCTACCGGTCGATCAGCGAGTTCGTCGAGGCCACCTCTGCCGGCATCGCCGCCCAGATGCAGCGCGAACGCGACGAACTGGCTCGCGGCACACACGCCGAACGACGCGAAGTCACCGCTTTGATCCTCGACGGTGCGCCGATCAGCCGCCAGCGCGCCGAGGTTCGATTGGGATACGCGCTCAACCGCACACATACCGCCGCCGTCATCTGGAGTGACGAGCCCGATGGCGACCTGAATCGGCTCGACCGGGTCGTCGACGCCTTCGGCCGTGCCGCCGGGTTCGCGCGGCCGCTGACCGTGATCGCCGGCGCGGCCACCCGTTGGGTGTGGGTGGCCAATGCGGCCAACACCACCCTTGACGTCGAGCAGGTTGAGCAGGCGGTCCGAGACGTTCCCGGAGCGCGAATCGCCATCGGCGCCGCCGCGACGGGAATCGAGGGCTTCCGGCGCAGCCATCTGGAGGCGCTAACCACCCAGCGGATGGTGGCCGGGCTGAATTCTCGCCAGCGAGTCGCGTTGTTTGCCGATATCCAGTTGATCGCCTTGATTGCACAAAACCCCGAAGCCACAAATGATTTCATCAAGAACACGCTCGGGGATTTCGAGTCGGCCGGTGCTGAGCTGCACAAGACGGTGCTGACCTTCGTCAATGAGCAGTGCAGCATCGGGCGCACCACCAAGGTGCTCTACACGCATCGCAACACCCTGCTGCGCCGACTCGACCGCGCTCAGCAACTGTTGCCTCGGCCTTTGGACCACAGCAGCGTGCATGTTGCCGTCGCCCTCGAAGCGCTGCAGTGGCGCGGCAATCCGCCCGCCTAGGCGATTCTGGTTTCGGGGGAGGGGGAGCCGGGACGACTAGCGTCGTCCCATCCCACCCATTCCGTCCATTCCGCCGATCCCGCCCATCCCGGCGTGCCCGCCGGCGGCGGTGGGTCCTGCGATTCCGCCGGGCCACCCCGGGGTTCCGGGCGCGCCAACTTGGGGCCCATACGGTCCATACGGTTCGCCGGGGGCGGGAGGTCCACCAGGTCCTCCGGGGCCACCCCATCCACCGGGTCCGTACACGCCGCCCGGGGTGCCTGGCGGCGGCGGCCCATTTTGGGCAGGCGCCGTGGTTGCGGGCACCGGGCTGATCACGCATTGTTGCGCCACGTTGTCCCAGGTCCACCCCGACATGCAGTTGTGGTCATCGGCCCGGCTGATCGCCGGTGCGCCGAGTCCGATCACCGGCGCCGCAGCGAATGCGAACGCGCATGCGGCGATCGCGGCGCCGCGTCGTTGAAAGTTCCTCATCGGGGTTCTCTTTCTGTCGCTATCTGGTCCGACCGGGTTCCGTCGCCCGGTGAAGTGCTTGATGCTCTCCATGATCAACGGCCCAGCGCCGCCTACCAAGGTGCAAAAACGACCAAATTGCGGGTATGGGTGGTGCAGAAGTGTGCGCGGCGGTGCACGGTGATGTCGGCTGATGTCGGCGGCTGCCGCCGGGTTATGCGCGTGCGTTGACGGCCGCCTGCCGCGATCTCGTCGAACCGAGGCGGGTGCGGGCTCTTAGCTACCCGGAACCGGGATCAGGACTTGATGGCCAGCTTGCTGAGGCTGAACAGGCCCGAGTTGGCGGTGCCCCAGTTGAAGAAGCCAGAGTTGAAGCCACTGACCTGACCCAGCGCGAAGGGGCCGATGGCCTCCGAGTAGCCGGTGTTGAAGAAGCCCGAACTGACGCCAACCTCGAATGCCGTTCCGACCGCGGTGTTTCCAAAGCCCGAGACGCCGTGACCATAGCTGCTCTCGTCTGCCGCGTTTCCGAATCCTGAGACGCCGTAACCGGTGTTGAAGAATCCCGAGCTATCCGTTGCGGTGAGGCCGACCTCGCCGGCGTCGGTGGCGTTACCGATGCCGGTGTTGACATTGCCCGCGTTCAGGAATCCGGTGTTGATGTGGCCCGAGTTGCCGATGCCCGTGTTGACCTCGCCCGAGTTCAAGAAGCCCGTGTTGAGGTTGTTCCCGTTGAATCCGCCGGTATTGATTGAGCCCGCGTTGCCGAAGCCGGTGTTGAGCAAGCCGCTGTTGCCGAAGCCGGCGTTTCCGCTGCCCGCGTTCCCGAACCCGAGGTTGCCGGTGCCGGAGTTGCCGACGCCAAAGCTGTTGAGCTGGCCCGGGAACACCGAATTGGTGCCCGAGCTGAAGGCGCCGATGTTGCCGTCGCCGGAGTTGAAGAAGCCGATGTTGTTACTGCCCGAGTTACCAATTCCGATGTTGCCGCTACCCGTGTTCAGGCCGTCGAAGTGGAACTGGCCGGCCGCCGTGTCGTAATACGCGCCCCCGACACCGACCAAATTGTTGCCATTGAGTCCGAACCCGATGTTGCCAATACCGGTATTGCCGCCGCCGATATTGCCGTCTCCGGTGTTGCCGAGGCCGAAGTTGCCGTTGCCGGTATTACCGATACCGATGTTGTTCTCGCCCGGCGTCACGTGGAAGGTGAACAGGTTGGGATTGGAGAGGTCTGCGGGGCCGGCGTTGCCGAAGCCGAAGTTACCGGTCCCGTTATTGCCGAAGCCAAAGTTGAAGTTGCCGATGTTTCCGGCGCCGAGGTTGTTGTTGCCGTTGTTTCCGCCGCCGATGTTGTAGTTCCCCGACTGCGGGGGCACCAGTGCGCTGTTTCCCTCGCCGCTGTTGCCGACGCCGATGTTGCCGATCCCGGTGTTGCCGCTACCGAGGTTCGCATTGCCCTTGTTGCCCAGCCCCAGGTTCGGCAGGCTCTGCAGTATCTGCTGCAACCCGCTCGGCAGGCTTGCCGCCGCGGATGACGCCCCGCCGTGGTAGCCGACCATCGCGGCGACATCCTGGGCCCACATCTGCTCGTACTGGCCCTCGGCGGCCATGATTGCGGGCGCATTGAGCCCGAACAAGTTGGTTCGAATCAGCTGGACGAACACGTTGCGGTTGGCCAGCACCTCCAGCGGATGAATCATCGCGGCGCGCGCGACCTCAAACGCTCCGGCCACGGCCTTGGCCTGGGAGGCTGCCCCCGCGGCTTGGGTTGACGCCGCGCTCAAGAACTGCGCGTACGGGGTGGCCACGGCGTTCATCGCCGCCGAGGCCGCGCCCTGCCACGCGTCGCTGACTAAGCCCGAGGTCACCGATGAGAACGATGATGCCGCCGTGCCGAGCTCGGAGGCCAGGCCCTCCCAGGCCGCGGCCGCATCAAGCATCGGGGCCGATCCGGCACCGGAGAACATCAAGGATGAATTGATCTCCGGCGGCAACATTGCAAAGTTCGTCATGGTAGACCCCTACCTGTAGCGTTTGCTGCTCTGGAAGCGACTGTGTCGCCGTGCAATCGAGCAATTCGCCACGAATGCTACGACGTTGTCTTCTTCGATATTGGCCTTTTGGCCAGAATTCCGATCAAGGTTGATCGGTCGATCTGGCACGTCAATTATGTTGAGCGCGCGCCCACGGGCGAGCAAATGGCACCCCTTGATGCGACGCCCACCTGAGGCTTCGCGGGGCGCCGGCCGGGTCGGCCCGGCCTTCGAGCGCTTCCGCGGATTTCCGGGTAACCCCTCGCGCCACAACATGACTCGTCGAGAGAGGGTGCTCCAGCCGGTCGCCGGGCAAGGGTGCGCAACAAGGTGAGTTTGCGCGGCCGCGCCGGCGGGTTGTGCAGGGTGGGTGACGAAGTTCGTCCCGATACCGGCCAGGGTTGTCGTCCAAGTCGGCGCCGGAGATGCGCCTCCGTATGGGTCCCGCCGGCTAGACACCGCCAAGTTCGAAGATCTGCTCGCGGTGCAATGCGTGGGGTCGCAGTCCGGCGCCCGGGTCAATCCGATCATCGCGCCAGCTGACTGAGGCTGAATAAACCCGACACGGCGATGCCGGTGTTGAAAATGCCCGAGTTGAAGCCGCTGAGCACACCGCTGGCAAAGGGGCCTATGGGGTCGGTGAGACCGGTATTGAAAAAGCCCGAGCTGACTCCGGTATAGCTGGAGCCCCCCGCGGCAGTGTTGAAGAAGCCCGACATGTCGCCGCTGCGGAAACCGCCGGTGGCCGTGTTTCCGAAGCCCGAGATTCCGACCTCGCCGGTGTTGCCGAACCCTGAGGTAGCCAGGCCGCTATCGGTGGTGGCCCCGACGCCGGTGTTCACGTCGCCCGAATTCCAAAAGCCGGTGTTCTCGTGGCCGGAGTTCCCAAAGCCGGTGTTTGTCTTGCCCGAGTTCAAAAAGCCCGTGTTGAGGTTGTTCCCATTAAACGCGCCGGTATCAATCGAGCCGGCGTTCCCGACCCCGGTGTTCAGCAGGCCGGAGTTTCCGGCGCCGAAGTTTCCCGCGCCCGCGTTCCCGACGCCGAAGTTGCCGATGCCGGAGTTCCCGACGCCAAAGCTGTTGAGGTGACCCGGCAGAACGCTGTTGGTGCCCGAGCTGAAGGCGCCGATGTTGCCGTCGCCGGAGTTGAAGAAGCCGATGTTGTTGTTGCCCGAATTCCCGATGCCGATGTTGCCGCTGCCCGTGTTCAGGCCGTCGAAATGGAACTGGCCGGCGGCCGTGTCGTAGTAGGCACCGCCGACGCCGACCAAATTGCTGCCCAGCAGGCCGAGCCCGATGTTGTTATTGCCGTAGTTGCCGCCGCCAATGTTGCCGTCGCCGAGGTTGCCCAGGCCGAAGTTGTTGTTGCCGGTGTTGCCCATGCCGACGTTGTTGTTGCCCGGCGCCGGTTGCAGGGCGAACGGGTTTAGTCTCGACAGGTTGGCCGGGCCGCCGTTGCCGAAGCCGATGTTCCCGTCGCCCTTGTTGCCGAAGCCGAAGTTGAAGTTGCCGTAGTTTCCGGCGCCGAGGTTGTTGTTGCCGTTGTTTCCGCCGCCGATGTTGTAGTTGCCCGCGATTCCAGGTGTGATCGGGGTGTTTCCCACACCGCTGTTTCCGGTGCCGATGTTTGCGGTGCCGATGTTTCCGTTGCCGATGTTTGCGTTGCCGATGTTTCCGATACCCAGGTTGGGCAGGGTTTTCAGCAGCTGCTGCAGACCGCCGGGCAACGCGGCTGCCGCTGACGACACCCCGGCGTGGTAGCCGGCCATCGTGGCCACGTCCTGGGCCCACATCTGCTCGTAGTGGCCCTCGGTGGCCATGATGGCCGGTGCGTTGAGCCCCAGCCAATTTGACTGAACCAACTTGAGGAACGCGCTGCGGTTGGCCGCCACGGCCAACGGATGGACCATCGCCGCGCGCGCGTCCTCGAACACACCGGCCACCGCCTTGGCCTGGGTGGCCGCCGCGGCGGCTCGGGTCGAGGCCGCGCCCAACAATTTCGCATAGGAGCTGGCCGCGGCCGTCATCGCCGCGCTGGCTGCGCCTTGCCAGGCATCTCCGGCCAATCCGGAGGTCACCGACGAAAATGACGATGCCGCCACACCCAGCTCCGAGGCCATGCTGTCCCAGGCGGTCGCGGCGTTGAGCATCGGTGCCGAACCCGCACCGGTGAACATCCGCAAGGAATTGACCTCGGGTGGCAACATCGCAAAGCTCGTCATGGTCGGCCCCTGCCCGTATCGTTTGCTGCTCCGGCGGCGACCAGGCCGCCGTGGAATCGCAATCCGCCAGGAATGCTAGGACCGCCACCGCGATGTCAGCTCGGATTTTCGTCTTTGCGCCAGGCCGGACCCAGGTTGGCGGCCAGCTCTAATGAGAGTTGTGGGTGGACGGTTTCCCCGAGTGTCGGTGGCGTCTCGGGGCGAGGTTGTCTGCCAGGTAATGCCTTGTGTCACAACATGGTCGGCCTTGACCGCTGGACAGATGAAGTAACCGATGTTGCGCGTGTTGTTCAAGGCCGCAGTAGGATGACGGCAATCAAGAGGGGGTCTACGTGACCGGTGACGCCGATGCCATCTACACCAACGGTGACATCGTCACAGTTGACGATGAGCAGCCAACAGCCGAAGCGGTCGCGGTCAAGGATGGGCGCATCGTTGCGGTCGGGGCCCACGACGATGTGGTCCGCGAACATCTGGGGCCGCACACACGGCGCGTCGATCTTGCCGGAAATACCTTGCTACCGGGATTCATCGACCCGCACAGCCACTACATCAATGCACTGACGGTGGCCAACCAGGTCAACGTGTTCGCACCGCCAGCCGGCCCGGCGGCAGATGTCGAGGCGATTGTCGCGGAGCTCAAGAAGTTCCGGGACGCGCGCGACATTGCCGACGGCGAGATCATCATGGCCTACGGATATGACGAGACGGTCATGCCCGATGGGCGCACGCTGCATCGCGAAGACCTCGACGCGGTCTTCCCGAACAACCCGGTGCTGGTCGGGCACGTATCCCTGCACGGGGCCGTGCTCAACTCCGCGGCGATGCAAAAGTTTGGCATCTCGGCGGACACCGAAACGCCGCCGGGCGGGGTGATCGTGCGCAAGGAAGGTTCCACCGAACCCGACGGCCTGATCATGGAAACCGCGTTCCTGCCGATTTTCGCTTCGCTGCCCAAGCCCACGCCGGAGCAAGAGGTGCAATGGAGCATTGCCGGTCAACTGCTGTACGCGGCGGTCGGTATCACCACCGCGCACGAGGGATTGACCCACGCGGCCGACGTTGCCTTGCTGCGGCGGGCGGCCGCCGGTGGCGCCGACCTCATTGACGTCATCGCGTACCCGTTCATCCTCGAACTCGACGAGGTACTGCCGGAAAATCCGGCCGACACATTCGGGACGTACCACAACCGGCTCAAGCTCGGCGGCGTGAAAATCACTCTCGACGGCTCGCCGCAGGGCCGAACCGCGTTCTTCACCACCCCCTACCTGGCCGATGGGCCCGGCGGCGAAAAGAACTGGTCCGGCGAGCTGCCCTTCTCACAGGAGACCGTCAACGGGTGGTTCAAACGGGTTTACGACCTCGGTTTGCCGCTGAACATCCACGCCAACGGAGATGGGGCGATTGACGTCCTGCTGGCCGCGCATGAGTACGCGGCCGCCGATGACCCCACCAAAGACCGCCACACCACGGTGATTCATTCCCAGTTCGTGCGGCGGGATCAGCTCGCGAAGTATGTCGAGTACAACCTGATTCCCTCACTGTTCACCGAGCACGCGTTCTACTTCGGCGACACCCACGTGCGGCTGCGCGGCAAGGAGCAGGCCCATTTCCTCAGCCCGATGCGGGCCGCCATCGATATGGGGCTACGTCCGACCAACCACACCGACTTCAACGTCACGCCCCTGGACCAGATGTTCGTGTTGTGGACGGCGGTCAATCGCGTCTCGCGCGGTGGGGAAGTCATTGGGGCGGATCAGCGCGTAACAGCGCTCGAGGCGCTGAAGGCGATCACCATCAACGCCGCATATCAGTACTCCGAGGAGCAGTCCAAGGGTTCGATCACGGTGGGCAAGCTCGCCGATCTGGTGATCGTGGACAACAATCCACTGACCGTGGATCCGATGAAGTTAAAGGACATCGCGGTCCTCGAGACCATCAAAGAGGGGCGCACGATCTATCGCGAGCCCGTGACGCAGTCGTCGTAGGCCCAGGCCGCGATAGCGGGCCGACCCGGGGGAGAACCGGGACGATCAGGCAGTGCGGCGGATCCCCCGAGTGCGTCCGATGCCGCCCTTGAGCAGCAGGTCACGCTCGGACTCGGACAAACCGCCCCAAACGCCGTAGGGCTCACCCACATCGAGTGCGTGGGAGCGGCACTCTTCGATCACCGGGCAGCGCCGGCACATCTCTTTGGCGCGCTGTTCGCGTTGCATGCGGGCCCGGCCGCGCTCGCCGTCGGGGTGGAAGAACATCGATGAGTCGACACCGCGGCATAGGCCCTGCAACTGCCAGTTCCAGATGTCGGCGTTGGGCCCGGGTAGCTGCTCTGGCTGTGGCATTGCTGATTCCCTCTCTGCACGGCACACCCGAGGTTTTAGGTTCGCGACTCGCGAGTTGTGCACTGACTTTTCAGAGGCGTCAACGATGACTACCCGAACAAAGGTAAACGCTAGGGGCGTTGCCGAATTTCCGTCAATAGCCACCGTTGACCGTGAAATACCTGGGCGTTGGATGAGAATTAACTCCGCGTTCATCTGCCTCGCATTTGTGGAAGACAAAGCGTGCTAGGAAGACGACCTAGATATCCCGATTTCCCCAGGTCGCTGGCCTACTGTGAGCTACCTGTAATTATTCTGAAGATAGCTGTGAGTAATACTGCCGTAACATGGAAAGCACAAACTTTTTACCATTGGCGTCGAGTCGATGGTCGAATATCACAGTCTTGTTCGGCACTCGAGGCGTACCGCGTGCCGTTACCATATTCGCTCGAGCGCTTGTCATCCAGGTGAGTCGTGTTGCGCAGGTCACGGACGCCGCCGGTCGCCCCGGGTGCCGGCATTGTTGGGGCGCCAACACCTCCGATAACTTCAGGGATCAATGGGCGCATGTGTGGGGCCCGGCATCACCGAGAGCGACGACCGAAACTTCGCGGTTGTTGCGTCGGCGATCGAGTCAACGCTCGACGATGCCGCGTTCGGAAGTAGGCCAGACCGCTGGCCGCTGCCTGCGGCGATCACGCCGCGTCAGCTGTGGCTGCGTGCCGTCGCCGCCGGCGGCCAGGGCCGCTACGGCAGTGCGTATAGCGATCTGGCGCTGCTGCGGCGCCGGGTGCCGGCCGATCGCTGGTCCTCGCTGGCGCACAGCACGCACGCGTCATTTCTGCGCCAGCTGGGGTGGCACACGCGGGCGCGCCGTTGGGACGGTCGTGCCCTAGCGCTGGCCCGTGCCGATCCCGAGGCCGCAACCGATGCGCTGGTGGGCCTTGCTGCCGACGCGCTGGGTGTCGGCCGCTTCGCCGCATCGGCGGCGCTACTGAGTCGTGCCGACACCGTCGTCGCCGCCGCGCAATTGCCGCCCCAGGTGGCCCACCGGCTGGCGGTGCGCCGCTGCTGGGTCGGGGCGGAGCTGGCCATGTTCTCCGGCGACGGCCGTACCGCGGTGGGCCTTGCCGAGCGGGGGGTCGAGCTGGCCCGCGCCAGCGGCGGTGCGTCGGCCAGGCACCGGGTCAAAAGTGATGTGGTGCTGGCGGCGGCTTTATGCAGCGCCGGCGTCATCGACAAAGCGCGCGTGATCGGCGAGGCGGCCCTCGACGATGCCGGACGGCTGGGGCTGATCCCGCTGCGCTGGGCGCTGGCTTGCTTGCTGATCGATACCGAAAGCGTCACGCTTCCGGTAAGTCAGTTGCGCGAGATTCGCGATATCTGCGCAGATCAGGTGTGGCGCGCCGGTGGAACCTGGCGTCCCGCTTGAATTGCTGTTTGACCGTTATTGTCAATCCGTTAGCTAGCCCCGTTAGTTAGCCCGGGATGTGTCCGGTTCGTAACGTTGGAGATATCGCCGTCGATGACAATTGAAGGGGAACGTCTCGACGCTGTGGTTGCGGAGGCCGTGGCAGGAGACCGGAACGCGCTTCGGGAGGTGCTGGAGACCATTCGTCCGATCGTTGTGCGGTATTGCCGAGCTCGCGTCGGCACGGTCGAGCGCAGTGGCCTCTCAGCAGATGATGTGGCACAGGAGGTCTGTTTGGCCACCATTACGGCGTTGCCGCGCTATCGGGACCGAGGGCGCCCCTTCTTGGCCTTTCTATACGGCATCGCGGCACACAAGGTCGCCGACGCGCATCGCGCCGCCGGGCGCGATCTTGCCTACCCGGCCGAATCGGTTCCAGAGCGCCGATCCGCCGATGCCGGTCCCGAGCAACTCGCCATCGAGGCCGATTCGGTCACCCGGATGAACGAATTGCTCGAGATACTGCCGGCCAAACAGCGTGAAATTCTGATTTTGCGCGTGGTTGTCGGTCTGTCCGCCGAGGAAACCGCGGCCGCTGTGGGTAGCACCACCGGGGCGGTCCGGGTGGCCCAGCACCGCGCACTTCAACGACTCAAGGACGAAATCGTCGCGGCGGGTGATTATGCCTGAATCTGGATTTGCTCTCGGCGACCAGCCGGGGTTGGACGAGGTGGCTCGCACCGATCTGCTTCTCGATGCGCTCGCCGGCCGCGAACGGTTCAGCCTCAACGATCCCGACGATGACGCGCTGGCCGCCCTGATGGGCGAATGGCGCGACGACCTGCGCTGGCCGCCGGCCAGCGCGCTGGTGTCGCAGAATGAGGCCGTTGATGCGCTGATCCTGGGGCTTTCCGAACGCCGCCGGTCGCGCCGCGCCTGGGCAGCGATCGGCTCGGTTGCGGCGACATTGCTGGCATTGAGCGGGCTTGGCGCCGTGGTGGCCGACGCCCGTCCCGGCGACCTGCTCTATGGCCTGCACGCGATGCTGTTCAACGAGCCGCGGGTCACTGAAGACCAGATCATGTTGTCCGCCAAGGCCGATCTCGCCAAGGCCGAGCAGATGATCGCGCAGGGGCAATGGGACCAAGCCGAGAGCCAGCTGGCCGAGGTCAGCAGCACCCTGCAGACCGTCAACGACGGCAGCCGCCGACAGTACCTGCTAAACGAGCTGAATCAGCTCAACACCAAGGTCGAAAAGCGCGATCCGAATGCGACTCTGCCAGCTGGCGGGCCGCCACAGTCCGGGCCCACCGGGGTGCTCGCACCGCAGGTTCCTCCGGGCAACTCGCTGATACCCCTGGCTCCGGAAACGGTGTCGCCCGTGCCGCCGAACGAATCGGGCGCGCCGGAATCGGCACCGGCGCCCAGTGCGTCGCCAACCACGACGGGGGCCAAGCCGTCGGCATCGGTACCGCCCGCGGGCGCGACCGCGACCAGTCCAGCACCCACGTCGGTCCCAACGCCGCCCGTTTCGGCGGTTGTCCCAGGCGAGACGCCCGCCGACACGTCTGTGGTGGCGCCAGGCTCGCCGGCAACCGCCAGCGCTGCGGCACCTGGGCCGGCTAAGTCGGCAGCACCCGGCGACGCGACCAACCCGGGAAGTCCGGTGGTTCAAACGTCCGGACAGCCAGAACCGGCGGAACCCGCACCAGCAGGCCCAGTTTCCTGACGGGCTGGCGGGGGCGCTCAGTAGCGGATACGGCTCGCTTCCAGCCGTTGCAACACTCGCTCAGTGGCGGTGGTGGAACCCGTCCGCGTCGGATGTCGCTTCGTTGAGCGAGGCATCGGCGTAACCGCGGCAGTAATCCCAGGTGACGTAAGCATCCGGCTCGGGGTCGTAGGCCGGCTCGTGTGGGCGGACGGTGCCGTCGATCAACAACTGCAGCAGGTTCGCGCGCAGCATGTCCCAGTCGTGATAGTGATCCTGTTGACACTCGTCGCAGCACACCACGAGTCCGCGGATTCCCTTGTGGGCCAACAACGCCTCGTAAACCGCGAGATCGGCCAAATCGGCCTCCACCGCCATCCGCTCTTGCTGATCCAGCGGCTGGCCGGGTTCTACGGCTTCCAGGGCTGCCGACGGATCGCAGGGGTCGTCGGCAAAGGGATCGGGCGGCAAACCCGGCGGGAGGTGGTCGCGCACCCCCCTAGCCTACGCAGGCAGGCAGCCATCGCGCCAGAAATTGCGTGGGCGCGCCTTGCGGTCTGTTTCGGACTCGCGCCACACCCCAAGCTGCGGCTCGGTCACAGTCTGGGAGCCGATAGGATGGGTCTTTCACTCCACCATGCGTATGGAGGCCCCACCGATGTCCCGTGGCATGTCCCACTTGGAAGACAGCTCCGACCTGGTCGACAGCCCCTACATGCGCGATGCCCGTGTTGGGGACCTGTCCGGCGACTCGGTGTCCACCGGCGGCGACGATCCGCACAAGGTGGCGATGCTCGGGCTGACTTTCGACGACGTCTTGCTACTGCCGGCCGCCTCGGACGTGGTGCCCAGCACCGCTGACACGTCCAGTCAGCTCACCAAGAAGATCCGGCTCAAGGTGCCGCTGGTCAGCTCGGCGATGGACACCGTCACCGAGTCCCGGATGGCGATCGCGATGGCCCGGGCCGGCGGCATGGGGGTGCTGCACCGCAACCTGCCGGTGGCCGAGCAGGCCAGCCAGGTCGAGACGGTCAAGCGCTCGGAGGCGGGGATGGTCACCGATCCGGTGACCTGCCGGCCGGACAACACCCTGGCCCAGGTAGACGCGTTGTGTGCCCGGTTCCGCATTTCTGGCCTGCCGGTGGTCGACGACGCGGGTGCGCTGGTGGGCATCATCACCAACCGGGACATGCGCTTCGAGGTCGACCAGTCCAAGCAAGTCGCCGAGGTGATGACCAAGGCCCCGCTGATCACCGCGCAGGAGGGGGTCAGTGCGTCGGCGGCCCTGGGCCTGTTGCGCCGGCATAAAATCGAGAAACTGCCGGTCGTCGACGGAAGCGGCCGGTTGACCGGGCTGATCACGGTCAAAGACTTCGTCAAGACCGAGCAACATCCGCTGGCCACCAAGGACAGCGACGGCCGGCTGCTGGTGGGCGCGGCCGTCGGTGTCGGGGGCGACGCCTGGGTCCGCGCCATGATGCTGGTGGACGCCGGGGTCGACGTGCTGATCGTTGACACCGCGCACGCCCACAACAGGCTGGTGCTCGACATGGTCAGCAAACTCAAACTCGAAGTCGGTGAGCGGGTCGAAGTGGTCGGCGGCAATGTGGCCACCAGGTCGGCGGCCGCGGCCCTGGTCGACGCCGGCGCCGACGCGGTCAAGGTTGGCGTGGGCCCGGGGTCGATCTGCACCACCCGGGTGGTGGCCGGTGTCGGCGCCCCGCAAATCACCGCGATCCTGGAAGCGGTCGCGGTGTGCCGGCGGGCGGGCATCCCGGTGATCGCCGACGGTGGGCTTCAGTACTCCGGTGACATCGCCAAGGCGCTGGCCGCCGGTGCATCGACGGCCATGCTGGGGTCACTGCTGGCCGGTACCGCCGAGGCGCCCGGTGAACTGATTTTCGTCAACGGCAAGCAATACAAGAGCTATCGCGGCATGGGTTCCCTCGGTGCCATGCAGGGCCGGGGCGGGGCGAAGTCCTACTCCAAGGACCGCTACTTCGCCGACGATGCCTTGAGCGAGGACAAGTTGGTACCCGAGGGAATCGAGGGCCGGGTGCCGTTCCGCGGCCCGCTGGCCTCGGTGATCCACCAGTTGACCGGCGGTTTGCGCGCCGCGATGGGCTACACGGGCTCGCCCACCATCGAGGTGCTGCAACAGGCGCAGTTTGTCCGCATCACGCCCGCTGGCCTCAAAGAGAGCCATCCGCACGACGTCGCCATGACCGTCGAAGCGCCCAACTACTACGCACGCTGACGGCAGATGATGGTTGAAATCGGCATGGGCCGCACTGCCCGTCGCACCTATGAACTCAGCGAGATCAGCATCGTCCCGTCGCGCCGGACGCGCTCGTCCAAGGACGTCTCCACGGCCTGGCAGCTCGACGCATACCGGTTCGAAATTCCGGTGGTGGCCCACCCGACCGACGCCCTGGTGTCCCCGGAGTTCGCCATCGAGCTCGGCCGCCTGGGCGGGCTGGCGGTGCTCAACGGGGAAGGTCTGATCGGTCGGCATGCCGACGTCGCGGCCAAGATCACCCAGCTCGTCGAGGCCGCCAGCAAGGAACCCGAGCCGACGGCGGCGATCCGGCTGCTGCAGGAGCTGCACGCGGCACCGCTGGACCCCGGACTGCTGGGTGCGGCGGTGGCACGGATTCGCGAAGCCGGTGTGACCACCGCGGTGCGGGTCAGCCCGCAGAACGCTCAGGCGCTCACGCCGGTGCTGGTGCAGGCCGGTATCGACCTGCTGGTCATCCAGGGCACCATCGTCTCGGCCGAGCATGTTTCCAGCGATGGCGAACCGCTGAACCTGAAGACCTTCATTTCCGAGCTCGACATCCCGGTGGTCGCCGGTGGCGTCCTGGACCACCGCACGGCCCTGCACCTGATGCGCACCGGGGCCGCCGGGGTCATCGTCGGGTATGGGTCCACCGAGGGGATGACCAGCAGCGACGAGGTGCTCGGTATCAGTGTGCCGATGGCCACCGCGATCGCCGACGCCGCCGCCGCACGGCGCGAATACCTCGATGAGACCGGCGGCCGCTACGTGCACGTGCTCGCCGATGGCGACATCCACACCTCCGGCGAGCTGGCCAAGGCAATCGCCTGTGGCGCCGATGCGGTGGTGCTGGGTACGCCGCTGGCGGAGTCCGCCGAGGCGCTCGGCGAGGGCTGGTTCTGGCCGGCCGCCGCCGCGCACCCGTCATTGCCGCGCGGGGCATTGCTGCAGATCGCAATGGGCGAGCGGCCGTCGCTGGAGCGGGTCCTCAATGGGCCGTCCGACGACCCGTTCGGCACCCTCAACCTGGTCGGCGGGTTGCGTCGATCGATGGCCAAGGCCGGTTACTGCGATCTCAAAGAGTTCCAGAAGGTCGGTTTGGCAGTCGGCGGCTGACGCCACCCACACCGGCTGGAGCGCCCGGACGCACTCGCCGATCGGTCTCGTCGCCGACGGTCCGCGCAAACCGCCAACATTGGGTTGGTATCCGAGTATGGTCCGCAGTTAGCGCAATGGGCTGCGGCTAGCAAACAAGCCCGTGCGTCGGGTACCGGTGGTGCCCAGCGAACGGGTCGGGCTCGACGGCTCGGTTCCGGGAAGGGACTGCTGAAATGAACTTTCCGATGTTGCCCCCCGAGATCAATTCGGCGCGGATGTTTGCTGGTGCCGGGTCGGGGCCGATGTTGAGCGCGGCCATGGCCTGGGATGGGCTGGCGGTCGAGTTGGGATCGGCCGCCGAATCGTTTGGCTCGGTGACGTCGGGGTTGGTGGGTTCGTCGTGGCAAGGGGCGGCGGCAGCGGCGATGTCGGCCGCCGCCGCGCCCTATGTGAGCTGGCTCAATGCTGCGGCGGTGCGGGCTGGCGCGGCAGCGCTTCAGGCCAAAGAGGTGGTCGGCGCGTTTGAGGCCGCGCGGGCGGCCATGATCCACCCGTCGGCGGTTGCGGCGAATCGAAATGCGCTGGTGCAGCTGGTGCTGACGAACTTGTTCGGGCAGAACGCCCCGGCGATCGCGGCGGCCGAGGGCAGCTATGAGCAGATGTGGGCCGCCGACGTCGCCGCGATGCTGGGTTATCACGGCGGGGCATCCGCCGCGGCGTCGGGATTGGCGTCGTGGCAGCAGGCGCTGCAGGGGCTGGCCGGCCCGGCCGCGTCGGTCATCCCGGGCTTGAGCATTGGCAACACCGGCGTGGGAAACCTGAGCATCGGCAACATCGGCGACTTCAACCTGGGCGGTGGAAACACCGGCAACCTCAATCTGGGCGGCGGAAACACCGGAAATGCCAACCTGGGTAGCGGGAACAACGGCTTCTTCAACCTGGGTAGCGGTAACACCGGCAACACCAATTTCGGCAACGGTAACCGCGGGAATCTGAACTGGGGCAGCGGAAATCTAGGCAACGCAAACGTGGGCTTCGGAAACTTTCTCGGCCAGGGAAACTTCGGCTTCGGAAACCGCGTCGGCGATGCCAACCTGGGCAGCGGCAACCTTGGCAACGCCAACTTCGGCAACGGAAATCTTGGTGACACCAACCTGGGTAGCGGGAACAACGGCTTTTCCAACGTGGGCTTTGGCAACCTCGGCAGCAACAATCTGGGCTTCGGGAACAACGGCGACAACAACATCGGCTTCGGCCTGACCGGAAACAACCAGGTGGGCATCAACCTCGCCGGACTCAACGGCGGCATCGGAAACATCGGTTTGGGCAACTCCGGTGACAACAACGTGGGGTTCTTCAACTCGGGCAGCAACAACGTGGGTTTCTTCAACTCCGGGGATGGGAACTTCGGTTTCGCGAACGCGGGTGACACCAACACGGGCTTTTGGAATGCCGGCCGGGTCAACACCGGCTTCGGTAACGGGGGCAACTTCAACCTCGGGTTTGGTAATGGGGGTGCCGCCAACGTCGGCGTCGGCAACGGCGGTGGCGGCAACCTGGGCTTCGGCAACTCGGGCACCGAGAACACCGGCAGCTTCAACTCCGGCGGCGACAATGGCCCCAACGGCGGAAACACCGGCAGCTTCAATTCCGGCTACGTGAACACCGGCTTTTTCAACTCCGGCTCCACCAATACGGGTCTGTTCAACGCGGGCAGCGTGAACACGGGCATCGGCAGTCCCGATACCCAACCGGGTTCGATCTCGGGTTTCGGTAACACCGGCGCGGGCGTCTCGGGCTTCAATAACTCGGGGGACGCCACCTCGGGCTTTATGAACGTCGCCACAACCTTCGGCTTTACCTCGGGAATCAACAACGTGGGCGACTACCAGGTGGGCCTGTTCAACACGGGCTTTGGCAACGCGGGAATCGCCAACTCGGGCAACACCACCTTCGGCATCGCCAACTCGGGTGCGTTGAGTTCGGGCATCTCGAACTCGGGCACCAACAGCTCGGGCGGTTTCAACACCGGCGATGACCAGTCGGGTTTCTTCAACTAGGCGCGGCCGCACCGGCGTGCGAATAGCGTGTAGTGAAGTATCGGGTGCCCCGTAGCGGATCGAATGTAAAGAAGGTCATACTGCAGCCATGAAGCCGGATTACGACGTCTTGATTATCGGTTCGGGTTTCGGGGGCAGTGTGAGTGCGCTGCGCCTGACGGAGAAAGGCTACCGGGTCGGCGTGCTGGAGGCCGGCCGGCGCTTCAGTGATGCCGAATTCGCCAAGACATCCTGGGATCTGCGCAAATTCCTGTGGGCGCCCAAGCTGGGTTGCTACGGCATCCAGCGCATCCACCCGCTGAAAAACGTGATGATCCTGGCCGGCGCGGGGGTGGGCGGCGGATCGCTGAACTATGCCAACACGCTCTACGTTCCGCCGGACCCATTCTTCAACGACCAGCAGTGGAAACACATCACCGACTGGCGCGACGAGCTGATGCCGCACTACCAGCAGGCGCAGCGGATGCTGGGCGTGGTGAAAAACCCGACGTTCACCGACGCGGACCGCATCGTCAAGGAAGTCGCCGACGAGATGGGATTCGGTGACACCTGGGTGCCCACCCCGGTCGGGGTGTTCTTCGGTCCCGACGGCACCAAGACGCCGGGCAAGACGGTGCCCGACCCCTACTTCGGCGGTGCCGGCCCCGCGCGAACCGGCTGCACCGAATGCGGCGAGTGCATGACCGGCTGTCGCCATGGCGCCAAGAACACCCTGGTGAAGAACTACCTTGGTCTGGCGGAATCGGCTGGTGCCGAGGTGATTCCGATGACCACGGTGAAGGGCTTCGAGCAGCGGCCGGACGGGCTGTGGGAGGTTCGGACGGTTCGCACCGGCAGTTGGGCACGACGGGACCGGCGTACCTTCACCGCCTCGTACCTGATCTTGGCCGCCGGCACCTGGGGGACCCAGCATCTGCTGTTCAAGATGCGCGACAAGGGCAAGTTGCCCAGGCTTTCCAAGCGGCTGGGCGTACTGACCCGAACCAACTCCGAATCCATCGTCGGCGCCGCGACGTTGAAGGTGAATCCGGACCTGGACCTGACCCACGGGGTGGCGATCACGTCGTCGATTCACCCGACGCCGGATACCCACGTCGAGCCGGTCCGCTATGGCAAGGGCTCCAACGCGATGGGGTTGTTGCAGACGCTGATGACCGACGGTTCCGGTCCCAGCGGCACCGACGTGGCGCGTTGGCGCCAGCTGCTCGACCAGGCCGGGGAGAGTCCGCGCAGGATGTTCCGGCTGATCAACCCCCGGCAGTGGAGCGAGCGCACGGTAATCGCGCTGGTCATGCAGCACCTGGACAACTCGATCACGACGTTCACCAAGCGCGGCAAGTTGGGCATCCGCTGGTATTCCAGCAAGCAGGGGCACGGCGAACCGAACCCGACCTGGATCCCGGTCGGCAACCAGGTGACCCGCCGCATTGCCGAGAAGATCGACGGGGTGGCCGGCGGTACCTGGGGTGAGTTGTTCAACATCCCGCTGACCGCGCACTTCCTGGGTGGTGCGGTGATCGGCGACAACCCCGACAGCGGGGTCATCGACCCGTATCACCGCGTCTACGGCTACCCGACGATGTTCGTGGTCGACGGTGCCGCGATCTCGGCGAACCTTGGTGTCAACCCCTCGCTGTCCATCACCGCACAAGCCGAGCGTGCCGCCTCGCTCTGGCCCAACAAGGGCCAAAACGATGAGCGGCCGCTGCAGGGCGACGGCTACAGTCGGCTGTCCCCGGTTCAGCCGGAACACCCGGTGGTGCCCGCCGACGCGCCCGGCGCGCTGCGCTGGCTGCCCATCGATCCGGTCAGCCGGGTCAGCAGCGCGGGCTGACGCCGGGCGGCGCGCAGGCGGCTAGCCGGCCAGCGCCAGCGGTGCTCCGCTGATCACTCGGCTGCGCTGCCCGTGCACGTCGACCGGAACGTCGCCCATCAGCGTCACCCGGTGCAACAGCCGATGCTGGTCGTCGTAGTCGTCGATGGCCCGATGCTGGGTTGCCCGGTTATCCCAGATGGCCACGTCACCTGATTCCCAATTCCAGCGGATGGTGTTCTCTGGCGAGGTGATTCGCCGTTGCAGCAGTTCGAACAGCGCGCTCGATTCCTGGCTGTCCAGACCGACGAAACCGCGGACGAAGTCGCCGGCCAACAGCGTGCGTTCGCCCGTTTCGGGGTGCACCCGCACCACCGGATGTTCGGTGCGGAAATCGGGTTTCTGGAATGCCTGCCGGAACGCCTGTTGGGTGTCGGTCAATGCCTGGACCGCCTCGTTGGCCACGTAGTCGTAGCGGTTGGTGTGCAGTGCCCACAGGTTCTCCACGAGGCACTTGAGCGGTTCGGGTAGTTCGGCGTAGGCCGTCGCGGTGTTCGCCCACAGGGTCGACCCGCCGTAGTTGGGCAGAGTGACCGCGCGCAGGATCGAGGCCGCCGGATAGTTCGCGGCGAAGGTGACGTCGGTGTGCCAGCGGTTGGCCTTGCCCCACTCGGAGTTGATCGGCGTGATGATCGGCGCATCGGGCAGCGCGGCTGCCGCGGCCGGGTGGCCGATCGGAGTGCCCAACAACCCGGCGAACTGGAGTTGTTGCTGGTCATCGAGGTGGTGTTGGTTGCGGAAGAAGATCACCTTGTGCTCGAGCAGTGCCGCGCGGATCTGGTCGACGGCGGCCGCGTCGAGATCGGCTCCGAGGCTGACCCCATCGACTTGGGCGCCTATCCGGCTGCCGAGCTTCTTGACTGTTACCGGGTCTGTCATTGCTGTTCCTTAAGCAAACGTAGGGTGTAGTCAATTGACTACATCGGCTAGTGTAGTCGTGTGACTACAGGTTCGGCAATCCGTTCTCGAAAGACCCCCACCGGACGGGAAGAGGTGGCCGCGGCGGTGCTGGAAGCCGCCGCGGACCTGTTCGCCGAGCGGGGCCCGGCGGCGACGTCCATCCGCGATATCGCGGCCCGATCGAAGGTCAACCACGGGTTGGTGTTTCGCCACTTCGGCGCAAAAGAACAACTGGTCGGGGCCGTGCTTGACTACCTGGGCACCCACCTGACGGAGCTGTTGCGTGCGGGGACACCCGCCGATGGCCTCGAGCGGGCGCTGGATCGGCAGATGCGAGTGTGGGCGCGCACCCTGCTCGACGGATATCCGGCCGAGCAGCTGCAGACGCGCTTTCCCAATGTCGCCGAGCTACTCGACCAGGTGCGTGTCCATCACGGCGACGACACCACCGCGCGGCTGGCGGTCGCCAATGCCATCGCGCTGCGCCTGGGCTGGCGCCTGTTCGAACCCATGCTGCGCTCGGCGACCGGTCTGGACGAACTGGCCGACGCCGATCTGCGGCAGGCGGTGACCGATGAGGTCGCGCGCATCATCGAACCGTCAGGTCGCGGTTGAAGCCCACAACTTGGCGGCCATGTTGCGCCGGTGTACCGGCTCGCGACCTGGTGGCTGGGATGGTGGTGGCAATAGCGGTTTGTGCTTGTGCACCGCAATGGTGGTCGGCTTGGCCGAGCTGAGCCCGAGATCCTTGTCGGCATGGCGGATGGTCAGTTCCGCGCCCGGGCCGTCCCGCAGGGTGAAGGTGACGTTGGCGTGGGTGGCGTCGACGGTCAGCCGGTATCCGCGCCAACGCAGCCGGAACCGCAATCGCGAAATGCCGTCGGGCAGCTGCGGATCGATGGACAGGATGCCCTCGTCGTCGCGCAGCCGGCCGAAACCGCCGACCAGCGCGGTCCAGGCCCCGGCCAGCGACGCCATGTGCAGGCCGTCGCGGGTGTTGCGATGCAGATCGCGCAGGTCGATCAGCGCCGCCTCGTAGGCGTAGTCGTGGGCCAACTCCAGATGCCCGACTTCTGCGCACATCACCGCCTGGGTGCACGCCGACAGCGACGAGTCGCGCACCATGCGACGCTCGTAGTAGTCGACATTGCGGGCCTTCTGCTCCGCCGTAAACGCGTGGCTCTGCCACTGCATCGCCAGCACCAGATCGGCTTGCTTGATCACCTGGGTGGGGTAGAGGCGCACATAGGCCTCGTGCAGTAGCAGCGGGTAGGTCGTATTGGTTTCGAAGTCCCACTCGGCCAGGGTGGTGAACCCCTCGCACTGCTGGTGTACGCCCAGTTCTTCGTCGTAGGGGATGTTCACCGCGTCGGCCGCATCCCGCCAGGCCGCCGTCTCTTCGGTGGTGACACCCATGTCCTGGGCGGCCTCGGGGTGGCGCAGACAGGCGTCGGCCGCGGTGATCAGGTTGTGGGCCGCCATCAGATTCGTGAAGACGTTGTCCCGAACGATCGCTGTGTACTCGTCGGGTCCGGTGACCCCGTCCAGGTGCCAGATACCGTGGCGGTCGTGGTGGCCGAGCGAGATCCACAGCCGGGCGGTCTCGATCAAAACCGCTAGGCCACAATCCTTTTCCAGCGAATGATCGCCGGTGACGGTGCGGTACCGCTCGAATGCCATGGCGATGTCGGCGTTGATGTGCCAGGCGGCCGTTCCGGCCGGCCAGTAGGCCGAGCATTCCTCCCCGCGGATGGTGCGCCAGGGAAAGCTCGCTCCGTCCAGACCGAGTTCGGCCGCGCGCTCCTTGGCGAGGTCCAATGTCGAGGCCCGCCACCGCAATGCGTCGGCCACCGCGTGTGGTGCCGTATAGGTCAACACGGGCAGCACGAAGCCTTCCGAGTCCCAGAAAGCGTGGCCGTCATAGCCGGTTCCGGTCAGCCCCTTGCTCGGGATCGCCCGGCGCTCGGCGCGGGCGCTGGCCTGTAACAGGTGGAAAAGCCCGAACCGTACCGCTTGCTGGCACTCCGGGTCGCCCTCCACCTCGACGTCCGCGCTGTCCCAGAACTCGTCGAGGTAGGAGCGCTGCGTGTCGATCAGTCCCTGCCAACCGCTGTAGCGGGCACCGTGCAGTGCCCCGGCGACCTGGTCGCGCAGCGCGGGGCGCGAACGCAAACTTGACCAGCCATACGCCAGGTACTTGACGATGCGCAGTTTCTGTCCGGGCCGCAGCCCGCAGATCACCGTGGTGCGGGCCAGGTCGGGACGTGCGTCGGTGGTGATCTCGACCCGCCCGGGCACCTCGACCTCGTGGTCCATCGCGGCGGCCATCATCAGGGCGCTGCTGTGGGTGCGGTGCATCAGAAGCGCTCCGCACTCGGTGTTCTCGTGGTCGACGGCCTGCAGCGGGTGCTCCAGGATTGCCGACACGCGCGGGTCATCCGAGGTTTCCGGCTGGTCCTCGTTGGTGACCAGTTCGGACTGCACGGTTATCCGGGCGAAGTCGTCGACGGCCTCCACGATGTACTCGATGGCCGCGACGCTGCGATGCGACAGCGATACCAGCCGGGTCGATACGACCTTGACCTGCTTGTCCGCCGGCGAGCGCCAGTGGGTGCGGCGGGTCAGTGTCCCGGCGCGCAGATCGAGAATGCGCTCATGGGAGAGCAATTCGCCATAGCGCACGTCGAAGGGTTCGTCGTCGACCAGCAGTCGCAGGATCTTGCCGTTGGTGACGTCGACGACGGTCTGGCCGGCCTCCGGGTAGCCGTACCCGGCTTCGGCATAGGGCAGCGGGCGGATCTCGAAAAACGAGTTGAGGTAGGTGCCCGGCAGGCCGTAGGGCTCACCCTCGTCGAGGTTGCCGCGCAAGCCGATATGCCCGTTGGACAGGGCGAAGATCGACTCGGACTGGGCCAGCAGATTCAAGTCCAGCCGCGTCTCGCGAACCTGCCACGGTTCGACGGGAAAGGCTTCTTCGCTGATCATGACTGCAGCAGTTCGGCGAGATCGGTTATTACGACGTCGGCGCCGTTGCGCCGCAAATCTTGCGCCTGGCCCACTCGGTCAACACCCACCACGTAGCCGAAGTTACCGGCCCGACCGGCCTGCACGCCCGAAATTGCGTCCTCAAACACTGCGGCCGCATCCGGGGCGGTGTCGAGCAGCTGCGCTCCCCGCAGGTAGGAGTCGGGAGCCGGCTTGCCCGCGATGTGTTCCTCGCGCAACCTCACGCCGTCCACCCGCTGTTGGATGAACCGGTCCAGGCCGGTGATTTCGAGCACGTCGCGGGTATTGGCGCTCGACGACACCACGGCGATGCTCAGGCCCGCGGCCGAGACTGCCTCGAGATAGCGCCGGGAACCCTCGAACACATCCACGCCGTCTTTCTTCAGCACCTTTTGGAACATGTCGTTTTTGCGGTTGCCCAGGCCGTACACCGTTTCGAGGTCGCCGGGATCATCGGGACTGCCGTCGGGAAGCTGGATTCCCCGGCTGCTCAGAAAGGAGCGCACCCCGTCTTCTCGCTTCTTGCCGTCCACATACTGCCGGTAGTCGGCGGCCGGGTCGAAGGGGACGAACTGCTCGCCCGTGCGCTCGGCACGCTCGGAGAGGTATGCGTCGAACATGGCTTTCCAGGCCTTGGTATGGACGCTGGCGGTGTCGGTGAGCACACCATCCAGGTCAAACAGACAGGCACGGACCTTCTCTGGGAGACCCAGCACGGGGGACCTCGCTTCCGGGTTGTTCGGGCGCTACCAGTTCACCATGCCCGCTCGGGTACCGCGCAGGGTTACTGCCCACCGGTGTACCAAACGCGGCCGCTACGTGCAGGTGCGTCGCGTCGGCTTCGGACGCTCGTGCAGGTTATTGGTGCACCGATCCGGAAAAGCCCGGAGATACGTTGTCTGGTGGGGTCAGGCGGCGAGGATGGCCAGGCGCTGCAATGGCGTGCGATCGAAGTAGACGTCATTTCGGCTCAGCCGATCGCCGTGCGTCAAAGCCAGATCCATGCCGTCGATCTCGACCTCGGTATCGCGGCCGATGAACCGGAAGCTGGCCCGCCAGAGCACCGCGGCGCCGTCCTCGTGGCGCAGGGGATAGGCCTCTCGCAAGGTCCAGTGCATCTGCCAGCGGTCGAAAAGCTTCGTCAAGTAGTGGCGCAGGGCCGCAGACCCCTCCACGAAGCCGCGGGTGTTCGGGTCGCGATAGCGAACGTCGGCGGTGTAGCAGCCGACGACGCGGTCCACTTCCCGGGTGTTCCAGGCTTGCAAGAGCCGCTCGGCCAGCTCGATGGCCTGTTCTCGGTGCATGGGCACTCCTAGAGTAATTCTCTAGTTTTCCAGAGTGTTACTCTGGCAGCATGGCCGGCACCCGGACAACCGCCCGTGCCGGCGGTGATCGGCGCGCGGCGATCACCGAGGCCGCGCTGAATCGGTTTCTCAGCCAAGGCATCGACGCCACCGCACTGCGGCAGATCCAGCGCGATGCCGGTGTCAGCAATGGCAGTTTTTTCCACCATTTCCCGAGCAAGGAAGTGCTGGCGGCGGCCGTCTACGTCGACTGCGTAACGCGTTACCAGCAGGCGTTGCTCAAGGATCTGGCGCGCTACCCGGATGCGGAGTCGGCGGTGCGCGGGATTGTCGGCATGCACCTGAGCTGGTGCACCGAGCACCCGGAGATGGCGCGATTTCTCATCACGATGACCGAGCCCGCCGTGCACCGCGCGGCCGCCGGCGAGCTGAGGTTGCACAACGAGCGCTTCGCGACCGCCGTGCAGACGTGGTGGCGCCCGCACGCTCACTACGGGGCGCTACGCCCCCTGAGCCCGGCGCACAGCCAGGCGCTCTGGCTGGGACCGGCCCAGGAGTTGGTGCGGGCCTGGTTGCTCGGCAACCTCGCCGACCCCCCGAATACCGCTGACGCGGCGATCCTTGCCGACGCGGCGTGGTTGTGCCTGCGGGCCGGCCCGGCCGGTTAGGCCTGCGCGAGTGCCGGCTCGGTCTGTGCTGGTGTCGGTTGCCCGGCCCGGGCCGGCAGTAGCCAGCCGACAACGATCGCCGCTGCCAGTGCGATGCCGGCGCAGACCAGGGTTGCGACCTGCAGGCCGTCCAGGAACGCATGATTGACGGCGTCGCGTACCCCGGCGGCCGGTCCGGCCGGCAACTGGTCGATCACCTTGTGCGCCACCGCCATCGAACCTTTCATGGCCGAACGCACGTCGGACGGGAGGGTGGCCAAGGCCGACGCCGAGCCGAGCTGGCCGGAGTAGACGGATGCGAAGACGCTGCCCGCGATGGCGACGCCGAGGGTGCCGCCGAGTTCGCGGGTGGTGTCGTTGACCGCCGAGCCGACTCCGGCCCTGTCGGCCGGCAACGATCCCATGATCGCCTCGGTGGCCGGCGCGGTGGTGAGGCCCAGGCCGCCGCCCAGCAGCAGCATCTGCAGTGCGATCTGGGTATACGGGGTTGTCGCGTCGGCCGTGGACGCCCACGCCAGCCCGGCGGCGAACACCGCCAAGCCGGCGGCGACCACGGCGGTGGTGCCCACCCGTTCCACCAGGCGGGGTCCCAGGATGGCGGCCAGTGCAATCGAGAGGGCGACCGGTAGCAACCGCACCCCGGTCTGCAATGCCGTGTAGTCCTTGATGAATTGGAAGTACTGAGTGATGACGAAGATGAACCCGAACAGCGTCAAAAAGCCCGCGGTCACCGCCAGGCTGCCACCGGAGAACCGGCGGTTGGCGAACACCGATACGTCCAACATCGGATGGCTGCTGCGCCGCTCCCACAGCGCGAATCCCACCAGAACGATTGCCGCCGCGATGAAGCCGCCGCTGGCGCGGGTGCTGGTCCATCCCCAGTTGGGCGCTTCGATGATGGTGTAGACCAGCGCCGTGATGCCGACCGCGGACAGCATCAGGCCGGGAACGTCGACGCGGGGTGCCGCCGGGTCGCGGGAGGTCGGTACGAACAGGATGGCGCCGGCCATGGCTGCGACCGCAATCGGAACGTTCACCAAAAAGATCGAGCCCCAGGAGAAGTGTTCGAGCAGCCAGCCGCCGGTGATCGGTCCGACGGCGACCCCGACGCCCACCATGGCCGTCCACAGCCCGATCGCCTTGGCGCGCGGAACCGGGTCGGTGAAGATGTTGGTGATCAATCCCAGCGTGGTCGGAAAGATGACCGCGGCTCCGACGCCCATGGCGGCGCGCGCCGCAATCAACGTATCCGCCGAATTCACCTGTGCGGCAAGGGCGGAAGTGAGCGCGAACAAGATGAGGCCGGCGCTGAGCCAGCCTCGCCTGCCGTAGCGGTCGCTAAGGCTGCCGGCCGACAGCAGCAGTCCCGACATGACCAGGGTGTACGCGTCGACGATCCACTGCAGTTGTGCGGTATCTGCCCCCAGTTGGCGCGACAGCGTGGGCAGGGCGACGTTGACGATGGTGGCGTCCACGCTGATCACGAAGACGGATAGGCAGATAACGGCAAGCGCGAGGATCGGGTGATCCCGGAAGACGGGCTGAATACGCATGGACAAGACGCTAAAGCTGATAAACAAATAAATCAAGCAGAAACTTGAATAAAGTGTCTACGGTGGTAGGGTGACGCAGTGTCTGCCCGCAACTACAACCAGAACTGCCCCATCGCCCGCGGGCTCGACATCCTCGGGGAGCGGTGGACCTTGCTGATCCTGCGCGAGTTGGTCGGCGGGCCCCGCCGCTACGGCGACCTGCGCGCCGAGTTGGCCGGCATTGCCACCAACTTGCTGGCGCAGCGACTCGCCGAGCTCCAAGAGCGCGGGCTCGTCGACCGAACCGAATTGCCCCCGCCGATCGGGCGGACCGTCTACACCCTCAGCGACGGCGGCTGGCGGCGGGTGTTGCCGGTCTTGCAGACCCTCGCGTGGTTCGGCCTGGACCTCATTGATCCGATCGACGACTCGAGCGTGGTTTCGCCGTTGAACGGCTTCCTCGCCGGAATCCTGCTGGGCTTCGACCCGGCCCGCGCCCCGGGGTTGGCTGCGACCTACCGTGCCGAGATCGACGGGCGCCGTTTCGAGTTCGCGGTGGAGCGCGGTCGCCTCGGGCCCGCCCGCGGGGCCCCGACGGTGACGATCACCGCCGCTGCGCTAGACCTTGTCACGGCCCGTTTGGGGGCGGACGAAGCCACCCGAAAAGCGGCCCTGGGGCGGATCGACTTCGATGGCGACCCCGGCGCCATCGACGCGCTGTGCACCGCGTTTTCGTTGTCGGGGAATTCGCCGCGAGCCAGGGGCGCCGACAGCCGGTCCTAGTGTCGGGAATCGGTGCCGGCGGGTGAGGCAGCACCGGTCGGCGAACCCGCTGGTGCTCAGCCTCTAGACTGATTGCCCGTGGCAGAACCCGTTGACCTCGATGTGGCTGGACCGGTGGGCCGGCCGGTGTTGGTGGTGGATTTCGGTGCGCAGTATGCGCAATTGATCGCCCGCCGGGTCCGGGAAGCGCGGGTGTTCTCGGAGGTGATCCCGCACACCACCTCGATCGAGGAGATCAAGGCCCGTGACCCGCTGGCGCTGGTGCTTTCCGGGGGGCCGGCCAGCGTGTATGCGCCGGGCGCTCCGCAGCTTGATCCGGCGCTGTTCGACCTGGGTCTGCCAGTGTTCGGTATCTGCTATGGCTTCCAGGTGATGGCACAGGCGCTCGGCGGAACGGTCGCTCATACCGGGACCAGCGAGTACGGCCGGACGGAGCTGAAAGTCCTTGGCGGCGACTTGCATTCAGACTTGCCCGACATCCAGCCGGTCTGGATGAGCCACGGTGACGCGGTCACCGCGGCCCCGGACGGATTCGAGGTCGTGGCCAGCAGCGCCGGTGCCGCGGTGGCCGCCTTCGAGAACCGGGAGCGACGCCTGGCCGGGGTGCAATATCACCCGGAGGTGATGCACACCCCGCACGGGCAACAGATCCTCGGCCGGTTTCTGCATGACTTCGCCGGGATCGGCGCCCGGTGGACCCCCGCCAATATCGCCAATGCGCTGATCGAGCAGGTACGCACGCAGATCGGCGATGGCCACGCCATCTGCGGACTGTCCGGTGGGGTGGATTCCGCGGTGGCCGCGGCGCTGGTGCAACGCGCCATCGGTGACCGGTTGACCTGTGTCTTCGTCGATCACGGGTTGTTGCGTGCCGGCGAGCGTGCGCAGGTGGAGCGCGACTTCGTGGCCGCGACCAAGGCCAATCTGGTCACCGTCGACGTGGCCGACACTTTCCTGGCGGCCCTGTCGGGTGTGACCGACCCCGAGGGCAAGCGCAAGATCATCGGTCGCCAGTTCATCCGGGCGTTCGAGGGCGCGGTGCGCGATGTGCTGGATGGCCGCGACATCGAGTTTCTGGTGCAGGGCACGCTGTATCCGGACGTGGTGGAATCCGGCGGAGGCAGCGGCACCGCCAACATCAAGAGCCACCACAATGTCGGCGGTCTGCCCGACGATCTGAAGTTCACCCTGGTCGAGCCGTTGCGGCTGCTGTTCAAGGACGAGGTGCGCGCGGTCGGGCGGGAGTTGGGTCTGCCGGAGGAGATCGTTGCGCGCCAACCTTTTCCGGGGCCGGGCCTGGGCATCCGGATCGTCGGGGAGGTCACCGGGCAGCGGCTGGACACGCTGCGTCGCGCCGACTCGATCGCACGCGAGGAGTTGACCGCGGCGGGCCTGGACAACCAGATCTGGCAGTGTCCGGTGGTGCTGCTGGCCGATGTCCGCTCGGTCGGAGTGCAGGGCGACAACCGCACCTACGGGCATCCGATCGTGCTGCGGCCGGTGTCCAGCGAGGACGCCATGACCGCTGACTGGACCCGGGTGCCCTTCGAGGTGCTCGAGCGCATCTCGACCCGCATCACCAACGAGGTGCCCGAGGTCAACCGCGTGGTGCTGGATGTCACCAGCAAGCCGCCGGGCACCATCGAGTGGGAATAAGAGTGCCGCGACACTTAACCGGTTGCGAAGACGCGCCGGCGCGAGTCGCGGTGGTTTAAGTCTCGACGAGTTCGCGCCTGCCGTAGGTGATGGTCGCGGCGCGCCAGCAGCCCCCGGCCTCGTTGACGAGCCGACGTGCGATATCCACATCATCGTTGCCGGCGACCAGGATCAGGGTGTGGTCGTCAGTGCTGATCGATCCGCCCAGCAGTCGGTCCCGGGCAACCGCATCTGCCATCAGCGCCTGGCCCAAGCGCGGGGCATCGATGTCCGGCACGTCAATGGTGAAGGCATTCGCCGCGGGCGCACCTTGCGGTAGGTATTCGAAGGTCAGCACAGATCCCTGGTCGAATTGGTTGCGCAGCGCCTCGGCGACGTTGTGCAACGTGGGTGCATCGACAACGCACACGTGGAATTCGCGCGAGCGCTCGTAGGTGTTCTGGTGCAGCTCGTCTGACCACAGCACCCCATTGACCAGTCTCGATCCCGTCATCGCCGCACCGTTTTGCGCGATCGTGGCGGCAGCTTGCATCTCGAACAGCTGCAACTGGTCGTGCGATTGGCTGGAGTCGGGATCGGTGCTGACGGCGGTGTTGTTGGTGGCGAATATCTCCGCCGGCCGGCATGCTGGTTCCTCGCCTCTGGCGGGGGCCGGCGCCACCCAGGAAGACGAGCCGCCGCACGCCACCAGGAGCGCCGCCAGCGCTGAGAGGGTTTTTCGGGACCGCACAATGCAGCGTCTCATGGGCGTTTGAGGGCTGTCTTGACGGGGTTCGTGGCCGCGGTGTTTACTCGACCCTATCGAACATACTTTCGAAAATGCTCGGTTGGAAAGTCGGTAGGAGGCCTGTCATGACCACGGCTTTGGCCTCCGATCGGCGGCACGAAAACCGTGCTGAACAGCTGGAATCGCTGCGTCGGCAGATCGCCGTGTTGTCCGGGAAGCCGGCTGGGAAAGCCGTCGAGCCTTCCGCTGACCCGCTGGCGATTCCGGCTGGGGTGGCTGGGGTGGCCCTGCCCCGGGGCACGGTAGCGGTGCTGTCCGGGGCCCGGTCACTGCTGCTGAACATGGTGGCCGCGGTGACGGCGGCCGGTGGCAACGCCGCCATTGTCGGCCAGCCGGATATCGGACTGCTCGCCGCCGTGGAGATGGGGGCGGATCTGAGCCGGCTCGCGGTCATCCCGGATCCCGGAACGGATCCGGTGGAGGTGGCGGCGGTGCTCATCGATGGCATGGACCTGGTGGTGCTCGGCCTTGATGGCCAGCGGGTGTCACGGACACGGGCGCGGGCGGTGGTGGCCCGGGCCCGTCATAGAGGTTGCACCCTGCTAGTCACCGACGGTGACTGGGAGGGGGCGCCGACGCGGTTGGAGGCCCGGGTTTGCGGCTATGAGATCACGGTGGGTAACCGGGGCGCGCCGACACCGGGATTCGGGCGCATCAGCGCCGTGCGGTTACAGGTCAGCGGGATATGTGCGGGACGATCGATCGGCCGGGTGCGAACGGGGTGAGTTCGGGTGAATTCAGGGCGCCCTTCCCGAGTGTTGGCGATCTGGTGCATGGACTGGCCCGCCGTCGCGGCCGCGGCGGCCGCGGATCAGCCCGTGACGGCGCCGGTCGCGGTTACTTTGGCAAACCGGGTGATTGCCTGCTCGTCGACAGCACGTGCGGTCGGAGTGCGGCGCGGGCTGCGGCGCCGGGAGGCGGCGGCCCGTTGCCCGCAACTGCACATCGTGACCGCCGACGCCGACCGTGATGCTCGCTTCTTCGAAGGGGTGGTCGCGGCGGTAGACGATCTGGTGCCCCGCGCCGAGGTGCTGCGTCCCGGGCTCCTGGTGCTGCCGGTGCGAGGAGCGGCGCGATTCTTCGGTTCTGAGCAGCAGGCGGCCGAGCGGTTGATCGACGCGGTGGCCGCCGCCGGCGCCGAGTGCCAGGTCGGGATTGCCGATCGGTTGTCCACCGCGGTCTTCGCCGCGCGGGCCGGGCGTGTGGTGGAACCGGGACACGATGCACGGTTTCTGTCGGCCCTTTCGGTCCGTCAGCTCGCCGCCGAGCCGAGCCTGTCCGGACCCGGGCGTGACGAACTGACGGATTTGTTGTGGCGGATGGGGATTCGTACCGTCGGACAATTTGCCGCGCTCTCCCGCACCGACGTCGCTTCCCGGTTCGGCGCTGACGCGGTGGCCGCACACCGGTTCGCCCGCGGCGAGCCCGAACGCCTTCCCTCCGGGTGCGAACCACCGCCGGAACTCGGGGCGGTGCTGCGCTGCGATCCGCCGATCGATCGGGTCGACGCCGCGGCATTCGCCGGCCGGGCGCTGGCCAGTGAGCTGCACCAGGCGTTGCTGGCCGCCGGAGTGGGGTGCACCCGGCTGGCCATTCACGCCGTCACCGACAGCGGTGAAGAGCGCACCCGGGTGTGGCGGTGTGCCGAGCCGTTGACCGAGGAGGCCACCGCGGACCGGGTGCGCTGGCAGCTGGACGGATGGCTGAGCAGTCGCAACGCCAGGGACCGGCCCACCGCGCCAGTGACACAGTTGCGTCTGCAGGCGCTCGAAGTGGTGTCCGCTGAAGCGCTGCAGTTGCCGTTGTGGGGTGGTTTGGGCGAAGAGGACAGGCTTCGGGCCCGTCGCGCGCTGGTACGGGTGCAAGGCCTGCTCGGTCCGGAGGCGGTTCAGGTGCCGGTGCTGTCCGGCGGTCGCGGGCCGACCGAGCGCATCACGTTGACCGCGCTGGGCGATGAGCCGGTGCCGCAGGCCGATCCGGGGCAGCCCTGGTCAGGGCAGTTACCCGCGCCCTCGCCGGCGGTATTGCTCGACGACCCGGTGGAATTGCTTGATGTCCAAGGAAATCCGGTACGGGTAACCAGCCGGGGGATGTTCTCCACCACCCCCGCGAGACTGGTCGTCGGCGGCCGTGATGACCGGCTGCACTGGTGGGCCGGACCTTGGCCAGTCGACGAACGGTGGTGGGACCCCGATCTCGGTAAAGGCCGCACCGCCCGCGCCCAGGTGCTGCTGGGGGACGAGCGCGCGCTACTGCTGTGCTATCGGCAACGGCGGTGGTACCTAGAAGGGAGTTACGAGTGACACCGCAGACCACACACCGGCGTCGCGCAGTCAGTTCACGCTCGGCGTGCGAACGCTGCGACTCGTTGGATGAACCTCTCGAAGAACACGGCCGGGTCGACGCTGACCCCGATCCGCGCGTTGGGAGGGTGCTTCCCCGACCGGTCGGCAACCGTCATGCCGCGCGTCGGAATATCCGCCAACACCACGTCCACCGTCGCCACCTGGATCGTCACCAGCTGCGGGTCGAGTGCAATCGCGGCCGCCAGCGGATCGTGCAGATACGCCAGATACCCAAATCCGCGGTCTCGGTGGGACTCGAAGTAGAACCGCACCGCGTCCTGGATCACCCGGGTCAACGCGGACGGGCCGGCGGCGCAGGTCAGCCTGGCGAGGATGTCCGGTGTCATCGCAACCTTGCGGGTCAGGTTCAAGCTGCACACGATTGGAAGTTGTTGTTGCCCTGTCCAGGCCGCGAACACCTCGCTGGCGGCCTCTGGGTCCACCCTGATGTTCCAGTCGGCCCCGACATCGTTGCCGTCCGCGTCGAACATCCCGCCCATGATCACCAGCCGGCTCAGCATCGCCGGCAATGCGGGTTCGGCGCGCAGCGCTCGCGCCAGGTTGGTCAGCGGTCCGGTGACCAGTCCGGTCAGTTTTCCGCGATAGGTGTGTGCCATTCGCACCCAAGCCGCCGCGGCGTCATAGTTGGCCAGCTCCCGGTTGGTCGGGGGTAGCTCGGCATACCCTAAACCTTTGGGGCCGTGCGTGTTTGCCCGATGCGGCCACTGCCCGGTTAGTGGTTGGTCGGCGCCTCTTGCCACCGGTATGTCACCGGCCCGGCACAGTTCGAGCACACCGAGGTTGTTCGTGCACACTTGATCGACCGAGGTGTTTCCGCCCGTCGATGCGATGCCCACCAGATCGGCGTCGGTGCTGGCCAACAGATATATCAACGCCAGCGCGTCGTCGATGCCGGTGTCGGCGTCGACGAACACGGGGTTCACCGCGGCAACGATACGCCGCGGCCGGGCCGGAATCGGGAGTCCGCTTACCAGTGCACGCCGGGTGCCAACCGAACGAGCCGTTTGACGGGTCTGGGGATCCGCATGCCCGTCACGGCTAGGGCCGGCCGCTTGGGGCGGCGCACCGGCCGGTGCTCCTGGGCGTCATCGAGCGGCGAGAAGCCTTGTGCCGCAGCAGAATCCGGGTAACCCAGATAGAGCTGATGCAGAATCCGCCGGGACAGCTTCGGTGCGACGTAGTTGCCGACTTCGGCGAGCGTGCCCAGCGGGGTATCGATTCGCGCCGGCTTCTCGACGAGTCCGCGCACCACCATGGCGGCCGCGTGCTCGGCGCTGATCGCGGGCGTCGGGTTGAGCCGTCGCGACGGCACGATCATCGGGGTGGCTACCAGCGGCATGTGGATGTTGGTGAAGGTGACGTGGTCGGACAGCGTCTCGGAGGCGACCACGTCGGCGAACGCGTCCAGCGCCGCCTTGCTGGGCAGATACGAGCTGTACTTGGGGTTGCGAGCCTGCACCCCGGCGCTGGAAACGTTGACGACATGCCCGAAACGTCGTTCGCGCCAGTGTGGCAACAGCGCCAGCACCATCCGGACCGCGCCGAAATAGTTGACGGCCATCACCCGTTCGTAGTCGTGCAAGCGGTCGGTGGAGTTGACCACCGAGCGGCGAATCGACCGGCCGGCGTTGTTGACCAGGTAGTCGACATGTCCGAAGCGGCCCAGGATGTCTTTGACGGTGTGTTCGACGGAGGTGGAGTCGGTGATGTCGCAGGTGAAAGCGTAGGCCTGGCCGCCGCCCGCGCGGATCTCGGCGACCAGTTGGTCGAGCGCGTCGGCGTTGCGGGCCAACGCGAATACGCATCCGCCCCGTTGCGCGACCGCGAGCGCCGAAGCTCGCCCGATGCCGCTGGATGCCCCGGTGATGATGACGTGCCGGCCCACCAGCGGGCCCCTCGGATCGTCGCGGAGGGCACGGTCGGGGTCAAGGTGTTGGGCCCAATAGCGCCACAACTTGGGGGCGTAGCCGGCGAAGTCGGGCAGTCGCACACCGCTGCCGCGCAACGCTTTCTGCGTTTCGTCGCTGATGAAGGTGGGCTTGAGGTCCAAGACGTCGAAGATTTCGGAGGGAATCCCCAGCTGGGTGGCCGCCATGTTGCGCAGCACCTTCGCGCGGCCCCGTGCCTTGAGCACCGGGGTGACCACCGAGCCGGGGAGTGCCCCCCGCGCCGGGGGCAGTCCGGCCTCCTTGGCCACGGCTTGGTAGATGCCGCGCAATCCCACCGATTGTGGTGCGGTCAGATGGAAGGTCCGCCCGTTCGGGAATGCCATGTTGTCCTCGCGGATCAGGGCGACGAGCGCATCCACCACGTAGTCGACCGGGACGATGTTGGTGCGTCCGGTGTCGGGCAACAGGATCGGGGTCAGTGACGGCAGCGCGGCCAGCCGGGCCAGTACGCCGAAGAAGTAGTACGGGCCGTCGATCTTGTCCATCTCGCCGGTGCGTGAGTCGCCGACCACGACCGCCGGGCGGTAGATGCGGTACCGCAGCCCGGTGCTGGAGCGCACCAGCAATTCGGCCTCGAACTTGGTCCGGTGGTACGGACTGGGCAGCTGCTGGCCGACGTCGAAGTCGGCCTCGGTGTACTCGCCGGCGAAGTCGCCGGCCACGGCGATCGACGACACGTGGTGCAATGTCGCGTCCAGTCGCCGGGTCAGCTCGATCACGGCGCGGGTTCCATCGACGTTGGCGGCCCGCTGTTGATTCTCCCCGGCGGTGATGTCATAGACCGCCGCGCAGTGCACGACATGGTCGATCTGCCCCAGTTCGGCGCTGATCTGCTCGGTCACCGGCAGCTCAGGTAACTCGCCGACCAAGGGTTTGACCCGATCGCCCCAGTCAGTGGCGAGGCGTTCGAAACGACTCAGCGATTGGCGCCGTACCAGGACCCACACCCGTGCATCGGCGTCGCTCTGTAGCAGACGGGACACGACGCGGCGCCCAATAAACCCGGTACCGCCGGTAACGACATACCGCATGCAGTCATGGTGGCGGCCGCGGCCGCACCCGTCAACCGGTCAGCCGAAGTTACGGATGCCGTCCCAGTCCACCAGCTTCCAGCCGGTCGCCGGATTGCCGCTGATCACCACGCGGCCGATGTTCGGTAGGGGATGGGTGTTGAGCAGGTTGGTCTTGGGGTTTTTCACGTTCATCAGCGTCCACACCATGATCGCCGTGCCTTGGGAGAACACGACCGGCTTGTTGTGGCCGCCGTCGTAGATCTTGCGGATGGCGCCGGTGAATCGGCTGTTGAAATCGCTGCCCGAGGTTGACCCGGGGATGCTGGCTTCGACGTTGCCGTCGATCCAGCTGACCGGCGCCACCATGTAGGTGCGGTCGGCCATCGAATCGGGTTTGCCGTTGTACCAGCCGGCATCGATGGACTGCAGGCCCGGAACGATCTCGGCTTGCTTGCTCAACTCCCTGGCCAGAGGAGCGGCGGTCTGCTGGGCGGCTTCCATCGGCGATGTGTAGATGCTGTCGAATTCGCTGCGCCCAAACTGATGGGTCAGCTGCTGCGCTTGATCTTTACCGTCGGAGCTCAGTCCGGTTCCAGGCAACTCGGTAGCGATGATCCCCTCGGCGTCGGCCTGCGATTGTGCATTGCGAATGAAGGTCAGCGTGATGCTGCGGGCCTGGGGGCTTCCGCCGCCGCAGGCGCCGAGCAGCATTGCCGTGGCGAGTAGAGCTAGGACTTTGGAGGTATTCCAGATCATGCTGCGCTTGGCCATGGCGATAGCCTGCCCTGCCGACCGCACCGGTGGGAAGGGTTTGCGATGGTTGACTGCAGAAAGGCTCGAATTTCCCAATCGAGAGGAGACCCGCATGGCGATCGATCCGGGTGCCGTTGGCGCAACGACCGAGCCGATGTCGTTCGAGTGGAAAGACCGGGAGACGCTGCTCTACGCACTGGGCGTCGGCGCGGGTATCGACGACTTGTCGTTCACCACTGAGAACAGCCACGACATCGCGCAGCAGGTGCTGCCAACCTACGCGGTGATCTGTTGCCCGGCATTCGGGGCGGCGGGCAAGATCGGCACGTTCAACCACGCCATGCTCTTGCACGGCTCCCAGGGCATCCGCCTACATGCGCCCCTGCCCACCGCGGGAAAGCTGTCGGTGGTCTCCGAGGTTGCCGACGTCCAGGACAAGGGCGAGGGCAAGAACGCGGTCATCATGCTGCGCGGCCGTGGCACCGATCCAGAAACCGGAACCCTGATCGCCGAGACGTTCACCACGCTGGTCATTCGCCAGGCGGGCGGGTTCGGGGGAGTGCCGGGTGAGCGTCCGGCCGCACCGGAAATTCCCGATCGCGAGCCTGATGCCCGGGTTGTCCTGCCGACCCGGGAGGACCAGGCACTGATCTACCGGCTCTCCGGCGATCGCAATCCGCTGCACAGTGACCCCTGGTTCGCCAAGGAATTGGCTGGGTTCCCCAAGCCGATTCTGCACGGGCTGTGCACCTACGGCGTGGCGGGGCGGGCGCTGGTGGCCGAGCTGGGCGGCGGGGTGGCCGCCAACATCACCTCGATCGACGCGCGGTTCACCAAGCCGGTGTTTCCCGGCGAGACGCTGACCACGCTGATCTGGCGCACCGAGCCGGGCAAGGCGGTGTATCGCACCGTGGTGGCCGGCACCGATGGGTCCGACGCCCGGGTGGTGCTCGATGACGGTGCGGTGGAATACGTGCAGGGCTGAGTCGTCAGCCGTTTCACCCAAGCGTCGACAGCTGGCTCGCCAGCCGTCCGGTGAATTCGGCAACCCGAGCCGGACTCTCGAGCGCGAACAGTGCGGCGGTGGCGCGATCGCCATCTTCGTTGTGCCGCACCATGATCGCAACACCGTTGGGGCCTACCGCGTCGAACGCGTCCTCGTCGGTGATGTCGTCACCGAGATAGATCGGCACCAGGGGAGCGGCCCGCTGATCAGGCAGGTGATCGATTACCCAGCGCAGCGTCTTGCCCTTGTCCCAGTCGATGTCCGGGCGCAGTTCGATCACCTCGCGGCCGGTCGTCACCCGCAGCCCGTCGCGCTGGCCCGCGGCACGCACCACCGCGGCGATCTCGCCCACCCGGTCGCGGGCGGCATTGCGGTAGTGGGTGGCCACGCCGAACCGCTTGTGCTCCACCATCACCCCGGGGATGGAACCGAGCCGGTCGCGAAGCTGGGCGGCCGCCTGTTCGAGCACCGGTATCGCCGCCGCGGCGGCCTCGTTCTGGTGATGCGTTCCGTCCGGCGCGGTCAGCTCGAACCCATGACTGCCCGCATACCAGATTCCGGGCAGTCCCACGCGTTGGGATACGTCGGCGAGGTCGCGGCCACTGAGTATCGCTACCGGACACTGCGCGGCCAACTGTTGCAGTGCCGCCACGGCGCCGGCCGTCGGCGTGGCCGCATCCGGATCGTCGACGATCTCGGACAACGTGCCATCGAAATCGAAGAAGACCGCGGGCCGCGGCACGGTCAGGCCGTCGGGTCGTCCGAGTGCCTGCAATGCGTCGGGAAGCTCGGACATGTGCCGGTCGCCGGCGCGCACCCGCACCTCGTCCAGATCGGCGAGGACGGTGTCGGCGCCGTGGTCAGGTAGCGCGTCGCGGTGCCCGGCCTGGTCCACCCCGATCACCAGCGCGAATCCGCTGTCGCGGGCGGCGGCTACGTTCGCCGCGTCTGTGGTGATGACCACGCAGCGGCCGGGCCGCGCGCCGACGCGGTCGGCCGATTCGGTCAGGGCCTGGATCGCGGCGTCGTGCCCGCCACCGCCGGAGGCAAAGGTGGCGGTGCCGACGCGGGCTTGCTGAAGTTGCCGGACCAGTGCTTGTGTTGAGTCCAATGCGGTGTCGAACAGGACGGCATCATGGCGGCGCGGGTCGATGGTGACCGACATGATCCCACCTTCTCATGGTGGGCAATGCCGTCTCTTACGGGTCGCTTCGGGTCAGCGTCGCACCCGGGCCGGCGACACCAACGTCCGCCTCGCCACCCCGCCGGGCCGGCTGCGGTGCCTGCGCTTGCGGCGGTCTTTGCCGAACAGCAGAACGGAGTCCTGGCTGAGCGCCACCAGCTGCGCCATCCCTCGTTCGATACCGGCGGCAAGCTGTCGCAGGTCGGTCGCGGCCTGGTAGTCGGCGGTGATGCCGAATACCAGCTCGTCGTCGTAGCAGAGCACGGCAACTCCGGTGCTCAGCTGCGGAGCAGTCGGCGGGATCGGCAGCACCTGCTCCATCGGTTGTCCCATCAGCTGGAGCCGGTGGCGCGGCGCTGGCGCATCGGTTGCCAGCGTCACGACACTTCGCTGGGGGAGACGTACCAAGGTCTGAATAGCTTTGGTGCACAATGCAAGAGGCGTGTAATCGGCAAGACTGGCGGATTTCGTGCGGACCGCGGCCGGGGCCGGGTTCAGCTGGCTGTGCACGGTGCGCAGTCGGGTGATCGGGTCATTCTGGTCGACCGGCAGGTAAGGCAGCAGGGCCGAGATCTGGTTGGCGGGTTTCTCCAGCGTGCGCAGTGAGTCGGCGCGGGGCTGTTCACCGCGGTGCAGCAGCATCGTCCGAAAGCCCTCGCTGATGGCTGCCAGCGCAACATCGTTGGCGGTTACCCCGAACTTGCGGCACACCCGGTCCACGTCGGCGAGCGGAAAGCGAACCGCGGTGTAGTGGCGCATGGTGATCGGCGAATCGGCCGACGACAACCACATCGTGGGCCAGCTGACGGCACGCGCGGCCGCCTTGACGATGTTTGTGGCAAGGGAGTCCGGCCAGCTGCGCGCGCCCGCATCTGAATCCGGAACCGGTTTAACGGCAACATGATTTGCGCCGGTGTGGTCGGCGTCGTCGCAGAGTCTGGTCAGGATCTGGACCGCCGAAATACCGTCGGCCATGCTGTGGTGGAGCTTGAGCAGGATCGCCCACCGATTGTGCTCGATGCCCTCGATTACCCAGCATTCCCAGAGCGGACGGTCCAAGTCGAGGGGGCGTTCCAGGGCGTGTGCGATGGCCCGAAACAGTTCCGCTTCGTCGCCCGGCCCGGGCAGCGCCGCCCGTTGGATGTGCGCGTCAAAATCGAATTCGGGTTGGTCGATCCACTGCGTCCGCAGCACCTGCGCGTGCCGGGGGATTGACCTAAGCCGCTGTGCCAGAGTCGTTTTGAGAAGTTCGAAGTCGGGAACGGCGCCGTTGATCACGGCGACTGCGCCGATTGCCAGGCTTGCGTCCCAGTCCGGTTCTTGGGCCCTGCGCAGGCCAGCGTCCAGTGTCGTCAATTGTGCTATCACAAGTCCCCACCCGTCAGTTTGTGAATCAGTACCAGTATTTGTCCCGATGCGTTGGGCGCGATAGGCCTGCCAGGTTAAGAACGTGTTTTTCAGTTAAAGATGTGTTTAACAGCGGTGATATGCCTCACTTTTGTGCTGAGCGATCGCTCGCTCCGACCCCCCTCGGTATTCGAACATACTTTCGATAAGCTGTGGGTGTGGGCTGGGGCAATGGCCCGCCGAGTTGGGCGGAAATGGAGCGGGTGCTGGATGGCAAGCCGCGTCATGCCGGCGTGCCGGATGCGGCCGGCCCCACGGCCGAGGCCGGGTGGGACGGTCCGTTGTCGCGCAAGCGCGAGACGTATGCGCCCAAGCCGGACGCCAACCGGGTCGACTCGTCCATCGCATACGCCGAGTTGCATGCGCATTCGGCGTACAGCTTTCTCGATGGCGCCAGCACGCCGGAAGAGTTGGTCGAGGAAGCCGCCCGCCTGGATCTGCGCGCCCTGGCGCTGACCGATCACAACGGCCTGTACGGGGCGGTGCGGTTCGCCGAAGCGGCCAGCGGGCTCGGCGTGCGCACCGTGTTCGGTGCCGAGCTGTCGCTGGGGCCGGAGGCCCGCACCGAGCAGCCGGATCCGCCCGGACCGCATCTACTGGTGCTGGCCCGAGGTCCGGAAGGCTATCGGCGGCTGTCACGGCAACTGGCCGCGGCGCATCTGGCCGGCGGTGAGAAGGGCAAGCCACGCTACGACTTCGACTCGCTGACCGAGGCCGCGGGCGGGCACTGGCACATCCTGACCGGATGCCGGAAAGGTCATGTGCGCCAAGCGCTTCGTCAAGGTGGGCCGGATGCGGCGGAGCGGGCGCTGGCCGATCTGGTGGACCGGTTCACGGCCGGCCGGGTCAGCGTCGAGCTAACCCACCACGGTCACCCGCTCGACGACGAGAACAACGCGATGCTGGCCGGGCTGGCGCCCCGCTTTGGTGTTGGCGTCGTTGCCACGACCGGGGCGCATTTCGCCCATCCGGCGCGCAGCCGGCTGGCCATGGCGATGGGGGCCATCCGGGCCCGCCAGTCCCTGGACTCCGCGGCCGGGTGGCTGGCGCCGCTGGGCGGGTCGCATCTGCGCTCCGGCGCGGAAATGGCCCGGCTGTTCGCGCAGCGGCCCGACGTGGTGACCGCCGCCGCCGAACTCGGCGAGCAGTGCGCGTTCGGGCTGGCGCTCATCGCGCCGCGGCTGCCGCCGTTCGATGTGCCCGGCGGGCACACCGAGGACAGTTGGTTGCGGTCGTTGGTCATGTCGGGTGCCCGCGAGCGCTACGGTTCGACCGAGCGGTCGCCGCGGGCCAGGAAAGCTTACGCCCAGATCGAGCATGAGCTGAAAGTCATTGCACAACTGAGCTTCCCGGGTTATTTCCTGGTAGTACACGACATCACCCAGTTTTGCCGACGTAACGACATTCTGTGCCAGGGCAGGGGATCGGCGGCCAACTCCGCGGTCTGTTATGCCCTCGGTGTCACCGCTGTGGATCCGATAGCCAACGAGCTCCTGTTCGAACGCTTCTTGTCACCCGAGCGCGACGGACCGCCCGACATCGATATCGACATCGAGTCGGATCAGCGGGAAAAGGTCATTCAGTACGTCTACAACAAATATGGCCGGGACTATGCCGCTCAAGTCGCCAACGTCATCACCTACCGGGGGCGCAGCGCGGTGCGCGATATGGCTCGCGCGCTGGGCTTCTCGCAGGGCCAGCAGGATGCCTGGAGTAAACAGATCGGCCACTGGAACGCGACGCCCGACGATGTCGAGGGCATTCCCGAGCAGGTGATCGATCTGGCAGCCCAGATTCGGAATCTGCCACGGCATATGGGTATTCATTCCGGTGGCATGGTGATCTGCGACCGCCCGATCGCCGACGTGTGCCCGGTGGAATGGGCGCGCATGGCCGATCGCAGTGTTTTGCAGTGGGATAAAGACGACTGCGCGGCAATCGGGTTGGTGAAGTTCGACCTGCTCGGGCTGGGCATGCTCTCGGCTCTGCATTACGCGAGAGACCTGGTGGCCGAGCACAAAGGCATCGAAGTGGATCTGGCCCGGCTGGACCTTTCCGAACCGGCGGTGTACGAGATGCTGGCCCGCGCCGACTCCGTCGGTGTGTTCCAGGTGGAGTCACGGGCTCAGATGGCCACGTTGCCCAGACTCAAGCCCCGAGTGTTCTATGACCTGGTGGTAGAGGTCGCGCTGATCCGGCCCGGGCCCATTCAGGGCGGGTCGGTACACCCCTACATCCGGCGGCGCAACGGTATCGACCCGGTCGTCTACGAGCACCCGTCCATGGAATCGGCGTTGCGTAAGACGCTGGGAGTGCCGCTTTTCCAAGAACAGCTGATGCAGTTGGCCGTCGATTGCGCGGGCTTCTCCGCCGCCGAGGCCGACCAGCTGCGGCGCGCCATCGGATCCAAGCGCTCGACCGAGCGCATGCGCCGACTGCGCGGCCGGTTCTACGACGGTATGCGCGCGCTGCATGGCGCCCCGGACGAGGTGATCGATCGGATCTACGAAAAGCTGGAGGCGTTCGCGAATTTCGGTTTCCCCGAAAGCCATGCACTGTCCTTCGCGTCGCTGGTGTTCTATTCGTCGTGGTTCAAGTTGCACCACCCCGCGGCGTTCTGCGCCGCGTTACTGCGGGCTCAGCCGATGGGCTTCTATTCACCACAGTCGCTGGTGGCCGACGCCCGCCGGCACGGTGTATTGGTGCACGGGCCCGATGTCAATGCGAGCCTGGCGCACGCCACTCTGGAGAATGCCGGAATGCAGGTCCGCCTCGGTCTGGGAGCCGTCCGCCATATCGGAGATGACCTCGCCGAAAGTCTGGTCGCGGAACGAAACGACAACGGGCCGTTCGCTTCCCTGCTGAATCTGACATCGCGAGTGCAGCTCAGCGTGCCGCAGACCGAAGCGCTGGCGACGGCTGGAGCGCTGGGCTGTTTCGGGATGTCGCGGCGGGAGGCGCTGTGGGCGGCCGGGGCCGCGGCCACCCAACGGCCGGACCGGTTGCCCGGGGTGGGCTCGTCATCGCACATCCCGACGCTGCCGGGAATGAGTGAGCTGGAGCTGGCCGCCTCCGACGTGTGGGCCACCGGCATCTCCCCGGACAGCTACCCGACCCAGTTTCTGCGAGCAGACCTGGACGCCTTGGGGGTGTTGGCCGCAGCTGCGCTGCTCTCGGTGCCCGACGGGGAGCGGGTGCTGATCGCCGGCGCGGTGACCCATCGACAGCGACCCGCGACGGCCCAGGGGGTGACGTTCATCAACCTGGAAGACGAGACCGGGATGGTCAATGTGCTCTGTACGCCGGGGGTGTGGGTGCGACATCGCAAACTGGCGAATACGGCGCCCGCACTGCTCATCCGTGGTCAGGTGCAAAACGCCAGTGGCGCAGTCACCGTCGTGGCGGAGCGGATGGGGCGCATCAGCCTGGCGGTCGGCTCGCGTTCCCGTGACTTCCGCTAGTGCGCCCGAACGTGCGCAGAATGCCCGCCAAAGCGGCGTGTCGTTGTGCAGACCCGCACCTTGGCGAGTCGAACCTCAGCCCGTCGGCGTCGTCCACACTCGGGTCGGGGTGATCTTGAGTCGGGTGCTGTAGGAAGCCATCGCTTCGGTCAGACCGAACTTCGCGGCATCGTCGCGGTACTTGGCCCAGTACGGCTCGTCTTCGCGGCAGTCGACATCGGTGGCTGCCAAGTCAGCCGTCCCGCCGACCACGATGATGCCCCCGCCGTTGCCGTCGGAATCGAGATTCAGGCTGACGTGGGGGCGCTGCAGGATATGGGCGACCTTGGCCGCCTTGGGCATCGAGTACACCGTGAGGTCGGCTCCGTCGAAGTAGAACCAGATCAGTCGCGGCACTGGCTGTCCAGATTTGGCGACGGTGGTCAGCCACCCGTAGTGGTCGGAGGCCAGCCTGTCAGAAACCTCTTGAGTCAGTTCGATACCCATGAAGCTGAATATAGGGGGGTAATCTCCGCGACATGACCCTCAACCTGTCCGTCGACGAAGTCCTGACCACGACCCGTTCGGTCCGCAAGCGACTCGATTTCGACAAGCCGGTGGCGCGCGAAGTGTTGATGGAATGCCTCGATCTGGCGCTGCAGGCGCCCACCGGTTCCAACTCGCAGGGTTGGCAGTGGGTGTTTGTCGAAGATGCGGACAAGAAGAAGGCGATCGCCGACGTCTACCTGGCCCGGGCCCGCAGCTACCTGAGCATGCCGGCACCCGAGTACGCCGAGGGTGACACTCGGGGTGAGCGGATGGGCAAGGTCAGGGATTCCGCGACCTACCTCGCCGAGCACATGCATGAGGCGCCGGTCCTGATGATCCCGTGCATCCAGGGCCGGGAAGACAAATCGCCGTTGGGCGGAGTGTCCTTCTGGGCCTCGCTGTTTCCGGCGGTCTGGAGCTTTTGTCTGGCGCTACGGTCCCGCGGATTGGGCTCATGCTGGACAACACTGCATCTGCTGGCCGACGGTGAGCGGCAGGTAGCCGACGTCCTTGGCATCCCCTACGACGACTACAGCCAGGGCGGGCTGTTCCCGATCGCCTACACCAAAGGCACCGACTTCCGCCCGGCCAAGCGGCTGCCCGCCGACCGCCTGACGCACTGGAACAGCTGGTAGTCGGCGCCGCGTCAGCCCGGGTTGCCGTCGGTGCCGCGGGCGCCGTCGAAGGCGGCGCCACCGAGGCCGTTGGCGCCGAGCTTGCCATCAGACCCCTGACCACCACCGGTGCCCGGATCGCCGCCCGCGCCGAAGGCGCCATGCAGACCGCCGTCACCGCCGGTACCGCCGTCACCGGCGGTTCCGGTGACGCCCTGTGCGCCGCGCAGTAGCCCGCCGCGGCCACCGCTGGCTCCCTGGCCGCCGTTGCCGCCGTCGCCACCCATGCCGCCATGACCGGCATCGCCGCCCGCCCCGCCGTCGCCACCGAATGCCGCTATCGCGCTCGTGGCGTTGCCGCCATGGGCGCCGGCGACGCCGGAACCCCCCGCGCCACCGGTGCCGCCCATGCCGCCGACACCGCCCTGTCCGCCAGCACCGCCGTCGCCGATCAGCCATCCGCCGTCGCCGCCGACGCCGCCGGCGCCACCGGCACCGCCGGCTCCGCCATGCCCACCGGTGCCGCCGGCACCGCCATCACCGCCGGTGCCGCCGTGGGCCCCGTACAAGGTGGAGGCCGCGCTGTCGTTGTTGGAGCCGGTAAAGCCGGCGGCTCCGCCGTCGCCACCGATGGCACCGTTACCGCCGGCGCCACCGGCACCGCCGGCGCCACCGGCACCACCGTTGCCGATCAGCCAGCCGCCGCGTCCTCCCGCGCCACCAGAACTGCCCCCGCTGCCGGCTAGGCCGTCCGTACCGGTGCCGCCGGTGCCGCCGTTGCCTCCGTTGCCCCCGATGGCGACACCGTTGTAGGAGGCGGCGACGCCGGCGACACCACCGGTGCCACCGTCGGCACCGCCCTGGCCGCCTTGCGCGCCGTTGCCGCCGTCACTGGCGGTCGCGGTAAGGCTGGTGACGGGTTGGGAGGCGGAGCCGCCGGCCCCGCCATTTCCACCGGTGACACCGGCTCCGCCGGCAGCGCCGTCGGTGCCCGGGGTCGCGGAGACGGTGTTGGTGGCGGCGTCGTAGATGTTGCTGTCGCCGTCGGCGCCGTTGAGGGCCGTGTCATGGGTGGGGGTGGGGTTGACGCCGCTGTTGCCGGCTAGGCCGCTGCCGCCGTGTCCGCCGGCGCCGCCGTTGCCCCATAGTCCGGCGGTGCCGCCGGCGCCGCCGTTGCCTCCGGTGCCGCCGGCGACCAGGGCGTTGCCTCCGGCGCCGCCGGCACCGCCGCTTCCGTAGAGCCAGCCGCCGTTGCCGCCGGTTCCCCCGGCCGCGCCGGCACCGCCGTTGCCGCCGGTTCCCCCGGCCGCGCCGGCACCGCCGTTGCCGCCGGCCCCGCCGTTGCCGATCAGTCCGGCGTTGCCGCCGTTGCCGCCGGCGGCTCCGGCGGTGGCGCCGTTGTTGAAGCCGGCACCGCCGTTGCCGTAGAGCAGGCCGCCGGCGCCGCCGTTGGGGTTGGTGGCGGTGCCGGCGGCGCCGTCACCGATCAGGGGGCGGCCGAGCAAGGTTTGGGTGGGCGCGTTGATCAGGCCCAGGGCGTTTTGTTCCACGGTCTGCAGGGGTGAGGCGTTGGTTGCCTCGGCGCCGGTGTAGGCGCTCGCGCCGGCGGTGAGCGCTTGGGCGAATTGTTCGTGAAAGGCCATCAGCTGGTTGGCGAGCCGTTGATAGGCCTGGCCGTGGCCGGAGAACAGGGATGCCACCGCCGTCGATATCTCGTCGGTGCCGGCGGCCAGCAGGTTGGTGGTGGGAACCGTTGCGGCCGCATTTGCCGCGCTCAGCGCCTGGCCGATGTTTGCTACGTCAGCCGCCGCAGCCGATACCGCCTCGGGGAATACCGCCATTGACGACATTGCTGTCCTTTCGGGACGTCACATCCGGAGCCGGAAATTTCCAGCACGGTAAGGCGGTTGGGGGCACCCGATTCCCCTTACGGGATTTCTGCAGCTGATTGGCAGAAAACTCACAGGTCGGCGGATGGCGGAGCGTCGAAGTCCGGCCGGTTGCAGCCCGGTCTGCCTCGTGACGTGCCGCTAGAGCGCCCCCGGGTAGCCGTGCTGCCGCCACGCCTCATACACCGCGACGGCCGCGGCGTTGGCCAAATTCAGCGAGCGCCGGCCCGCCAGCATGGGGATACGCACCTGTTGGGTGATATGCGCGTCGGCCAGCGTCGCCGCGTCCAGGCCGGTGGGCTCGGGCCCGAACATCAGCACATCGCCGGGCCGGAAGTCGACGTCGGAGAACGTGACGCTGGCCCCGGCGGTGAAGGCGAACACCCGCGCCGGTAGCAGTGCGTCCCACGCCTGCGTGAGGGAGCCGTGGACAGTGACTGAGGCCAAGTCGTGATAGTCGAGCCCGGCTCGCCGGAGTTTGGGCTCGGACAGATCGAAGCCCAGCGGTTCTACCAAATGCAGCTCACAGCCGGTCGCGGCCGCGGTCCGGATGGCGTTGCCCGTGTTGGGGGCGATGCGAGGCGAGTAGAACAGCAGCTTGAACACAACACGCCATCCTTCCGCTAAGCCGGCCGCCCACGCCCGGCGCTCGTACCCGGGCGATAATGCTCGCATGGTCGAGCAGAGCATCTGGATGCAGAAGGTTGCTGCCGATCCCGGACATTCGCGCTGGTATATCGAGCGGTTCCGGGCCATGGCCCGCGCGGGCGAAGACCTGGTCGGCGAGGCACGCCTGGTGGACTCGATTGCGCCGCGCGGTGCCCACATCCTCGATGCGGGCTGCGGCCCCGGCCGGTTGGGTCGTCATCTGGCCGCGGCCGGTCACCGGGTGGTCGGCGTGGACGTCGATCCGGCGCTCATCGAAGCGGCCGAGCAGGATTATCCCGGCCCGCAGTGGCTCGTGGGCGACCTCGCCGAGCTTGACTTGCCCGCGCGCGGCATTGCCGAGCCGTTCGACGTAATCGTCTCCGCCGGCAACGTGATGACATTCCTGGCCCCGAGCACCCGGGCTCGAGTGCTCGGCCGGCTACGTGCGCACCTGCGCAGCGACGGCCGAGCGGTGATCGGCTTCGGCGCGGGCCGCGACTACGCGTTCGCCGACTTCCTCGACGACGCGCAAGCCGCCGGGTTGGTGCCCGATCTGCTGCTATCCACCTGGGATCTGCGACCGTTCACCGATGACTGCGACTTCCTGGTCGCGCTGCTTCGCCCGGCCTAGGCTCCGGCGGCCCGCGGGCCTGTTGCGGCCGAGGTTATCTGCTCGGTAACAATTATGGAGACCACGGCTCTGGGCTGTCATACTCGTCGAATTGCCAGGCGTTGCTTGGCGCCCAGCTGTTCGGGCGGGCGAAATTTAGCGGGAAGTTTGCATGGTTCTCTGGTTTGTTCGAGCAGGACACATCGGGGCTGCGGCCGGTAGCACGGCCGTAATCCCATGACAATGTTTGCCCGCCCGACCACACCGGTCGAGGCGGCCCCCGGCGCACCCGTTGCCAGCGGCGCCGAATCTGCTCCACCCAAACGCCCGCCCGCCTGGTCGTTGGGCAACTGGCCGGTGGGGTGGAAGGTCGTCGCCATCGCGGTGGTGCCGCTGCTGCTGGCGATGGTGTTGGGTGGATTGCGGATCCATGGCGGGATGGCCAACTCCAGCGGTCTGCGGCTGGCGGATGCTCGTGCCGACGTCATACCGGCCATCACCAAGTACATGTCGGCACTCGATGTCGCGTTGCTGGCCAGTTCCACCGGACGCGATGTCGAGGGACCCAAGAAGAACTTTGCGGCCCGGAAAAACGAGCTACAGACCAGGTTGGCGAACACCAACGTGCTCAGCGACGTTCGCTCGGGGGTCAACTCCGTGCTGAACGGCGGGCAGGCGCTGCTGGACCAGACGCTGGCCAACACCATCAGTTTGCGCGATCGCGTCACGGCCTATGTGCCGCTGCTGCTGACGGCAGAGGACGCCATCAACGCCTCGGTACGCGTCGACAACGAGCAGATCCGGGCCGAAGTTCAGGGTTTGAGCAGGGCCGTCGGCGCCCGCGGGCAGATGACCCTGCAAGAAATCCTGGTGACTCGCGGCGCTGAAGCTCCCGAGGCGCAGTTGCGCAACTCGATGATCACCCTCGCCGGCACCGAACCTTCGACGCTGTTCGGAATGACCGAGGTGCTCGGCGTCGGTTCACCGGACGCCAAGACCCTGCACCAGCAGATGGTGACCCGGATGGCGATCATCTCGGATCCGGACAGCGTGCTGGCGGGTAACCCCCAGCTGCTGCAGTCGATCCAGATCACCCGCGGGATCGCCGAGCAGGTCATCAACGACGCCACCGAGTCGGTCACCAAGGCGGTGCAGGCCAGGGCCAGCGCTCGGCGTGACGCCGCGATTCGCGACACCGTGTTGGTGTTGGGCGCCATCCTGGTCGCGGTGGTCGTGGTGCTCCTGGTGGCGCGTGCGTTGGTCCGGCCGCTGCGCCAGCTGCGCGACGGTGCGTTGAAGGTCGCTCACACCGACCTCGAGGGTGAGATCGCGAAGGTGCGGGAGGGCGCCGAGCCGATTCCGGAGCCACTGCCGGTCTACACCACCGAGGAGATCGGTCAGGTCGCGCACGCGGTCGATGAGCTGCACGCCCAGGTCCTGGTGCTGGCGGGGGACGAGGCGCGACTGCGATCGCTGGTCAACGACATGTTCGAGACCATGTCGCGGCGCAGCCGGTCCCTGGTGGATCAGCAGTTGGCGCTCATCGACGGGCTGGAGCGCAACGAGGAGGATCCCGACCGCCTCGACACCCTGTTCCGGCTGGATCACCTGGCTGCTCGGCTGCGTCGCAACAGTGCGAACCTGCTGGTGCTGGCGGGTGCGCAGATTTCGCGTGACCACCGTGAGCCGGTGCCGCTGTTGACAGTGATCAGCGCCGCCGTCTCCGAGGTCGAGGACTACCGGCGCGTCGAAACCGGGGGGGTGGCCGACTGCACGGTGATCGGTGCCGCGGCGGGTGCCGTGATTCATCTTCTCGCCGAGTTGATCGACAACGCGCTGAACTATTCGCCGCCGACCGCGCCGGTTCGAGTATCGGCGGTGCGTGGCAGTGAGGGAGGGGTCCTGCTGCGGATCGCGGACTCCGGGCTGGGCATGACCGAGTCGGATCGGCGCATGGCCAACATGCGACTGCACTCCGGTGGCGAGGTGACTCCCGCCAACGCTCGACACATGGGCCTTTTTGTGGTGGGCCGGTTGGCCGCGCGGCACGGGATTCGGGTGGGGTTGCGCGGCCCGTCAACCGGGGAGGCCGGCGGCGGCACCACTGCCGAGGTCTACCTGCCGCGGACCGTCTTGGTGGACGGCCAGCGGCCGGGACCCGCGGCCGGTCAGCCGCCGCAGCGGAGCGCGTTTGTGGTCAGACCTCCGAGTTCGGAGCCTGCCCCCGCGCCGGATGCCGCCGGGTCCGCGCCCACCGGCGACAGCACCGCCGTCCCACCGCTTCCCCCGGTCAGTTTGCTGCCGCGGCGCAATCCCGGATCTAGTGGCATTGCCGACGTCCCCGGCCAGCAGCCCGAACAACAGCAGCCGCCACGGCGCCGCCGTGAGCTGAAGACACCCTGGTGGGAAACCGCGCAACCCGTGGGGCGACCGGAACAAGCGGCGCCGCAACAATCCGACACCGCCGCATTTTTTGCCAGGCGATCGCCGGCCGCCGGCGCGGGGCCCGGTGAACCGGCACCTTCGGTCAAACCCGGGCCGCCGTCGGCACCGGCCGACCCCGTCCGCGACGACTCGATCTACCAAAAAATGTTGTCCGAGATGACCAGTGATCCGCATGAGCTGGCCAATAGCGCCGACCTGGATTGGCGGTCGGTATGGGACCGCGGCTGGTCGGCGGCCGCCGAGGCCCAGGAAACACCGGTGCAGTCCCGGACGGATCACGGCCTGCCGGTGCGTACCCCGGGTGCTCGGCTGGTGCCGGGTGCCGCCGACTCCGACGAGCCCAATCAGGACGAGGCGGATCGGCCGCCGGCGTCCGACCGCGGACTACCACCCGATCAGCCCGCCCAGCACACGGCCGCCATGCGTGACCCCAATGCGGTTCGGGCATCCATGAGCAGTCATTTCGGCGGTGTGCACACCGGACGGGCACATGCCCATAGAGCCAGTCAGGAACCGGATCAACAATGAACACCCGTTTGTCGGACAGCCCGCTGGACTGGCTGGTGTCCAAGTTCGCCCGTGAGGTTCCCGGGGTGGCCCACGCCTTGTTGGTGTCGGTCGACGGTCTTCCGGTCGCCGCCAGCGAGTACTTGCCGCGCGAGCGCGCCGACCAGCTGGCCGCGGTGGCCTCCGGGCTGTCCAGCCTGGCCAGCGGCGCCGCCCAGCTGTTCGAGGGCGGACAGGTGCTGCAATCGGTGGTCGAGATGCAGAACGGCTTTCTGTTGCTGATGCGCGTCGGTGACGGCTCGCATCTGGCGGCGCTGGCGGTGACCGGATGCGACATCGGCCAGATCGGATACGAAATGGCGCTGCTGGCCGAGCGGGTCGGCAGCGTCGTGCAGTCCTCCCGCCGCGCGAGGCCCGCGCCGCAATGGACAGACGCGACCCGCCGCTAGCCGCGCCGGAAGCCGCGCGGGAGGCCAGCCTGGTCCGCCCGTACGCGCTGACGGCCGGCCGTACCGGAACCGACATCGACCTTCCGTTGGAAGCGCCGGTGCAGACATCGCGCGCGGGTCTGGCGCGCCGGTGGCAACCCAGCGACGTGCGGGGCAGGATTGTCCAGTTGTGCCTCACCAGTCCTTCGGTGGCGGAAATCTCCGCCCGTCTGGATCTGCCAGTGGGTGTCGCGCGAGTCTTGGTGGGTGATTTGGTCACCTCCGATTACCTTCGGGTGCATGCGACCTTGACCGAGCGTTCGACCCGCGATGAGCGCCACGAACTCATAGGAAGGACCCTGCGTGGCCTTAAAGCACTCTGAGGCGCACTCTGCGGCGCGCGGCACCGCATCGACGAAGATCGTCGTTGCGGGCGGATTCGGGTCCGGCAAGACCACGTTCGTCGGCGCGGTTTCGGAGATCATGCCTCTGCGCACCGAGGCGATGGTTACCGATGCGTCGGTCGGTGTCGACATGCTCGAGGCCACCCCGGACAAACGGACCACGACAGTCGCCATGGACTTCGGCCGCATCACCCTGGGCGAGGACCTGGTGCTCTACCTGTTCGGGACCCCGGGCCAGCGCCGGTTCTGGTTCATGTGGGACGACCTGGTACGCGGCGCTATCGGCGCGATTGTCCTGGTCGACTGTCGGCGGCTGCAGGACAGCTTCGCCGCAGTGGACTTCTTCGAGCACCGCAACCTGCCATTCCTGATTGCGATCAACGAATTCGACGGTGCGCAAAAGTATCCCATTGCCGAGGTGCGCAAAGCGCTGATGTTGCGGGCCGAGGTACCGGTGATCACCGTCGACGCCCGCGACCGCAGGTCAGCCACCGACGCGCTGATCGCGCTGAGCGAATACGCATTGGCCAGCCTGACAGCAGCAGGCGGCCAGCGTCCTTGAAACCGCAAGTGGAGCATTGGGTCGACTGCGAATTCACCGGCCGGGACTTTCGCGACGAGGATCTGAGCCGGCTGCGCACCGAACGAGTTGTGTTCAGCGAATGCAACTTCGGCGGAGTCAATCTGACCGAATCCGAACACCGAGGGTCGGCGTTTCGCAACTGCAGCTTTGAGCGCACCACGCTGTGGCACAGCACATTTGCCCAATGCAGCATGCTGGGCTCGGTGTTCGTCAGCTGCCGGATGCGGCCGCTGGTTCTCGACGAGGTCGACTTCACCCTGGCGGTGCTCGGCGGTAACGACCTGCGGGGCGTCGACTTGAGTGGCTGCCGGTTGCGCGAGGCCAGCCTGGTCGAGACCGACTTGCGCAAGAGTGTGCTGCGCGGCGCCGACCTACGTGGGGCACGCACCAACGGCACCAAGCTCGACGACGCGGATCTGCGCGGTGCGAACCTAGACCCGTCGTTGTGGCGAAGCGCCTCGTTGGCGGGTGCGCGTATCGACGTGCCGCAAGCGTTGTCCTTCGCCTTGGCGCACGGCCTTCGCCTGGACTCGTGACCTCACCGGACGGCCCGGGGCCGTCCTTGGGCCGAGCGCACGAAACGCCAATGGGTGCGAGTCGCCACTGCCGGACACCGGTTCATCTCAATTTTGAGACGTGCTCCGGCCGCCCGGATGTGAAACATGTTTGTCCGCAACGAAAGTCTGACCGTTACGAGGACCCGGAGACCGCGGCGCGACGTGCGGGATCCTCAAGTTCTTTCACATCGCTTGACGATGTCAATCCTGGTGCGGTTAACTCCATACGCATGGGGATCGGGGTTGCTGCAGGTTTGTTCGGGAGCTGCTGGAATGCATTCTCCCGTAGTGTCTTTGAGCTCTACCGCCGGGCGTTGGCGTGGGCGATTCACGATGGCGGTTTCGCCCCGGTGTGGATACGCGGCCCCGCGCACCACTGATCCGAATCGCGGCACCCGCAATTCGACTCAACGGGGCGTGCTGATGTGTTGCCCGCCCTAAGGGTACTGGCCGCCCGCCCGGCCTAGCCGGAAACGCCGCCAGATATATCGCCGAAATCGGTTGTCGCCCAGGCGCGATGGGCTCCGTCACGGTGGTGCGGAAATCGCGTGATCTCGATCGTAGAGCCGCTCGAAGGTAGTGCTGGCGGCGCCAAACTCTAACCGCAGAGAAATGAGCAGATATGTCGAGGCCGACAGCCAAAGATCGGACGGCCGCCGAGGCCGTCATGTGCGCCATACAGGCCAACCCGGCCACCGACGCGGTGCGCTTTTTGCCCCGAGGTGAGGGGCCCGGCACGGTGATCAGCTACGAAGGGCTGCACGCGCGCGCCGCCCATCTGGCGGCGGTGCTGCAGGCGCGGGGGGCGCAAGGCGAGCGGGTGATCCTGGCCAGTCGCGACAACATCGAGATGACAGTGGGGCTGGTCGCCTGCCTGTACAGCGGCGCGGTAGCGGTGCCGGTGCCGGTTCCGAATATGAACAAGTTGGGGCCGGCATTGCTGCGACTGCAGGCCATTGCGCGAGATGCGCAGGCGCGCGTCTTCTTGACTGACCTGCCGTCGGTGGACTCTCAATCAAACGTGCGCACCCTGCCCGACGGGCTTTCGGGGCTGACCTGGCTGAACACCGACGACGCCAGCGCCGACCGGGCCGACTGGCAACCCCCGCGGTATGCGCCCGAGAGCGCGGCGCTGCTGCAGTACACCTCTGGCTCGACCGGACAGCCCAAAGGGGTGATGCTCACCCAGGCCAACTTGCTGTCCAATGCCCATCAGATCGAGCGGCGTTGGGAACAAGACCAAAATGAGTTGCTTGTCTCCTGGCTCCCTCAGTATCACGACTTTGGGTTGATCTTCATGGCGCTACAAGCGCTCTATCTGGGGGCCACGGTGGTTTCGATGCCCCCGTCCGCCTTTGTGCAGGATCCGCTGCGTTGGCTTCGCTGCCTCACCCAGTACCGCGGTACCAACAGCGGCGCGCCCAACTTCGCCTTCGATCTCTGCGTGGAGCAAAGCACGCCAGCTCAGCGCGAGGGGCTGGACCTGCGTAGCGTCAAGGCATTGAACTGCGGCGCTGAGCCGGTGCGGGCGGAAACGATGCGCCGCTTCCTGGCCGCGTTTGCCCCGTTCGGGCTGCGGCCGGACGCCCTTCGGCCCGGTTACGGTCTGGCCGAAGCCACGTTGTTCGTGACCGGCTGGCGCGGGCCCACAGTCAAGACATTGACGCTGGACCAGCGCCAGCTCAACGAGGGCCGGGTCGTGGAATGTGACATTTCCGCAACGCCTTTGGCGGAGGTTGTCTGCTGCGGTCCGGCAGGTCCAGAAGTAGAGCTGGCCATTGTCTCGACGCAGACACAACAGCCATGCGCTGCCGACGAAGTGGGCGAGATCTGGGTGCGTGGACCCAATATCAGCCGGGGCTACTTCAACGGTGCCGGCGCAAGCCAAGACTGCTTCGGCAACGTCGCGGGCCATGGAAAGTACTTGCGTACGGGCGACCTGGGTTTTGTGCAAGATGGCGACCTGTACGTGACGGGTCGGCTGAAGGACCTGGTGATCGTGCGCGGAGTCAACCACTACCCGCAAGACATCGAATTCTCGGTCGAGCAATCCCACCCCGCCATCCGGTCCGGATACTGCGCCGCCTTCACGCTGGAGGTCGATGGTGAAGAGCGACTGGGCGTCGCCGCGGAAATCGCGGCAGACGATCCAGCGCAAGACACCCTGGAAAGTGCGATGGACTCGATTCTTCAGGCCATCACCAGCCACCACGAGGTGGTGCCCTACCGGCTGGTTCTCTTGGCCCGCGGCGCCATTCCCAAGACCTCCAGTGGCAAGATCCAGCGGCAACTGTGCAAACAGCTGCTGTTGACCGATCAGCTGCCGATTCTCGGCGACCGTGTCAGTACCGCGACGATATCGTCGACGCCGCAGCAACCTGATGGTGGCGCGCGATCGCCAAAGTATCGCGCGATGGAGCAGTACCTCCTCGAGCTGTTGAATCTGAGCCCCGAAGAACTGGAGAGCGGCAACAATCTAGCCGCCTATGGTTTTGATTCCATCGATGGCGCAGCTTTGGCTAAGAAAATCAAGGCCGACTGGGACATTGAAGTCCCGATGGAAATATTGCCGCTCCTGACCATCAGAGATCTCGTGGATACGCTCGCCAACTAATCAATTAGAAATCACGCATCTTCTCCAGGAGGAATCGATGGCGCAGATCCGCCACCAAGATCCCTACGATGTTGTCGATGAAATACTCACGGATGCGAAAAATCGCGGTGTCATGTACTTTGTCACCGACACCGACGTTCCCATCGAGAGGCATCTCGAAATTGGTGGACGCAAATTCCTGAACTTTGGCACCTGCAGCTATATGAGCCTGGGGCAGGATCCGAGGCTAAAGGAGGCGGGGTTCGCCTTCTTGGATCGCTATGGCCTGCAGTTCTCGGTATCACGCGGCTATTTGTCCGCGGGTATCAATGAGGTTCTAGAGCACGAGCTGAGCAAAATCTATGACGACAAACCCGTCCTGGTCTATTCTTCCACCTCCGCCTGCCATATCTCTATTCTGCCGACGCTTCTTACCGCCAACGACGCGATAATCCTCGATCAAAGCGTCCACTTCAGTGTGCAGCACGCGGCGAATATTGCGCGAGCTAAAGGCGTTCCGGTCGAGATGATTCGGCATAGCAATCTCGACATGCTCGAGGACAAGCTCAAGGAATTTGGCAACAAGCGCCGCCAAATCTGGTACCTGATCGACGGCGTCTATTCCATGTACGGTGATGTCGCGCCCATGCTGAAACTTCATGAATTGATGCAAGAGTACGAACAGCTGCATCTCTACATCGATGATGCGCACGGGATGAGTTGGTATGGCACCCATGGGTCCGGACGTGTTTATGGTGACTTCGGCATGCACCCGCGCACCATCCTTGTCTCCACTCTGGCCAAGGGTTTCGGCTGTACCGGGGGATTTGCGGTCTTCCCCAATGCCGAGGCGCAACGTAAGGTACGGATGTTCGGGGGTCCGTTCAGCTACTCACACCCGTTGTCACCACCGGTGACCGGGGCCGCGATCGCCTGTGCCCGCATTCATCTCAGCGGCGAAATCTACGATATGCAGCGGGCGTTGGCGGACAATATCAGCCGCTGCAGTGCGCTGCTCCAGGAATACGACCTTCCGATTCTCTCCGATACGCACACGCCGATAAATTTTGTCTGTCTCGGTACCCCGAAGCTGGGCATTAATGTGGTCAAGCGGATGCTCGATGATGGCTACTACTGCAACCTCAGCACATTTCCCGTGGTTCCGGTCAAGAACACCGGACTGAGATTCACCATCCAGCGGCAGCTGGAGCCCGATGACATTGAGCAGTTTGTTGCGGCGGTCGCACGGAATTTTCGGGCCGGTTTGAAGGACGAGTGCGTGAGCGAAGCGGACGTTCGGAGACAATTCGGTCTGGAGCCGCCGACGCACAAGATCAATGGGGCATCCCACCCCCATTCGACGCGCCAAACTACGCATCGACTGGACCATGCCACGAGCATCCGAGAAATTGATGCTGACGAATGGAATAGCCTGCTCGGCAGTGCGGGCATTTTTGACGCCGCCGGTTGCCTGGCATTGGAGCAGGCGTTTGGTGGCCGAACACGGCCAGAAGAACGCTGGGACTTTGACTACTTTATTGTGCGGGACGGTTCGGGGCGGCCGTTATTGGCGACGTTCTTTACCACCTCGGTGTATAAGGATGATATTTTCGCCCAGCCTTCGATCTCGGCCCAGATCGAGGAGAAGCGGAAACAGGATCCGATGTATCTCACCAGCCGGACGATGGGCATGGGGTGCTTGCTCTCCGAGGGGCAGCATCTCTACGTGGATCGCAGTCGCGAGGATTGGCCGGAGGTAATCCGATTTCTGCTCGGTCACGTGCTTGTGCGGCAGCGGGAACGCAACGCTACGGCACTACTGCTACGCGACTTCGACGCTGCCGACGACGATATCCGTCGAGTGCTTACCGACGAAGGCTTCGTGAAGATTGATATGCCCCTGAGTAACGCCATCGAAAACATGCGATGGGAGACCCGCGACGAGTTTCTGCAGGCGCTGCCGAGCACGCGCAGAAGACGGCACATGCGGCAGGAGTTCATTCCGTACGAGCACATGTACGAAGTGGAGACGAAATCCGAGTTGTCGCCCGAGGAGCAGGAGTGGGCATACCGCCTGTATCTGAACGTGGCGAAGCGCAACTTGAGCATCAACATATTCCAATATCCGTCGGACATCTTGAAATCGCTGGTGGCGCAAGAAAATTGGGAATTCGTAGTGCTACGTTTGAAGGCGGACTACGATGACCGGGCGGAACGTCTTCCAGTAGCTGTTTCGTGGAATTACCGCGGCAAGCTGGGCTATCACTGGGTAATTGTGGGAATCGACTACGAATACAATCGCAAATTCGGCGTTTACCGCCAGGCCATGTACCAGGCGGTGCGGCGCGCCAGATTGCTCGGATACGAGCACGTCAGCTTGGGACTGTCGTCCGACGAAGAGAAAAAGAAGGTCGGGGCGGATCAGACGGAAAAGGTGGCCTACCATCAAACCCGGGACACGTTTGCCATGGATGTAATGGCGGCGATGGCCGCGGTTACTCAGTAATATCGTGCCAAGATCCGGATGCCCCCCTCAATTCGACGCCGTGGTGATTGGTAGTGGCATTTCTGGTCTGACCGCAGCCATCAACTTGCAGCGCAATGGCATTCGCACTCTCGTCGTCGAGCGTCGGGAAGTTCCCGGCGGGCTGTGCGGGACGTTCACCCTGGACGGATATGAGTTCGTCACCGGTTGCAACGACTTCGGTGGCGGATTGGTCCGTCACCTCGAGGAGCTGGGCGTCGGCACGGAGTTTCGCACGCCCGCGGCGCGATTCCATCTCGGCGAGCAGCGCATTGAAATGCCGCCAACCCTGCCAACCCTGGCAACGGTGGCCCGGCGCCTGCCCGCGCTTTTCTCGGCATTCCGAACCGTACGCAAGGACCCGGGCCAAACGCTTGGCCAACTGATCGACGGCGCAGTTCAAGACCGGCTTCTGATGGCGGCCGCTGCTATCCCCGCGTATGCGCTGCTGCGTTCCCCCGACGACCTGACGGTCGAGCAGGTGGGCCAGGCCTACTCCAAAGAACTCGGCTACCGCTACCAGAAGAGCTATACCCCGGTCGGCGGACCGGCCGCGATGATCGCGGCCATGGTCCAACGCTTCGAGGCGCTCGGAGGCGAGCTGTGGCTTGGTTGCCACAGCACGCAAGTCGAGCGCGTCGGGGCGCAAAAGCGCGTTCATACCTCGGACGCCTTGGTCTCTGCGCGAGTCGTCCTATCCAGTGCCGGGCGGTGGAGCGAGTTCCCGAAAACCACCAAGGCCGGGATGGAGTTCGCGCTGCTGCTTTTTGCGGTTCGCAAAGGCTTTACCTATCCCCGGGGTTATCACACCATCGCCTGGCTGCAGCAGGACATCGGCGAAGAACTCCGCAAACTCGATGCCGGGCAACCTAGTTCGCGGCCAAGCTTTCACATCTTTCGATCCGATCTGCCGCAACCGCGCGACCACTACACGATCAACGCCTTCATTCCACTACCACGGGGTGAGGGTGATCCATCCGCGCAGCGACGCCAGGACTTGTCCGCCCATGCCGTGGCAACGATCGACAAAGATCTGCCCGGATTCAAGGACGCGCTGATCTATCAGCGGTTCCTGAGCCCAGGCGAGTACGCGAGCCGGCTCGGCCTGCGCAGCGCGCCGAGCCCCTTTGTCCCGCCCACCGGCTTTGCCGGCCTGCCCAGCTACGACGCGGCGCGCGACACCTATTTCATCGGTACCTCAGTCGGTCCCGCCGGCGAACACGCCGGCGCGGCGTGCCTGTCCGGAAAGATGGCGGCGGATCTGGCCATCAAGCAGTTGCGCCGATGAGGATCTGCGTCGGATGGGCTGATGCACTAGGCGACTGTGCTGCTCACCGCTTGAGCCGGATGCGCGACCACACCACCGCCGAGTAGACCACCGACAGCGCGGCAAGCATCGCCATATCGAACAGCCATGCCGTCGTCGAGTGCGTCCAGTGGCTGTCCTCGGGGCTCATCGAGCCGGGCACCAGTTCTCGCAGATTAACCGTGGCCGCCGACGCGGCGTAGCCCCAGCGGGCGGGTGTCAGCCACGACAGCTGGTCAAGAAAGATCCGATCGGTCACCGGCACGACGCCGCCGGCGAGGACCAACTGGAGCATTAGCGACACCACCAGCAGCGGCATGATCTGCTCATTCGAGCGCGCGATCGAGGACAGCAGCAGTCCGAGAATCGCAGATGCCATGCAGGTCGCCGCGACGGCGGTGAACAGCTCGAAACTCGGATTGCCGAGCAGTACCGCAGGTTGCGTCGGTGCGCCTTTGCCCAGCAACACGATGCCGGTCGCGATCGCCGCCTGGGCGACGGCAAACGCACAGAACACCGACACCTTGGCGCTGAGGTAGGCCCACGTCGACAAACCCACGGCCTGCTCGCGACGGAAGATGGCGCGCTCACCGATCAGGTCGCGAATGGTCAGCGCGGTCCCCATGAAGACCGCGGCAATGCTGAGCAGATTCAGAATTTGGGCGGCTTCGTCGGGTGTCTGACTGGTCGCGTCAGCAATGCTGAACCCGGTGTCACCCGGAACCGTCAGCGACAGCGTCCCCAGAATGAACGGCAGGATCGCCAGGAAGGTGAAGTAGGCGCGGTCGGCGATCACCAGCCGAACCTGTCGGCGGGTGATGGTGGAGAACTGGCGCGGCACGCTGGTGTGGGCGGGCGCGCCGAGGTCGGTGGGCGTCTGCGGCTGCGCGGGTGCTGCGGCGCGCTGCTGGGCCAGGAAGCGGCGATTGGCCTCGTCCGGATCGGCGCCCACCTTGGCGAAGATGTGGGCCCAGTTGGTGGTGCCCATGGTTGGGCCGATCTGATCGGGCGGACCGAGAAACGCCGTCTTGCCCCCGGGCGCCATCAACAGCACCTGATCGCAGATATCGAGATAGGTCAGCGAGTGGGTTACCACCAGCACCACCCGCCCGGCGTCGGCCAGTTGCCGCAGCATCATCATGACTTGCAGGTCCAGTGCCGGGTCCAGGCCGGAGGTCGGCTCGTCGAGGATCAGTAGCGATGGTCCGGTGAGCAGCTCGAGCGCCACCGACGCGCGCTTGCGCTGTCCGCCGGACAGCTTGTCGACTCGGGTGTCGGCGTGCTGGGTCAGCCCCAGTTCGTCGAGCACGCCGGTGACGACCTGGGCGCGGTCCTGTTTGCTGGTGTCGGGTGGCAACCGAAGCTCGGCGGCATATCCGAGGGCCTGGTTGACCGTGAGCTTTCGGTGCACGACGTCGTCCTGGGGGACCATCCCGATCCGGCTGCGTAAGGACGCGTAGTCGGCGTGGATGTTGTGGCCCTCGAAGGTGACCGTGCCCGAGCTGGGGCTGGTGTAGCCGGCGATGAGCCGCGACAGGGTGGTCTTGCCGGCCCCGGAGCCGCCGATCACGGCGGTCAAGGTACCGGGTCGGGCGGTCAACGAAATGTTGTCGAGCAGCCCGTTGCCGTTGATGCTGAAGTTGACCGCGTTGACTTCGAGTCCGCCGGCGCGGGTGGCCACTTGGGTATGGCGCGCCAGGGTGCCCCCGGTGAAGGCGAGGTCGACGTTCCCGATGGTGACGATGTCGCCGTCGCTGAGGATCGCTGACCCGACGCGGATTCCGTTCACGAAGGTGCCGTTGATGCTGTGCGCGTCGCGGATCTCGGTGCCGATCCGGGTCGGTGTCAAAAACGCGTGATGGCGCGACGCCAGCACGTCGGAGACGACGATGTCGTTGCTGGCAGCGCGGCCGATCGAGATGGTGTCGGCAAGCGCGGGCGCAAGGCCCGAGTCGGCGCCCAGGACGTCGACCGTTCGGTCCGGGTAGTGCGAGGCGGTGGTGTGCGCACCTGGCCGGGCGGGCGGCGGGAGCAGCGGTATGGCGCTGGTGAGCTGGGCGCTGGCGACCGGGTCGGGTGGACGGTCGGGCGGCGGGGACGGCCAGCTGGGACGGCTGGGATAGCTGGGCGGCCCCGGCCGGTACCCAGGCCCCGAGGGGGGTGGGCCGCCCGACGGCGGCCGGTCGGCCGGGTCGACTCCGGGCATGGTCTCCGGCGGCGGCAGTAGCCCGATCACCCCCTGGTGATGTCCCACCTCGAACGTGATGCGCGGCCCGTCGGGTCGGCCCAGGTTGATGGCCAGCCCGTCGCGGATGTCGATCAGCGGGACTCGACGCCCGTCCACATATATTCCGCTTTGCGAGTTGTTGTCGATTGCGACCCAGCTGCCCTGCTCGAAGCGCAGCAGCAGGTGCGCGCGGTCGATGAGCGGATGCGCGACGCGCAGGTCGGCGCGCAGATCACTTCCGACGATCACGTCGGGGCCGGCAGCAAAGCTGCGCTGCGACGGGCCCGACCGGACCGTCAGCACCGGCCGCTGAGCTCGCGTCATCACTTCACCCTAGTTGTGCGGGGGTCAGCGCCGCTTGAGCCGAATCTTCCACCACACGATGGCGGTATAGGCGATCGACAACACCGCGAGCATGGCCATGTCGAACAGCCATGCGCTGGCCTTGTGGTCCCAGTGCTGGTCCTTCGGGTCGGTCGGGCCCGGCACCAGCCGGTGGGTGTCGATCGTCGACGCGGACGCCGCAAAACCCCACCGGGCCGGCGTGAGCCAGGACAACTGGTCGAGCAGGAAGCGGTTGGTCACCCAGATCATGCCGCCGGAGAACACCAGCTGAGACATGATCGACACCACCAGCATCGGCATGATCTGGTCCTGGGATTGAGCCAGCGACGACAGTGCCATACCGAGCAGCGCCGAAGCGACGCAGGTGGCGGCGACGGTGACGAACAGCTCGAATCTGACATCACCCAGCAGCACCGCGTCCGACAGTGGTTTGCCCCAGCCGACCACCGAAATCGTGGTGGCGATCGCCGCCTGAGTGACCGCAAAGGCGCAGAAGACCACGATCTTGGCGCCCATGTAGGCCGCCGTCGACAAGCCGACAGCCTGCTCTCGTCGGAAGATGGGACGCTCTCCGATGAGGTCACGGATGGTCAGCGCGGTACCCATGAACACCGCGCCGACATTGAGCATCACCAGAATCTGGTCGGGCTGGGCGGGATTGTTGCCCATCGGGTCCGACATGCCGTACCCGGTCTTGCCGCGCACGGTGAGGGTCAGTGTGCCGATCAGGAAGGGCAACAGCGCCAAGAACACCGTGTAACCCCGGTCGGAGATCACCAGCCGAATCTGGCGACGGGCCACCGTGGAGAACTGGTGCAGCACGTCGGTGTGCACCGGTTCGCCCAAGTCGACCGCCGGGCTGGCCTCGGACGGAAAGGCCGGCTGCTCCTGCTTCTGTTCCAGAAAACGGCGGTTGGCTTCGTCGGGGTCGGCGCCCACGTTGGTGAAGATGTCGGCCCAGTTGGCGGTGCCCATGGCCTGGCTGATTTCGCTGGGCGGGCCCAGAAAGGCCGTCTTGCCCCCCGGTGCCACCAGCAGAAGCTGGTCGCACACGTCGAGGTAGGCAACCGAGTGCGTCACGATGAGTACCACCCGACCGGCATCGGCCAACTGGCGCAGCATCAACATCACCTGCCGGTCCAGTGCGGGGTCCAAGCCGGTGGTCGGCTCGTCGAGAATCAGCAGTGACGGTCCAGTGAGCAGTTCCAGTGCCACCGACGCACGCTTGCGCTGGCCGCCGGAGAGTTTGTCGACGCGGGTTTCGGCGTGCTTGGTCAGTTCGAGCTCTTCGAGAACCTGGGCGACCACCTGGGCGCGGTCCTCTTTGCTGGTGTCGGGGGGAAGCCGTAGTTCGGCCGCGTAGCCGAGTGCCTGGCTGACGGTCAGCTGGCGATGCACCACATCGTCTTGCGGAACCATTCCGATCCGGCTGCGCATGGACGCGTATTCGGCATGGATGTTGTGGCCTTCGAAAGTCACCGTGCCCGAGCTGGGACTGGTATACCCGGCGATCAGCCGCGACAGCGTGGTCTTGCCGGCCCCGGACCCACCGATGATGGCGGTCAGCGTGCCGGGGCGCGCGGTCAGCGAGATGTGGTCGAGCAGCTGTTTTCCGCCGTCGACGGTGAAACAGACCGATTTGACCTCCAGGCCGCCGCTGCGGGTGGCCGCCTCGGTGCGGCGGATCAGGGTGCCGCCGGTGAACACCAGGTCGACGTTGCCGATGGTGACGACGTCGCCGTCGCTCAAGACCGCCGAACCCACCCGGACCCCGTTGACGAAGGTGCCGTTGACGCTGTGCGCGTCACGGATCTCGGTGCCCAACGGTGTCAGGGTCAGGAATGCGTGATGTCGCGACGCCAGAACGTCCGGGATGACGATGTCGTTATCGGTGGCCCGGCCAATGGTGACCGAGCCGGCCGGCCGCTCGGCGCCTCCGGACCTGGGCAGCAGCGCATGGAACATCTTGGTCGCGAGGTTGGCCACCTCGGGAGGCTTGGTGGCCTGCTGCGGCGGTTGCGGTCCGGGACGCGGTGGTGGCGGGGGGAAGTTCGACGGTGGTGGGGGTGCCGGGCTGGCGGGATACCCGGTGGGGCGCCACGGGGCCGAACTGCTCGGGTACATGGGCTGGCCCGTTCTGGCCGGACCGGGCGGTGCAGCCCCGGGGTGAAACCGCGCGGTCGGCGGCGCCTCGTGGCTGGTATGGCTTCCGGTCGATGTCGGCCCAAGCGCAACGGGGTGCTGACCGGAGGGGCGGACCATCGAAGGGGTGACCCGCATCGACTCGGTCTGGGGTGGGCGTCCCGCCATCCCCACGTGCCGCCCCACCTCGAAGCTCAGGAGCGGACCGTCGGGGTTTCCGATGTTCAGGCTCTGGCCGTCATAGATCTCGACCATGGGTACGCGACGGCCGTTGACGAACGTCCCGTTCAACGAATTGTTGTCGATCGCCAGCCATCGGCCCTGATCGAAACGCAGGAGGAGATGAGCACGCGAGATCAGCGGATGGGTGATCCGCATATCGGCGCGCAGGTCTCGTCCGACCACCACGTCGTGGCCCGCTGCGAAGGTGCGTTCTGATCCGTCGCAGCGAACGGTCAGTGCCGGCGGCGCAGGCTGAGGCATCGCATCAACTTTAGCCAAGCTCCCTTGTTACCCTGCTCCGCCGCGCTCACCGGCAACACCAGCATCCGCGCCGCAACGGGCCTGATCTGGGTTGTCGCCGGCCGACCGAGCCTTCCGGCGCCTGGCCGCTTTGCTCACCGCAACCCTCGACGGGCAGCGGTGGACAGGGCGGCTTGTTGTTCGGCAGCGGCGGTGGCACACCCATGCCGGGCAGTCTCATTGGCGGCACCGGCGGCGCCAGTGCCGGCAATCCGCCGGGAAGCCCCGGGGAAGATGGGAATGCGGGCATTGTCGGTGCCGGTGGGCTGTTGATCGGCGGGCAGGGCGAGCAGCGCCGATTTCCTTGCCGGCACCCGACACGGATCGGGTCATCGGCTCAGTCCGGCGCCCCGGTGACCACACAGCGGGTGCGGCTGTAGATGGTCGGCATGCACTGGTTGCAGTGCGTGCAAGCCGAATGCACCCGGTTGCCTTCGGCGGCGATCCGGTTGATCAGATCCGGCTCGGCCAGCAGGGCACGTGCCATCGCGACGAACTCGAATCCCTCCGCCATGGCCAGATCCATGGTCTCGCGGTTGGTGATGCCGCCCAGCAAGATCAACGGCATCGACAACTCAGAGCGAAACAGCCGCGCATCCCGCAGCAGATAGGCGTCCCGATAGGGGTACTCGCGCAGGAACTTCTTGCCCATCATGCGCACCCCCCAGCGCATCGGGGGTTTGAAAGCGGCGGCGAACTCCTTGACCGGCGCATCGCCGCGGAACAGGTACATGGGGTTGACCAGCGAACTGCCCGCGGTCAGCTCGATCGCGTCCAGCCCACCGTCTTCTTCGAGCCATTTGGCGGTTCTCAGCGACTCCTCGGTGCTGATACCGCCGCGAACCCCGTCGGCCATGTTGAGCTTGGCGGTCACCGCGACATGGCTGATCCCGTCCTTGTCCAGGGCGCCGCGGACGGCCCGCACCAATCCACGCGCGACCTTGGCCCGGTTCTCCAGCGAACCACCGAACTCGTCCGCACGTCGGTTGATCAGCGGAGAAAGAAAGGAACTGGCCAGGTAGTTATGGCCCAAATGGATTTCCACGGCGTCGAAACCCGCCTCGACCGCCAACCGGGCGGCGTTGGCGTGCGCGGCCAGCACGTCGTCGATGTCATCGCGGGTCGCCCTCTTGGCAAACCGCATCGCGATCGGATTGAAGAATCGCACCGGGGCCAGGGCGGTCGCCTTGTTGGAACGGGCGTCGGCCACCGGGCCGGCGTGCCCGATCTGGGCGCTCACCGCCGCGCCCTCGGCGTGGATCGCCTCGGTGAGTCGGCGCAGCCCCGGCACCGCTTCCCGGCGCATCCAGATCTGTTCCCCGCTGGTGCGCCCGCCGGGGGAGACCGCGCAATAGGCGACGGTGGTCATGGCGATCCCGCCCGCGGCGGGTTGGCGGTGATATTCGATCAGATCGTCGGTCACCAGCGCATTGGGTGTCCGGGCCTCGAAGGTCGCGGCTTTGATGACGCGATTGCGCAGCGTCAGCGGGCCGAGCTGGGCGGGGCTGAGCACGTCCGGCGTGGGGGACATAAGGGCGAGCGTAATGGCGATCGCAAGCGCCGCACCCGGGTTTGCCGGCCGGGTGGCGCGGGGTCAGCCTGACCGGGCCCCGATGCGCTCATGCCAGACTGTCTGGCGTGGGCGCAATAACGCTGGATGGCAAGGCCACCCGCGACGAGATCTTCGTCGACCTCAAACAGCGGGTCTCGGAACTGAACGCATCGGGCCGCACACCCGGGCTGGCCACCATCTTGGTCGGTGAGGACCCGGGGTCACAGGCCTATGTGCGCGGCAAACACTCCGACTGCGCCAAGGTGGGCATCACATCGATCCGCCGCGACCTGCCGGCCGACATCTCGACCGCCACGCTCAACGAGACGATCGACGAACTCAACGCCAACCCGGACTGCACGGGCTACATCGTGCAGTTGCCGCTGCCGAAGCATCTGGACGAGAACGCCGCACTGGAGCGCATCGACCCGGGCAAGGACGCGGACGGCCTGCACCCCACTAACCTGGGCCGGCTGGTGCTCAACACACCGGCCCCGCTGCCCTGCACCCCGCGCGGCATCGTGCACCTGCTGCGCCGCTACGACGTCCCGATTGCGGGGGCACATGTGGTGGTGATCGGCCGGGGCGTGACGGTCGGGCGCCCCTTGGGGCTGCTGCTCACCCGCCGCTCGGAGAACGCCACGGTCACCCTGTGCCATACCGGAACCCGCGATTTGCCCACACTGACCAGGCAGGCCGACATCATCGTCGCCGCGGTCGGGGTGCCCCACATGTTGACCGCCGACATGGTGCGCCCCGGTGCCGCGGTCGTCGACGTGGGCGTGAGCCGAGTCGACGGCAAACTGACCGGTGATGTGCATCCCGACGTATGGGAGGTCGCCGGCCACGTCTCGCCCAATCCCGGCGGCGTCGGACCGTTGACCCGGGCGTTTCTGTTGACCAACGTCGTAGAGCTGGCCGAACAGCGATGACCGTGCGGGATTTCGCCGGGCGCGCGCTGCGCGCTCAATGGCCAATCCTGCTGGTCGGGCTGATCTTCGCGGTGGCGTTCGCGCTGGCCGGGGCAAACTTCTGGCGCCGAGGTTCGTTGTTGATCGGAATCGGTGTGGGTGTGGCCGCCGCGCTGCGGTTGGTGTTGTCCGACGACCGGGCCGGCCTGCTGACGGTGCGCAGCAAAGCGACCGACTTCATCACCATGACCTCGGTCGGCGCCGCGATGGTCTACATCGCGTCCACGATCGATCCGCTTGGTACCGGCTGAGCCCTAGAACCCGGGTACGCCCGGTACGCCGGGTATGGCCGGCACCCCCGGAATGCCCTGCAGGGGGAGATTGCCGCTGGTCACATTGGCCATCACCGACGGGCAGTACATGGAAATCGCGATACTGGTGAAGGTAGCCGCCATCTCCGGAGACATGCCGCTACCGCCGGCGACGACCTTCGACGCCGCCGAATTGAAGGATCCACCCGGCTCGGACAGGACCGGGCACACACTTCGGCCCAATGCCTCCGCACCTCCCGCGTCGCCGTAGTTGACCCCGGCCGCGTTCAACGCGTTGATGAACGCGTCGTCGACGGAGTCGGCCTCAGCCGGCGCCGCGAGCGCGGCAGAAGCGGTCAGCAAGCCCGCGGCCCCCGCCAGCAGCCGAACGGTCAATGGTTGGTAGCGCCATGCCCTCATGCTTGCTCCCATCGGATTTGGAGCGCACCAGGGCCATCCGGGCACACTCAAGCAACCTCAGGAACCTTGCTCGCTCGTTGTCACATTTCGAACACGATGCCGTAAAAGTTTGCGCTCTATGTGTATTGGATCTCGGCCGGTATCCCAGCCGTCCGGTAGGTGATGGTGTTGAAACGACACGATCCCGTCACGGCGTGACGCAACACGTGATACGGCAGTGCGGTTGGCCGCGCGGTGTATAACAATGCGGCCCATGATTTCTCGCCAGACGTTTCTTCGCGGCGCCGCCGCAGCGACGGCGGCCGGGTTGGGTTCGGCCCTATTCGGATCCGCACGTGCTGTGGCCGAACCGGTCAGTGGTTGGAGCGCTCTGGCGTCCTCCATCGGGGGCCGGGTGCTGCTGCCGAGCAACGGCGCCTCATTTACTTCCGGCAAGCAGGTTTTCAACTCGCTCTACAACAACTCGAACCCGGCGGCGGTGGTGACAGTCACGTCGCAGGCCGACGTGGAGAAGGCGGTCGCGTTCGCGGCCGCCAACAAGCTCAAGATCGCCCCGCGCGGCGGCGGACACTCCTACATTGGCGCGTCGACCGCCGTCGGTGCGATGGTGATCGACCTGCGTGGGCTGCCGGGCGGAGTGAATTTCGATGCCGGCAGCGGAACCGTCACGGTGCCCGCCGGGGTGAATCTGACCGACGTGCACCAGGTGCTGGCCGGCGCCGGCCGGGCAATTCCGACCGGCAGCTGCCCGACCGTGGGTGTGGGCGGCTTGGCGCTCGGCGGCGGAATGGGCGCCGACTCCCGCCACGCCGGCCTTACCTGCGATGCGCTGCGATCGGCCACCGTCGTGTTGCCCAGCGGAGAAACGGTGACCGCCTCCGCGGAGGATCATCCCGATTTGTTCTGGGCGGTGCGCGGTGGTGGGGGAGGGAACTTCGGGGTTACCACGGCGATGACGTTCGAGACGTTCCCGGTCGCCGACTCCGATGTGGTGCGCGTCGACTTCACTCCATCGTCGGCGGCGCAGGTGCTGGCCGGCTGGCAGACCTGGCTGGCAGCGGCCGACCGCGACACCTGGGGCCTGGTCGACATGTCGGTAAGTGCCGCACAGGCCAATTGCCATGTGCTGGCGACATGTCCGGCGGGTGCGGGGCGGGGAGTGGCCGACGCGATCAAGTCCGCTGTCGGTGCGCAGCCCACCGGCATCGAGACCAAGACGTTCAACCACATGGAATTGGTGAAGTACCTGGCCGGCGGCAGCTCCGCGAGTTCACCGCGTGGCTTCGTGGCCGGATCCGATGTCATCGGCACCGTGAATTCCGCTGCAGCACAAGCAATTGTCGCGGCGGTGGGGAAATGGCCGCCGGCGTCGGGGCGGGCGTCGGCGCTGGTCGACACGCTTACCGGAGCGGTGGGTGACATCGACCCGACCGCTACCGCCTTCCCATGGCGGCGTCAGTCGGCGGTCGTGCAGTGGTATGTCGAGACGCCCAGCAGTGGGCAAACGGCCGCTGCCACCAAATGGATCAACTCCGCACACCAAGCGGTGCAACAGTTCTCGGTCGGCGGCTACGTCAACTATCTGGAAGCCAACACCGCGCCCTCGCGATACTTCGGGTCGAATCTGTCTCGGTTGACCCAAATCCGCCAGCGATACGACCCCAGCCGGTTGATGTACTCCGGACTCAACTTCTGACGGCTACCCCCCTCGGGATCGGGCCGCTCGGGGGGGAGCAGACGGGGTTGGTGACCCAGTAGCCGCCGGTGGGGGGACGGGTTTCACCGGCGAAGCCGTAGAGGTTGGCTGGGTGCGGTTTGCCGGTCGTGGCCGTACGCCCGGTCTGCGGTGCGCGCCGCGCCCGGTGCGCGGGCGGCTTTCGCTGGGCCGATTTGGTTCTCCGAACGGTCTATCCACCCGTCGGATCATCCCCTAACGTCTTAGCTGTGCTCGACCACTCGATTTCCGCAGTGTTGCGGGAACGTGCCAGTCTGCGGCCCAGCGAGACCGCATTCACCTTCATCGATTACGAACGGGACTGGGCGGGGATTGCGGAAACTCTGACGTGGTCACAACTGCATCGGCGGACGTGCAACGTCGCGCGGGAGCTCAAAGCCTGCGGGGCGACCGGGGACCGCGCCGTGGTGCTGGCGCCGCAGGGACTTGACTACATCGTTGCGTTTCTCGGCGCACTGCAGGCCGGTCAGATCGCGGTTCCGCTGTCGGCTCCGCTGGGCGGCGCCAGCGACGAGCGCGTTGGTTCGGTGCTGCGCGACGCGTTGCCCTCGGCCATTCTCACGACGTCCCCGATCGCCGGCGACGTCGCCGAGTGCATCACGTTGACGCCGGGGGAGCGCGCGCCCTCAGTCATCGAGGTTGACCTGCTGGACCCCGACTCCGGGCAAGGACCCGCCGCCGAGTCCGACAGCGGGTCAGACATTGCGTATCTGCAGTACACCTCCGGGTCGACCCGGACGCCGGCGGGCGTCGTGGTCTCGCACAGAAACCTTCTGGCCAATGTCGAACAGGGCATGTCCGCCTATTTCGGCGACCACGGGCGCGCTGCCCCGCCCGACACGACCGTGGTGTCGTGGCTGCCGTTTTTTCACGACATGGGCTTGATGTTCGGAATCATCATGCCGCTGCTGGAGGGATTCCACAGCGTGCTCACCAGCCCGATATCGTTCTTGCAGCGCCCGGCCCGGTGGATGCAGTTGCTGGCCAGCAACTGTCAGGTGTTTTCGGCAGCACCGAACATCGCTTTCGAATTGGCGGCACGAAAGACATCAGACGACGACCTGGCCGGGCTTGACCTCGGCGGCGTGCGCAACATTCTCAGTGGTGCCGAGCGGGTACAACCCGCGACGCTGGCACGCTTCGCGCAGCGGTTCGCCCGCTTCCACCTTCATCCCAGGGCACTACGGCCGTCATACGGGCTCGCGGAAGCCACCGTGTTCGTGGCAACCCGCGAATGGGGCCAACCGCCGGTGACCGTTTACTTCGACTCCGACGAACTGACCGCCGGCCACGCGAAGCGGTGCACAACCGGGACCGGTACGGCGCTGATCAGTTACGGCGCAGCGCAATCGCCGACGGTACGCATCGTCGACCCGCAGACCGCCACCGAGTGTCCGGCCGGCGTGGCCGGAGAGATCTGGGTGCACGGCGACAACGTCGCGGCCGGCTACTGGCACCGGCCCCAAGAGACCGAACGCACCTTCGGTGCAGCGCTTGTCGGCCCGTCGCCGGGCACACCACCGGGACCTTGGCTGAGAACCGGAGATTTGGGCGCCTTCTCCGAAGGAGAGCTGTTCATCATCGGCCGCATCAAGGATCTGCTGATCATCTACGGGCGCAACCACTCACCCGACGACATCGAGGCGACGATCCAGGAGGTCACTCGGGGCCGCTGCGTGGCGATAGCGGTTCCCGATGACGGCGGCGTCGAGAAGCTGGTTGTCATTGTCGAATTCAAGACGCGGGAGACGTCGCACGAGGCCACGATGCACCGAATGGGCGTCGTCCGCCGTGACGTCATCGCCGCGATATCGAAGACACACGGTCTCAATGTGGCGGATCTCGTTCTGGTGCCGCCCGGTTCGATTCCCCTGACCACAAGCGGCAAGGTCAGACGACGGGAGTGCCTGCAGCGGTATCTGCACGACGAGTTCACCCGCTTGGACGGGCAGCTCCGCGAGCCCGGGCCGCGGGTGGCCGATGCCGCGGCTGCGGATGCGGACGCCGGGGCCGACTCAGGGTTGGTGCAACGGCTGCGGCTGCTGCGCCACCAGCAACATGACCTGCTGGTGGGGGTGGTGTGCGCGCAGGCGGCGACGGTGTTGGACTATCCCAGCCCCAACGACATCGACCCCGAGTGGGCGTTCCAGGACCTGGGATTCGATTCGGTGAAGGCCACCGAATTGCTTGACCGTCTGCAAACGGTCACCGAGCTGACATTGCCGCCAACCCTGGCTTTCGACTACCCCACGCCGGCCGCCTTGGCCACCCACCTGGGCCAGCTGTTGAGCGGATCGGTTGCGGTGGCCGCGCCGGTGCAGCCTCGGGTGAGCACCGATGAGCCGGTGGCCGTGGTGGGAATGGCGTGTCGGTTCCCGGGCGGCGTGGATTCGGCTGCGGCGCTATGGGATCTGGTTGCCGGCGGCACCGAGGCGGTGGGGGAGTTTCCGGCGGACCGGGGCTGGAACCTGGCGGAGTTGTTTGATCCCGATCCGGATGCGGTGGGCAAGACCTACGCCCGCGCTGGATCGTTTGTGGCCGACGTCGCCGGATTTGACGCCGAGTTCTTCGGTATCTCGGCGCGGGAAGCCCAAACCATGGATCCCCAGCAGCGGTTGCTGCTGGAAGTGTGTTGGGAAGCGTTGGAAACCGCCCAGATTGATCCGGCCGCGTTGCTGCGCTCGAAGACGGGGGTGTTCGTCGGAGCGTGGTCACAGCAATACGGCGGCGGGTCCGAAGGCGCGGATGGATACGGCTTGACCGGTCTGTCCACCAGCGTGGCGTCCGGTCGTGTCGCCTATGCGCTGGGTTTGCAGGGGCCTGCCATCACCATCGACACGGCGTGCTCTTCGTCTCTGGTGGCCGCGCATTTGGCGTGTCAGTCCTTGCACACCGGAGAGTCGGCTCTTGCCCTCGCCGGGGGCGTCACCGTGATGACCACGCCGGCGGTGTTTACCGAGTTCGCCAGGCAGCGCGGGCTGGCCGCAGATGGGCGCTGCAAAGCGTTTTCCGCCGCCGCCGATGGCACCGGCTGGGGCGAAGGGGCCGCGGTGCTGGTGCTGGAACGGCTCAGCGATGCAAATCGCAACGGCCACCCGGTGTTGGCGGTCATCGCCGGATCGGCGATCAACCAAGATGGCGCCTCAAACGGTTTGACCGCCCCCAGCGGGCCCGCTCAACAACGGGTCATCACCCAGGCCGTCGCCAACGCGGGTGTCGGGCTCGATGAGGTTGATGCCGTGGAGGCCCACGGCACCGGCACCACGCTGGGCGACCCGATCGAGGCCGGAGCCTTGATCGCCACTTACGGCGCCGCACATCACCCAGAGCATCCACTGTGGCTGGGATCGATCAAATCGAACATCGGCCACACCCAAGCCGCAGCTGGTGTCGCCGGACTGATCAAAATGATCGCGGCCCTCAACCACGACAGTCTGCCGCCGACCCTCAACGTTGATCGCCCCAGCCCGCACGTCGACTGGTCGGCCGGTACCGTCCGCGTCCTCACCGAGCCGGTGCCCTGGCCGGTCACCGATCATCCCCGTACCGCGGCGGTGTCCTCGTTTGGAATCAGCGGCACCAACGCACATCTGATCCTGCAACAGGCCCCCACCCCGTCGAGCGGATCGCCTGAGCCGGCCGGTCGGCCCCAGCACGGTGCCGAACTCGGGCTGCCCATGTGGCCCGTTTCGGCGCGAACCCCGGCAGGGTTGGCTGCCCAAGCCGAACGGCTGCACCAACACCTGCTCTGCCATCGGGACCTCGATCTCGCCGACGTGGGCTACAGCCTGGGCTGCACCCGCACCCACCACCCGCACCGGGCTGTCGTGACGGTGCCGGCCGCGAGCCCCGATCCCCGGGCCGAGCTGTTGGCGGCACTGCAGGCGCTGGCCGCCGGCGACCCGCACCCTCAACTCGTCCAGCACCACCTACGGTCGGCATCGGCGGGAAAGACCGTATTCGTCTTCCCCGGCCAGGGCGGCCAATACCCGGGCATGGCCGCCGAGCTATACCGCCGTCACCAGGTGTTCTCCCGTGCGCTTGACGAGTGTGACCAGGCCTTGTTCGGCTGGACGGGCTGGTCGGTAGGTGCCGTGGTGCGCGGTGAGCCCAGCGCCATGGCGCTGGAGCGGGTCGATGTGGTCCAACCGGTGTTGTTCGCGGTCATGGTGTCTTTGGCCCGCACCCTGATCAGCTACGGGATCGAACCGGACGCGGTGATCGGACATTCCCAGGGCGAGATTGCCGCGGCCTATGTCGCCGGGGTGTTCACCCTCGAGCAGGCCGCCAAAATCGTGGCACTGCGCAGTGCCGCCCTCGCGGATCTGTCCGGGACCGGGGGGATGGCGTCGGTGTTGCTCGGCGCTGACGAAGTGGCTGCGCGGCTGCAGCCCTACGGTGACGCGCTGACAGTCGCTGCGGTCAACGGCCCCACCCACACCATCATCAGCGGTGATCCCCCCGCGATTGAGGCGTTCGTCGCCGCCGGTGAGGTCGATGGCATCCAGATCCGTTCCATCACCGTCGATTACGCCTCACACTGCGGACAGGTCGAGCCGGCGCGCGAGCGGCTACTCGGCGAGTTGGCCGGGTTGACCCCGGCGCCGGGACGGATTGCCTTGTATTCCACCGTGCATGGCGTGACGTCGGACCAGCCGTTGGACACCACCACGATGACCGCCGACTACTGGTACGCCAACCTGCGACAACCGGTCCGGTTCTACGACAGCATCAAAGTTCTGCTGGCCGCTGCCGAGCAGGTGTTTGTGGAAATATCCCCGCACCCGGTGCTGGCCCCGGCCATCACCGACACCTTGGCCGCCAGCAACGGACGACGCCCCGGCTCGGTGGTGATTCCCACCCTGCATCGCGAGCGACCCGACCTGGACGCCCTGACTACGACGCTGGCGCGGTTGCAGGTTCATGGTCGTAGCCCGGCCTGGCCGGTGGTGTATCCGCACGCCCGCCCGGTGCCGCTGCCGACGTATCCGTTCCAGCACCATCGGTATTGGCTCACAACGGGACCGGGCAATGACGCCGCTGGTCTTGGTCTGGATCGCGTCGGGCATCCATTGTTGGGGGCGATCACCGCGTTGGCGGACCGAGACGAGGTGATCGCCACTGGCCGGTTGGCTCTTGGTGTGCAGGGCTGGCTTGGCGCTCACCGGGTGGGCGATGTGGTGGTGCTGCCGGGCACCTCCTTCGTCGACATGGCGTTGGCGGTCGGGGATTACGTGGGGTGCCCGGCCGTTGCCGAACTGGTGTTGCACGCCCCCCTGGTGCTTGCCGAAGACACGCCGACCGATATCCAGATCGGCGTGGCCGGCGCCGATGGGGGTGCACGACGCGCGTTCAACGTCCATGCCCGCACCGGTACCGGCCACCGCGGCGAGACGGGGTGGGTGTTACATGCCAGCGGAATCCTCGCCGCCGAACCAGCCGCTGCCGGCCAACCTCCCATGGCGGCCTTGCCGGTGACGGAATTCGATGTCGCGGACTTCTACGAGCGGCTGGCCGACCGCGGTCTGCACTATGGCCCTCCGTTCTGCTCGGTACTCGGGATCGGCCACGAGCCGGCCGACCCCGACCACATCTACGCCGAGGTGGCCCTGCCCGCCGGAACCGACATCACCGGCTACGGAATCCACCCGGCTCTGCTGGACGCCGCGCTGCACCCGATGGCCGCCGCCCTGGGCGCCGGGGCGGACTCGGAGTCGGCGGCGGTCCGGCTTCCGTTCGTCTTGAGCGGGGTCACCCTGCATGCGACCGCGGCCACCCGGCTGCAGGTGTGGCTGACCTGCAGCAGTGTCGACACCTTCACCCTGTACGCCAGCGATCCCGCCGGCGCGCCGGTGATCAGCATCGACACGATTGTTGTGCGGGCCCTACCCGACCTGGCGACTCTCACCCCACCCACGACGGCGACGTCATCCGGGCGGGGCTTGTGGGAGCTGGCCTGGCCACCGCTGTCCTCGGCCGGCGCGCCCGGTGCCGCCGCCGTGGCCGAGCCGCCGGCGTGGGTGGTGGTTGCCGAAGATCCCGATGCCGTCTCGGCTGGTCTGCGCAACGGCGTCAGGCGCCCCGATTTGGATGCCGTGCGGCCATGCCCCCCGGTGGTGATTTGGTCCTTGTCCCCGCCGGATCTTCGCGGCGATGACGATGCCGTCGTGTCGAGCATGCATTCGCTGACCCGACACGCGTTGGCCGCGGTTACGGCCTGGTTGGCCCGCCCCGACACGGCCGAGACGGTGCTGGTGGTTCTGACCTGTCGCGCGGTGGCGATCAACGCCTACGAGCGGGCGCCGAATCCGGCTCAGGCAGCGGTGTGGGCGCTGCTGCACAGCGCCCAAAGCGAGCACCCGGGCCGGATCCGGTTGGTCGACACCGACCACGCCGCCAGCAGTACCGACACGCTGCTACAACTGCTGGGCAGCTGCACGGGTACGGGCGGTGAACCCCAGCTGGCTCTGCGCGCCGGTGTCGCTCACATGCCCCGGCTGGCCCCGGCCTGGGCGTTGACCCCACCCCCCACCCCGCACTGGCGGCTAATCACTACCGGTAGCGGGGATTTGGCCGACCTGACCCTGGCCCCCACCCCCGCACCAGCAGAACTGGGGCCCGGCCAGATCCGAGTGCAGATCCGCGCTGCGGGCTTGAACTCCGATGATGTGGCGGTCGCGTCAGCCGCGACCAGCCACCGCGACGCTGGTGGTGAGGGCCGACAAGACCACCAAGGGCTTGGCGTGGAAGCCGCCGGGATCGTCATCGACACCGCCGGCGATGTCGACGACTTCGCGCCGGGGGATGCGGTGATGGGGATCTTCCCCAATAACGCATTCGCCCCCACCGCGGCCACCGATCACCGCGCTGTGGTGGCGATCCCGCCGGGCTGGTCCAGCCCCCAAGCGGCCTCGGTCCCGGTCGCGTTTGTGACCGCATACAGCGCTCTGATCGATATCGCGGCGCTCCGCGCCGGACAGCGGGTGCTCATCCACTCCGGCGCCGGTGCGGTTGGCCGGGCCGCGATCCGCATTGCGCAGCACCTGGGTGCCGAGGTGTTCGCGACCGCCGATCCCGCCGAGCAGCACATCCTGCGCGGGTTGGGCATTCCCGAGGATCACATCGCTTCTTCCCGTACCCGGGACTTCGGCGACACCTTGGCCGCTGCCACCGGCGGGCGCGGGATGGACGTGGTCCTCAACGATCTGCGCGGCGATCTTGTCGATGCGTCGCTGCGGCTACTGGCCGCGCCCGGGTGCTTTGTCGAGATCGCCAGACGCGACATCCGGGAAGCCACCGACGTCGCACAAACCCATCCCGGCCTGAGATACGTCGTCTACGACATCAGCACGGCCACGCCCGAACAGCTGCAACGCACCTGGGCCGCGGTGGGCGAGCTGATCAATGCCGAGGTCATCGAGCCCCCGCCCGTGACGGCCTACGGGCTGCTGCGCGCTCGCCAAGCGTTTCGGGATATCAGCGAGGCCCGGCCTACCGGGAAAATCGTGCTCATCGCCCCGGCGGCACTCGACCCGGCGGGCACCGTGTTGATCACCGGGGGCACCGGCATGCTCGGCGGCCTGTTCGCCGAACACCTGCTCACTCACTACGGTGTGCGCCGGCTGCTGTTGACGTCCCGACGCGGCCCCAGCGGCGTCGGGGCGGCCGAGCTTGCTGAGCGCCTGAATGGGTTGGGTGCCCAGGTCACCATCAGCGCCTGCGACTGTGCCGACCCCGCCCAGTTGGCGGCCCTGATCGACTCGATTCCCACCGCGCACCCGCTGACCGCGGTCATCCATGCTGCCGGAGTGCTCGACGACGCGGTGACGAGCCAACTCACCGCACAGCAGCTCGACACCGTGCTGGCCGCCAAAGCCGATAGCGCCTGGCACCTACACCAGCTAACCGCCAACACCGAGCTGGCCGCGTTCGTGTTGTTCTCCTCTGCCGCCGGGGCCCTGGGGGCCCCGGGACAGGCCAACTACGCCGCGGCCAACGCCGTCCTGGACGCCCTGGCCCGCGAGCGCGGGCCGGGAGCCACCAGTCTGGCCTGGGGGTATTGGCAGCCCTCCTCGGGGATGACCGGCCACCTCGATGCCCGCGATCAAGCCCGCCTGACCCGCAGCGGCATGGTCCCGATCACCACCAGCGCGGGTCTGGCTCTCTTCGACGCTGCCCTTGGCGTGCAGCACCCCAATCTGATCCCGGCCCCGCTGAGCACCCGAGCGCTGGCGGCCCTGGCCCGCGAGAGCAGCCTGCCCCCGGTCTTCTCGGCGCTGATCAGCACCCGGCCCCAAGCCGCCATGGCCGACTCACGGGCGCTCGGCGCCCGGCTGGCGGGACTGACCCCCGAGCAACAACACGCCATGCTGACCAAACTGGTCCTCACCGCCACCGCGGCGGTGCTGGCACACCCGGACCCGGCCGCCATGGACCCGGACCAGCCGTTCAAAGACCTCGGTATCGACTCGCTCAGCGCGCTGGAACTGCGCGGAGCCCTGTCGGCCCAATCCGGCGTGGACCTGCCGGCCACTCTCATCTTCGACCACCCCAGCCCGGCCAGCGTTGCCGTCCACCTGGCCGACCTGCTCAGCGTCGCCGCGGTGCCCGCGGCCGCGGCGGCTCAGGTCGGCAAGCGTGCCGCCGAGCCGGCCGACGATAGGCTCGCCTACCTGGATCAAGCGGCATTCCTCGGGCTGCGGGCGGGCTACGGCTCGCTGATCCAGATGATTTGGATCTACGACCGGGCCGTCGATGTCGAGGGGTTGCGGCGTTTCCACCGCAATCTCGGATGCGGGTTGTTGGGACGCCGGATCGAGCGGTCTCCGTTGCCGTTCGCACGTGATCGCTGGGTCTCGGCTCCGGTGTCGCAGCAGATCGACTTCGCCACAACGCCACGACGGCGCGCTGACGTGGGCGCATGGGCCGATGAGCGGGCGCGCCTGCCCATCGATCCGGAGTGGGGGCCGGGCTGGCATCTTGGCGTCGTTGGACTCGATGACGGCGGCACCGCGGTGAGCCTGGTGGCTTCGCACACGATCGCCGACGCGATCGCTTTCGGCCAGGCGGTGGTCAATGCGGCCGAGGGCAGGACCCAGGATCTGGGTTATCCGGCTGCGGGCTCGCGCATCCTCAGGCGGGCGCTGCGCGAGGATCTCCGGCAAACCGTCAATGAGCTGCCCAAGATCGCGCACGCGTTCGGCGGTGTGGTTCGTCGGCTTCGCCGCGATCGCCAGGAACTGCAATCCTCGATCAAAGCGGCCCCGCCGCCGCCGCGGATGGCCGGCGGCGACCATTCCGTCGAGGTGCCTGCCGTGACCGCCTACATCGATCTGGCGGACTGGGATGCGTGCGCCAAAAGGCTTGGTGCGAAGAGCAACTCGCTTGTGGGAGGGGTTGCCTGCAGACTTGCGGCGAGGGTTGGGCGGGTTCAGGGCGACGGAACGGTCACCCTGCGCATTGTGGTGTCGCTTCGCACCCAAGACGACACCCGTGGCAACGCACTGACGGCCGTTGACGTCGCGGTCGACCCGGCACACGCGGCGACAGACCTCAGGGAGATGCACGCCAAGATCACCCGGGCAATCCTGGAAGGGATGGAGGATCTCGACAACGAGTTCTTGGCGCCGCTGCCACTGGCGGCGATAACCCCGAGGTGGGTGGCCAGGAGGCTGGTTGGGATGGCAGCGGGTGGCCCCACTCTCCCCGTCACTTGCTCCAATGTCGGTGACGTGCCTCCGGCCGCCAACCGGCCCGACGGCACCGATGCCGACTTCGCCTACATCAGACTGGTCGAGCCCGATATCGCCAAAAGCGTGCTGGAGGGCACCGGTGGACGAATGCTGCTGGCTTCGGGGCGGGGCCGCGGCAAGATGTGCATCGGAATCTCTGCGTATCTTGTCGGTCACTCCAACACCAAAGATGAACTGCGCGAGGTCGTTTCACGTACCTTCGCCGAATTCGGTCTGAATGCGCAGATCGACTGCTAGCGGGCGGGACCATTGCGCGGCTTGGGAACTCCGCTGACGCTAGCGCCCACGCCCCGGCAGACCGACATGCCCCGGGTTCACCTTGACGTTGGGCAGGTTGATGTTCGGCACGCTGACGTTGGGCACGACTTGTTCGACCGAGTTGAGGTTTGGCACCTTGGCGTCGACGTCCACCGACACGCCCGGGATGCCGAGGTCATCGAGGGGCAGTTCATGGATCGGGGCCGAGCTCGGTTGGATGTGCGGTGAGCTGGTGGGAAAGGCGGCCAGGGTCACCGCCACGCCAGCGGCGGCGGCCGCGAGGATGGTGCAGAGATGGATGCGCCCGAGTTGCATGGCGGTTTCCTTCCGACGGGGCCGGGCTGGGGCGCCGGCTCGCGACGACGGGCGACTCGGCTTACTGGCACCGGTCCTTGAAGTCGACCACGGGCTGACGGATGCCGTCCAGGTCGGCTTTCACGTTCGGGTTGGCATTGAGGTAATTCTGCACGTTCTCACGCATTGCATCGCGTTCCTGCCCCCTGAGCCCGGTGAAGAATTCGTTGACATCGGGATGGGTGAACAGATAGGTCGAGGTCGCGGCGGCAACGCCGGCGGAGATGCCGGCCAGGTCGGCGGTCGTGCAGTTGGGTGGGGGATCGGCGACGGCGATCGCCGCGCTGCCCAGCAGCATTGCGGCGCCCAGCGCCCCGGTTGCGATCCCAACCGCGATCGTGCGGTATCCGGTGGGGGCTGCGAGCGACATGGCTGCCTCCTCGGGTTTGTCGACCACTGCGACCAAGTTCATCGCGCAGACCAGCTGCCTGACGAGGGCCGAAAGTCCCATGCTGGTCGCGAGGCCGGCCGGAGGAGGCGGCCGGGATATTCGTGTCGGTGCTGCCTGGCTAGGCGGCCAGGGTCGCGCTCACGCACACCGTGACGTACGGCAATGCCAGACCGGCCGAGTTGGCCAGCGCCGGATGCGTGGCCAACAGCTCACGCACCTGATCGAGGGTCTTGGTGCGGACCTCGGCCGGTGAGGTGATGCAGTAGCTGCGCGATGCGACCAAGTCGATCAACGCTTGCGGGGTCAGGTAATTGGTCCACTCCACGTGATGGCGCGCCACACCCGTGAACGGTTCGGGCAGCGTGACCTTGTCGCGCACCGGGTCGCTGTCGCGCCCGATGATCCGGCCCAACTCGCGTACCCAACCGAGCCGCTCGTCGCGGGTGTTCCACACCAGTCCCAGCCGGCCGCCGGGCCGCAGCACCCGGGCCACCTCGGGGATCGCCCGCGCCGGATCCACCCAATGCCAGGCCTGGGCGACCAGAACGGCATCAACGCTGTTGTCTTCCAACGGTATCTCTTCGGCGGTACCCAGCAGCGCCAGCGTTCTCGGCAGCGACGCGCGCAGCACCTCGAGCATCTCGGGAATGGGGTCTACGGCGACCACATCGAGACCGCGTTCGACCAGGCGGGTCGTCAACTTGCCGGTCCCCGCACCAAGATCGAGAACATCGCGCGCCCCTGCCGGCAGCAGCCAGTCGATCGCTTCGGGTGGATAAGACGGGCGGCCCCGCTCGTATGCGGCCGCCGCCGAACCGAACGACAGCGATGGGTCCTGGGCGGACCCGCTCACCATGGACGCGAGCTTCGGTCTTCGGCCAATCGCAGTGTCTTGTGGATCAATTCACCGACGGCCTCGGACTCCACCAGAAACCCGTCGTGGCCACGGATGGAATCGACGACCTCCAGCCCGGCGCATCCGGGCAACAGATCGGCCAGCTCCTGCTGCAACCGCAGTGGGTAGAGGCGATCGGAGGTGATGCCACCGACGACCACCGGGACCGGGCACCCCCGCAGCGCAGCATGTATCCCGTCCCTGCCGCGGCCGACATCGTGTCTGTTGAGAGCCTCGGTCAGGATCACATAGCTACCGGCATCGAAGCGGGCCAGCAGCTTGTCGCCCTGATGTTCCAGGTAGCTCTGGATCGCGTAGCGCCCGCCGTCCGCGGGATCCTCGCCGCCCTGACCGTCGTTGGCGAAGCGGCTGTCGAGTTCGATCTCGCCACGGTAGGTCAGGTGTGCGAAACGGCGGGCGACCTTCAGCCCGGCTTCGGGCTTGCAGCCGGTCTCGTGATAGTCGCCGTTTCGCCAATTCGGGTCAGCCTTGATGGCTGCGATTTGCGTTGTCTGAGTGCCGATCTGGTCAGCGGTGGCGCGCGCACCCACCGCCAGCAGCAGCGCCGAGCGCACCCGATCGGGATGGCCGACAATCCACTCCAGCGCGCGGGCGCCGCCCATGGATCCGCCGACCACGGCGGCAACCTGGGTGATGCCCAGCGCCGCCAGGGCGGCCATGTCGGCTTCCACCTGGTCGCGCACCGAGATCAAGGGAAATCTCGAGCCCCAGGGTTTTCCGTCCCGGGCTAGTGAGCTGGGGCCGGTGGAGCCGCGGCAACCACCCAGCACGTTGGTGGCTACCGCGCACCAACGGTTGGTGTCGATCGGCGCGCCCGGGCCGACCATCCCGTCCCACCAGCCCGGGGTGGAATGCCCGGGGCCGGCGGGGCCGGTGACGTGCGAATCACCGGTGAGCGCGTGCAACACCATCACCACGTTGTCGCGGGTGGGGGACAACTCGCCCCAGCGCTGCAACGCGATGCAGACGTTGTCGATGACCGCACCGCTCTCCAGGCGCAGTGACCCGATATCGACCAGGCGCACTTCGCCTTCGGCGGGCAGTGTTTGGGTGGGCACGTCGGAGATCGTCACGTCGGTGCTCCTCAGATGGCTGCTACTGCCTGTGAATCGCCGCTGAACTTGCGTGCCGCGGCGAACCCGAGCTCCAGGTCGGCCAGGATGTCTTCTATACCCTCGATGCCCACTGCTAAACGCACCAGTCCCGGACTGACGCCGGTGGACAGCTGCTCGGCCGGGCTCAGCTGGGCGTGGGTGGTCGATGCCGGATGGATCACCAGCGAGCGCACATCGCCGATGTTGGCGACGTGGCTGTGCAGTTTGAGCGCATTCACGAATGCTTTACCGGCCTCGACGCCGCCGGCCAACTCGAACGACAGCACGGCCCCGGTTCCCTTGGGGGACAGCTTCTTTGCCCGCTCATGCCACGGCGAACCGGGTAGTCCGGCGTAGTTGACCGTGACAACATCCTCGCGGTCGGCCAGGAACTCTGCGACGCGCTGCGCGTTGGAAACGTGCCGTTCGATCCGCAGGCTCAGGGTTTCCAGGCCCTGGGCCACCAGGAAGGCGTTGAACGGCGAGGCCGCCGACCCCAAGTCGCGCAGCAGCTGGACGCGAGCCTTGAGGGCATAGGCCGGCGCGCCCAACTCGGCAAACACCACGCCGTGGTAGCTGGGGTCCGGTGTGGTGAATTCGGGAAAACGGCCCTGCGTCCAGTCGAATGTGCCGCCATCGACGATCACACCCGCGATCGCGGCGCCGTGCCCGCCCAGGTACTTGGTGGCCGAGTGCACGACGATGTCGGCGCCCTGCGTGAACGGCCGAATCAGGTACGGCGTGGCGATGGTGTTGTCGACGATCAGCGGTATCCCGTTGCGGTGGGCGACTTCAGCAACCCCGGGGGTGTCCAGCAGGTCGATCTGCGGGTTGGAGATGGTCTCACCAAAAAACGCCTTGGTGTTGGGCCGCACCGCCGCCTGCCACGAGTCCAGGTTGTCGGGGTCGTCGACGAAGCTGACCTCGATCCCCAGCTTTGCTAGCGAGTAATGGAACAGGTTGTAGGTGCCGCCGTAGAGGCGGGGGCTGGACACGATGTGATCGCCCGCGCCGGCCAGGTTGAGGATGGCGAAGGTTTCCGCGGCCTGACCGGAGGACAGGAACAGCGCGGCGACCCCACCTTCGAGCGCGGCGATGCGCTGCTCAACCACATCGGTAGTGGGGTTGCCCAGCCGCGTGTAGATGTTGCCGGGAACCTCCAGGCCGAACAAAGCGGCAGCGTGCGCCGTGTTTTCGAAGGTGTACGAGGTGGTTTGGTAGATCGGCAGCGCCCGCGCGTTGGTGGCGGAATCGGGCTGCTGGCCGGCGTGGATCTGCTTGGTTTCAAATGACCAATGCGCGGTCGGATCTGCGTCAGTGCTGGTGTTTTCGGCGCTCATGAGGCTACTTTCCCTGTCTGCTCAGGGGCCCGTCATGGCGGACCCGCGCTTGCCGTGTAGCCGACTGTGGCTACTCAACCTGGTCATCACCCGGGGCACCCCACCGCGGTTGGAGGGTTGCCGGCCAGCAAGCCGGGGCTTGACGCTGGCGCTCATGACCGATCTGAAGCCTACCGTATCGCGGCTTGCTCGTGCCAACTCTCTGGGCGGGCGGCATCGCCGTCGCATGCCCCGAGCCTGCGAACCGCCCTTGTAATCTGGGCTGATGAGCAACCGCTCGCCCAAACTCACAGCGCGGGAGGATTTGGGCTCAGATGTCTGGTGAACCCAAGATCACGGTCAGCGGCCCGGTCGTGGAACTCGACGGCGACGAGATGACTCGCGTTATCTGGAAGCTCATCAAAGACCGGCTGATTCTCCCGCATCTGGACGTGAAGCTGCTCTACTACGACTTGGGTATCGAGCACCGGGACCGCACCGACGACCAGGTGACCATCGACGCGGCGTATGCGATCAAGAAGCACGGTGTGGGCGTCAAGTGCGCGACCATCACCCCCGACGAGGCCAGGGTCCGGGAATTCAACCTCAAGAAGATGTGGCTGTCGCCGAACGGGACGATCCGAAACATATTGGGGGGCACGATTTTCCGTGAGCCCATCGTGATCTCCAACGTTCCGCGGCTGGTTCCGGGCTGGACCAAGCCAATCGTCATCGGCCGCCACGCGTTCGGCGACCAATACCGCGCGACGAACTTCAAAGTCGACCGGCCGGGCACCGTGACGCTGACGTTCACACCCGCTGACGGCAGCGAGCCGATCGTGCACGAAATGGTGTCCATCCCAGAGGACGGCGGGGTGGTGATGGGCATGTACAACTTCAGAAAATCCATTCAGGACTTCGCTCGGGCGTCTTTTTCCTATGGCCTAAACGCCAAATGGCCGGTGTACTTGTCCACCAAGAACACCATCCTGAAGGCCTATGACGGCATGTTCAAAGACGAATTCCAGCGAATCTACGAAGAGGAGTTCAAGGAGCGGTTCGATGCCGAAGGCCTGACCTACGAGCATCGCTTGATCGACGACATGGTCGCTGCCTGCCTCAAATGGGAGGGCGGCTACGTCTGGGCCTGTAAGAACTACGACGGCGACGTCCAGTCAGACACGGTGGCGCAGGGCTACGGATCGCTGGGACTGATGACGTCGGTGCTGATGACGGCCGACGGGAAGACGGTGGAGGCCGAGGCCGCCCACGGCACCGTCACGCGCCACTACCGCCAGTACCAGGCCGGCCAGCCGACCTCCACCAATCCGATCGCCTCGATCTTCGCCTGGACGCGTGGCCTGGCGCACCGCGGCAAACTGGACAACACCCCCGAGGTCGTTCAATTCGCGCAGACGCTGGAAGACGTCGTCATCAAGACCGTGGAGAGCGGAAAGATGACCAAGGATCTGGCGATCCTGATCGGTCCCCAGCAGGCCTGGCTCAACAGCGAGGAGTTCCTCGAAGCGATCGCCGAGAATTTGGCGAAGAAGCTGGGCTGACCCGCAACGGCTAGCTGGCCGGCGGTTCGGCGGAGCGCAGGTGCGGGCAGCACTCTTCGATGAAGCCGCTGATCAGCGCGGTGACGCGGGCCGGCGCCTCGAACATCGGGACGTGTCCCACATTGTCGAGCACGGTGACCCGGTGGTCGTCGGGTAGATGGGTGGTGAAATGGCGGCTGTACCGGGGAGCGGGAATGATGCGGTCCTTCCCGCAGATCACCAGATGCGCCGGGACGGCATTTTCGGCGAGCTCGCGCAGACCGTGCAGCAGTAGCGCCTTGACCAGCAGCTGAAGGTAGGCGGGGCAGTGCGCGACGTCATCGATGCAGCCGAGCAGTTCGGCGTCGCTGACGCCGTCGGGCGACGCGCTGATCGCGTAGGTCGCCAACCGGCGGCTAAACGGCAGGCGCATCACCCGCGGCCCGAGCAGCCAAGCCAGCGCCAACAGCGGGATGCCCATGACGAACTTGATGATCACCTCGAACTTGGCCGGGCTCCACCGCGTCCAGCCACCGGCGGGTGCGATGCCGGTGACACTGCGCGCACGTCCCCGGCGCTCGAGTTCGAATGCGACCCAGCCGCCCAGTGAATTGCCGACGATGTGGGCGCTGTCCCAGCCCAATTCGTCCATCTGACGCTCGACGTGATCGGCCAGCACCGCCGACGACAGGAACCAGGTACCGGCCCGCGGCCCGCCGTTGTGGCTGGCCATGGTCGGGGCAAACACCTCGTAGCGGCCGGTGTCGGCCAATCTCTGGGCCACTTGCTCCCACACCGCCTGGGACAGCAGGAAGGGGTGCAGCAGCAGCACCGGTTCTCCTGAGCCCAAGTGGATTGGCGCACGGGTCGGCGCCGAGGGTGAAGGGCCAAGCAGACGTCTCATATCACCGACAGTACAAGGTGGTACCGGCGGTATCGCAAGTGTCTGCGAATCGCCGAAATTTGCGCATGAAAGGATCGGGGACACCATGAGCACCCCGACCGGATCCCGCCGGATTTTCTCCGGCGTGCAGCCAACTTCTGACTCACTTCACCTCGGCAATGCGCTGGGCGCCGTCACCCAGTGGGTTGCGCTGCAGGACGACCACGACGCGTTCTTCTGCGTCGTCGACCTGCATGCGATCACCCTCCCGCAGGATCCCGAGGCGCTGCGGCGCCGCACGCTGGTCACCGCCGCGCAATACCTGGCGCTGGGTATCGATCCCGCTCGCGCCACCATCTTTGTGCAAAGCCACGTACCGGCCCACAGCCAGCTGGCCTGGGTGCTGGGCTGCTTCACCGGTTTCGGACAGGCGTCTCGGATGACGCAGTTCAAAGACAAGTCGACGCGCCAGGGCGCCGATTCCGCGACGGTCGGCCTGTTCACCTACCCGGTGCTGCAGGCCGCTGATGTGCTGGCCTACGACGCGGAGCTGGTGCCGGTGGGGGAGGACCAACGTCAGCACCTGGAACTGGCGCGCGACATCGCGCAGCGGTTCAACGGGCGCTTCCCGGACACCTTCGTGGTACCCGACGTCCTCATCCCCAAGATCACCGCTAAGATCTACGACCTGCAGGATCCGACGTCGAAGATGAGCAAGTCGGCCAGCACCGACGCCGGGTTGATCAGCCTGCTCGACGCGCCGGCGGTGTCGGCCAAGAAGATTCGCTCGGCGGTGACCGACAGCGAACGCGAAATCCGCTACGACCCCGAGGCCAAACCCGGCGTTTCGAACCTGCTGAGCATTCAGTCCGCGGTCAGCGGCGTCAGTATCGACACCCTGGTGGACGGCTACGCGGGACGGGGCTACGGCGATCTGAAAAAGGACACCGCCGAGGCCGTCGTCGCCTACGTCAGCCCGATCAAAGCCCGCGTCGACGAACTCACTGCCGATCTCAGCGAACTCGAGACGGTGCTCGCAGCAGGAGCCGAACGGGCCCACGACATCGCGAGCAAGACCGTGCAGCGTGTCTACGATCGGTTGGGTTTTCTTCCGCAACGGGGGTAAGTGTTTGACCACGACGACTGAGCCGGCCAAACCAGGAACTTTGGATAGGCTGCGAGCCCGGTATGGGTGGTTCGACCACGCGATGCGCGCCGCCAAGCGATTCAATGAGCAGCGCGGCGGCTTCTTCGCCGGAGGTCTGACCTACTACACGATTTTCGCGTTGTTTCCTTTGCTGATGGTCGGTTTCGCCATATTCGGCTTCGTGCTGGCCAGCCATCCCGACCTGCTCGAGACGATTGACGGCAAGATCCGGGAGTCGGTCTCAGGGGCCTTGAGTCAACAGCTGGTCGGGCTGATGAATTCGGCGATCGATGCGCGGGCATCCGTCGGCCTGATCGGCCTGGCCACCGCGTCATGGGCGGGCTTGACCTGGATGTCGCACCTGCGGGTGGCACTCAGTGAGATGTGGGCTCATCCGGTCCATCGGGTGGGCTACGTGCGCACCAAGCTCTCCGATCTGACCGCGATGATCGGCACATTCCTGGTGACCATGCTGACCATCGCGCTCACCGCACTGGGCCACCTCAGGCCGATGGCTACGGTGCTGAGCTGGTTTGGGATACCTGAGCTCCCGATCTTCAACCTGGTCTTCCGGCTGATGTCGATACTGATATCGGTGCTGGTGGCTTGGTTGATGTTCACCTGGATGATCGCCCGGCTGCCGCGGCAGCCGGGCCGTCTGGGTACCTCGATGCAGGCCGGTCTGATGGCCGCCATCGGATTCGAACTGTTCAAACAGGTGGCGTCGATCTACCTGCGAACGGTGCTGCGCAGCCCGGCCGGCGCCGCATTCGGGCCGGTGTTGGGGTTGATGGTGTTTGCCAATGTCACCGCCTATCTGGTGCTCTTTGCCACCGCGTGGGCGGCCACCAAAGATCCACATTCCGAACATATTGAGCCACCCGGCCCCGCGATCATCAGCCCGCGCATACAGGTCGAGGAAGGCCTGGGGGTGCGGCAGACGGTGGCCGCGCTGATCGCGGGCGCCGTTGGAGCGCTGACGATATCGCGGCTGTTCCGCCGGCGCCGCTAGTCGTCGACGGCCTGCCACTCGCCGTTGGCCATCACCGCGGCCACGCGCAGATCGCGATCGAGCACAACGAGATTGGCGTCAAAGCCGGCCCGCAGGCTGCCCCGTCGCGCCAGCCCGACGGCACGCGCCGGGGTCGCCGAGGTCATCTGCACCGCGGCGGCCAGCGCCCCGGCATCGAGTGCGGCCCCCGCCCCAGCCCGAAATGCGGCGCGAAAGAGCCGGTCCATGGTGGCCGTGCTGCCCGCGATCGTCGATGTGCCACGCACCCGCGCCACGTTCGACTCGACCTCAATCGGCACCGATCCCAGACGATATGTGCCATCGCCACATCCGGCCGCGGCTATCGCGTCGGTGACCAATGCGACCCGGTCGGGGCCGACGGCCTCGATCACGGCCGCCACCACGGCGGGATGGACGTGTACCCCGTCGGCGATCAATTCGAGCGTCACCGCCGGGTCCTTCAGCAATGCCAGGGCGGGCCCGGGCTCGCGGTGGCCCAGGGGCGCCATCGCGTTGAACAGGTGAGTGGCGACGGTGGCACCGTGGCCGATGGCCTGGCAGGTCTGCTCGTAGGTCGCATCGGTGTGCCCGAGGGCCACCACCACATCGGCGGCCAAGAAGCGCCTTATCGTGTCGGCGGATCCGGGCAATTCCGGGGCCAGCGTCACCATGCGGATGGTGCCGTTGGCGGCCGCCAGCAGCGCATCGATTTCGGCGGGGTCCGGTGCACGCACTTGGGTGTGGTCGTGTGCGCCGCACCGTGCGGGGCTCAGCCAAGGGCCCTCCAGATGAATGCCTGCGATGGTGCCCGAGCGGCCTGAGCTGATGGCTTCGGCCAGCCTGGCTACCGCCGAAAGCAGTTGCGCGGGTGCGGCGGTGACCAGACTGGCCAGCATGGTCGTGGTGCCGTGGCGCAGGTGAAACTCGCTGGCTTGAAAAAAGGCCCGGCCAACGGCGTCGACGTCGGCGAACGACGCGCCCGCTCCGCCGTGCACGTGGATGTCGACGAACCCCGGCACCACGATCGAATCCGGGAAATCGAAGTCGGCCAAAGGCACTGTGCCGGTGCCGCAATCCGCGATTTTGTGGCCCGCCGTCTGTATCCAGCCGGGTCGGCAAAGTTCTCCGTCGATGACCACAGACCCGGCACAGATGAGGGTCACGGAGCTTCCGTCAGCTTCTCCGGCCAGCGTCCGCCGTTCTCCCAGAAGTGCCGAATCTCCTCGAGCTGGCGGCCCTTGGTTTCCGGGGCGTAGCGGTAGACGACGCCGAAGGCCACCAGCGCGAGCACCCCGAATACGGCGAACGCTCCCGAACCGCCGAGCGAATGCAACATGGTGAGGAAGACGGCGGCAACGATCGCATTCGCGATGAGGTTGGCGGTCAGCATGGTGCTCGACCCGATGGAACGTAGCCGGGTGGGGAAGCTTTCGCTGGCGTATACCCAGCCCAGGGAGCCAAAGCCCATCGTGTAGCCGATGATGAACAGCACTATGGCGGCGAACCCCAGCACCGCTCCGCCCAGTCCGCGGGCGAACACGGCCATCAGCGCGACGTCGGCAACGATCATGATGGCGATGCCCGACAACAGGATTGGCCGACGGCCCACGCGGTCCACCAGCAGCAGGGAGGTGATCACGGCCGCCACACCGGCGATCTGAACCAGCGCCGGCAATCCCAGGAGGGCGAAATCGCCAGTGAAGCCCATGGCTTCGAAGATCCGCGGACTGTAGTAGATGATGGCGTTGATCCCGGTGATCTGGATCAAGAAGCCCAGCGTGATCACAAAGATGGTGGCCCGCAGAAAGGGCGGTCGCAGCATTTCGGACACGCCGCCGCTACCTTCACTCAACGCGGTGCCGATCTCGGCCAGTTCTTCCTCCACATCGGCGGCGGGGTCCACCCGCAGCAGCGCCGCGCGGGCCTCCTGGATGCGGCCCTTCATCACATACCACCGGGGCGTATCGGGCATGCGGATCAACAAGGGCAGCAACAGCATTGCGGGGACGGTGGCCAGTCCCAGCATCCAGCGCCAGCTGTGCGTACCGGCCAGCAGGTACCCGGTGAGATAGCCGACGATGAGTCCGCTGACGGTGGTGAGTTGGTAGACCGTGAGCAGCGATCCGCGCACCGCGGCCGGAGCGGATTCCGCGACATAGACCGGCACCACGACAATCGAGACGCCGACGGCCAGACCCAGCAAGAAGCGCGCCGCCAACAGCATCGGTAGCGACACCGACAGCGAGCCCAGCACCGCGAACATCGTGTAGGCGACGAGCAGCATCACCACCGACTTTTTGCGCCCGATCGCATTGGCCAGTACGCCGGCGCCCAGCGCTCCCACGATCTGACCGATCACCACCATCGTGGTCAGCAGCTCCTGCTGGTGGGTGCTCAGGCCGAATTCTTCGGTGATGAACAGCTGCGCGCCGGCGATGATGGATAGGTCGTATCCGTAGATGAGCCCGACGCTGGCCGCGGTCAGCGCGACCAGGATGCCCCGTTGCACGTCCGTGCTCAGCCGGCTGTGGCCTGGACCGTGGGCGGCTCAGCAACGCTGCCCGGATCGGTGAAAGCAAAGCCGAATTGGCGGCGGCCGGTGCGGATTGCTTCGCCATCCCGGCTTGAGCCGGCATCCTCGCAAAGGGCAGTCATCCCGATACCGTGACACAGCAGCCGGGGCTAATCAACAACCCGTCGGCCGTGAATTTCAGTGCTGCGGCCGGTTGTTCAGCGAGCGCGCGACCAGCATCAAACCGAACACGATGATGGCACCGATCACCGCGACACCGACTCGCACCGGCAGGGCGTCGGCCGATGACACCAGCCCGGCGGCCTGAGCGTCGGCGAGGCGGCGCGCTTCGGGAGTTTCCTTGGGGGCCACCAGGCTGGGATCGGGTTCGATCAGCGAACCGATCTGGGTGCCCTGGGCGGTGCTGAACCCGTAGTCCAGCAGGTGCGCGGCCTGTTCCCAGGGGGCGATCGGCTGGCGAGTTCCGTGTAGCAGCACCGCGAACAGGCGCCGGCCGTTGTGGTTTGCCGCACCGACGAAGGTCTGGCCGGCGTCATCGGTGTAGCCGGTCTTGCCGCCCAGCGCGCCCGGGTAGTTGTACAGCAGGTGGTTGTCGTTCTCCAGCTCGTAGCCGGGATGTTCGCCATGGCCGGGGAAGTCAAAGGTGCGGGTCGCGACGATGTCGGCGAAGATCGGGTTCTGCCAGGCGTAGCGGTAGAACAGGCCGATGTCATAGGCCGAGGTGCTCATGCCGGGCCCGTCCAGGCCTGATGGGGTGGCGACGCGGGTGTCGCGGCCACCCAGCTTGGCGGCCAGCATGTTGATCTTTTCCAGCGCCGTCTGCATGCCGCCGAGTTGGATGGCCAGCGCGTGTGCGGCGTCGTTGCCCGAATGCATCAGCAGACCGTGCAGCAACTGGTTGACGGTGTACATGCCGCCGGCGTTGACGCCGACCTTGGTGCCTTCGGCCGCCGAGTCGTCGTTGGTTCCGGGCACGGCCTTGTTCTGGTTCAGCTCCTTGATGGAGACCATCGCGACCAGGACCTTGATGATGCTGGCCGGGCGGTGCCGGGCGTGCGGATCGCGGGCGGCGATGATGGCGCCGCTATCCAAATCTCCCACCAGCCAGGCTTCGGCGGAGACATCGCCGGGTACCGGCGGGGTGTCCGGCGCCGCAATGATCCCGCAGCCTCCCAGCGCGTTGCCGCCGACCGGCGCCGAGGGCACCGCCAGCGGCAGGGGAGGTTCGCCGGCCTGGGGGACCTCCGACGAGTCCACCGCGGGCGGGGTGGTGACCCGATACGGGCACTCCTGGGCTCCGCTGTTCGCTTCGGCATTGGGCTCGGCCGACGCCGACGGCAGGGCGGCGGGCATGCCGACCACAGCCGGCCCGGCCGCCATGAAAACGGCTGCGGCCAGGCACGATGCGGCGCGTAATAGGTACATCGTTGTGCAGGTTAGGCGATCGCCGCCTCGATCCGGGGGAGCCGCGCTGTTACAGGTGTGGCGGAAGTTATAAATAGTTATTTGACAGTGTCAGAAAACGGTATGACACTGTCAAATAACTATGGAATCGCTACTGACTCTCTCCGAATTCGCCGCGGCGGCTGGCTTGGCCGTGCAGGCATCTGGCGCCGTGCCCGACAATCGCCAGGCCAAGCCGATACCGGCGCAACGGATGATCCGCTACTACACCGCACGCGGGTTGCTGCCCCGTCCCGGAACCCGTGGACGCGCGCTCACCTATGGCCGGACGCATCTGTTGCGGCTGGTGGCCATCAAACGGCTGCAGGGCCAGGGCCTGTCGCTCGGGGAGATCGCCGAGCGGCTGGAGGCGCTGTCACCGGCGGAGCTGGAATCGCTGGCGGCGATCCCGCCCAGCGCGATGCCGCCCGGCCTGTGCGACCCGGAGACAACCACCGAGTCCAGCCGCGCCGCCGGCCGATTCTGGCGAGAGGTCCCCGAACCCATCGCCACCCAAGCCGTCGCCGACGGGTCGGCCGAGCATCCGAGCGTCACCGATCTGCGGGCCATCCGGCTCTCCGACACCGTCACATTGCTGATCGACGGCCATGCGTACTCGTTGCCCGAGTTGGACAGTCTGCGTCGCGCGGCCGCTCCGCTGCTGGATCTGCTCACCGCCACCACCAACGGCGCCGACGGTGCCACCAACGACGCCCAGGAAAGGATTCGCCATGAGCGTTGAGTTACTGCCACTGATCACCTCCGAACCCGCAGCGCCCGCAGCTACGGGTGCACCCACCTGCGGTGAGCTCAGCGCGGCCGATGGCCGCCGGCTGCCACTACAGGCGGTGAGTGTGCAGACCGCCGTGGTCGGTATGACCGCGACGTCAACCGTGCGCCAGCGCTTCGTGAACACCGGCGACACCGCGATCGAGGCCACCTATGTGTTCCCGCTGCCGGCGCGCGCGGGTGTCACCGACTTTGTCGCCGACCTGGCGGGACGGCGCGTGGTCGGCGTCCTCGAGGAACGCGGTCAGGCGCGCGAAGACTACGAGCAGGCGCTGGCCGCCGGGCAGCGCGCGGCGATCGTGGAAGAGGACCGCCCGGATGTCTTTTCGGTGCGGGTCGGCAATCTCGGGCCGGGCGAGCAGGCCACCATCGAGATGTGCCTGACCGGCCCGCTGGCCTTCGAGGACGGCGAGGCCACCTACCGATTCCCGCTTGTGGTCGCGCCGCGCTACACCACCGGCCACCCGGTGGGCGGGGACCAGACCGGTTCCGGGGTGGCCCGCGATACCGATGCCGTACCGGACGCATCACGGGTGACGCCGCCGCTGCTCACCGACGCCGACGAGCGTCCCGATCTGCAGATCTCCCTATCGGTGGACGGTGCCGGCCTGCCCGTCTCGGACCTGCGGGCCTCGCTGCCGACCGCCGTGCTGGCGCCCGCGGCCGACGGCCTGGCCCGGCTGCGCGTCGAGTCGGGCGCGCGGGCCGACCGCGATTTCGTGCTGCGTTTCCGCCTGGACCAGGGCCAGCTGTCGTCGTCGGCGCTGCTGGTTGCGGACGCGGCCGGTGCCGATGCTGCCGATGCCGAAGAAGGCACCTGGTCGCTGACCCTGGTGCCGCCGGCCGAACCGTCCAGCGCGCCGCGCGATGTGGTGGTGGTGCTGGATCGCTCCGGATCGATGGGCGGCTGGAAGATGGTCGCCGCCCGGCGCGCGGCCGGGCGCATCGTCGACATGCTCGATGCCGGTGACCGGTTTTGTGTGCTGGCCTTCGACGACCGGATCGAAACGCCGCCGGCGATGCCGGATGGGCTGGTGCCAGCCAGTGACCGCAACCGGTTCGCCGCGTCCTCGTGGCTGGGTTCGTTGCGCAGCCGCGGCGGCACCGTCATGGCGCACCCCCTTACCAAAGCCGTCGAGATGCTCGCCGACTCCGGCGAAGACCGGCAGGCCAGCGTGGTCTTGGTGACCGATGGCCAGATCAGCGGGGAAGACCACCTGTTGCGGTCGCTGGCGCCCGTGGTGGGGCGAACCCGGATCTACTGCGTGGGTGTCGACCGTGCCGTCAACGCCGGCTTCCTGGAGCGGCTGGCGGGATTGGGCAGCGGTCGAGCCGAGCTGGTCGAGTCCGAAGACCGCCTGGACGAGGTGATGGCCCGACTGGCTCGCACCATCGGGCGCCCGGCGCTGACCTCGATCAGGGTGCGCGCCGAAGGATTCGAGGCCATCGAGGACACCGTCACCCCAGACCGGGTTCCCGACGCCTTCGCCGGCGTGCCGTGCGTGATCTCCGGGCGCTATCGCGGGCCCGCCGCCGACGCCGCGCTGCACGTGGAAGCCGACGGGGCCACCGGTCGCTACACCGCGACGGTGCCCGCGGGGCCGGTGACGGATGCCCGTGCGGTACAGACGATCTGGGCTCGCTCGGTGGTCCGCGATCTGGAGGACGCCTACGCCTGCGGTCGCGGCACCGACGAGCTGGAACAGCGGCTGGTCGCGCACTCCATCCGGTTCGGGGTGTTGTCGCGGTTCACCGCGTTCGTGGCCATCGACCCCGAACGGACCGAGGCCGGGCCGATCGCCGAGGTCATGCAGCCCGTCGAGCTGCCGTCTGGGTGGGCGCCGGTCACTGGCGGCTTCGTCGGGGCGGCCGCCGCCGTTGCCCGCGGCGGTGCCGCCGGCCCGCCGATGGTCTTGCCGGCCGCCGCCCCGATGCCCACCGCGGAGTCTGCTCCGGTGCCCTCGCTGCGGGATCTGCTGCGGCGGGTGGAGATGGGCATCGGTAGCGACGGCGCCGAACTCGACCCGGAACTCGACGACGTTTGGTCGGCGTTGACCGTCCATCGCGACGGGGCAACCGATCCGGTGTTGGCTTCGGCGCTCACGGTGCTCTGTGATGCCCTCAACCGCTACCTGTGCACCGCCACGAAGGAAAACGCCGAGCAGGTGAAGACCGCCCTCGAGGCGGTCACGCAGGTTGTCGATGCGCGCCATCCCAAACATCGGGGCCGACTGGTGAGCAAGCTGCGGTTCTGGGAGTAGATGCGGCAGTGGCGGGGTTGCTAGCCCAGCCCGGCGTTTCCATTGGCGCCCAGCAGGATGCCGCCGGTGCCGCCGGTGCCGGGGTCGCCGGTGGGTGTGCCGTCGGTGTCGGTGCCGGCGTTACCGCCGTTGCCTCCGTCACCGATCAGGCCTGCGTCGCCGCCGTCGCCGCCCTCGCCACCGGTGCCTGTGCCGCCGCCGGCATTGGCTTGGCCGCCCTGGCCGCCGGATCCGCCGACGCCCAACAGTTCTCCACCGCTGCCGCCGGCCCCGCCATCCCCCCCGCTGCCGTTGCGGGAGATTCCGCCGGTGCCCCCGGCACCGCCGTTGCCTAGCCAGCCGGCGTCACCACCATGTCCACCGGCACCGGCGGGGCCGCTGACGCTAAACGCGCCAGCGCCGCCGGCCCCGCCGCTGGACCACAGCAGCCCGGCGTGACCCCCCTGGCCCCCGTCCCCGCTCGCGGCGACGGCGAACCCGCCGGGCCCGCCGATCCCGCCGCTACCGAACAAGAATCCGGCATTCCCGCCGGCCCCGCCCGTCCCGCCGGTGGATGTGACGTCGAAAGCACCAGATCCACCGGTGCCACCGGCTCCGCCGGCCCCACCGAGCAATCCGGCGTCCCCGCCGGCGCCGCCAATCCCCCCGCCAGCGACAACGGCAGGTGTGGAAGGACTTACGCCGAGTCCGCCGGCGCCACCGTGGCCTCCACCGGCGCCGACCAGCCCGGACAACAGCCCGCCTGCCCCGCCGTTCCCGCCGGCCCCCCCGAACCCGGGATTGCCCAAGCCTGCCCCGCCGGCGCCGCCGTTCCCGCCGGCCCCGAACAGCCCGCCGTTGCCCGCGTCCCCGCCGTTGCCGCCCGTAGCTCCGGTGAAGGTGGTGGCGCCGCCGGTGCCGCCGGTACCGCCGTCTCCGGATAGCCAGCCGCCGGCTCCGCCGGCTCCGCCGGCTCCGCCATTACCGGTGGTGGATCGCGCACCGGCCCCGCCGGTGCCGCCGGTGCCCCATAGTCCGGCGGCGCCGCCCGAGCCGCCGGCCCCGTCCGAGCCTGCCACGGCGGAGCCGCCCGCTCCGCCGTCGCCGAGCAGCCAGCCGCCGGGGGTGCCGTCGGCGCCGCTGCCGGCGGGTGCGGGGGTGCCGTTGCCGATTAGTGGCCGTCCGGTCAGGTCCTGGATGGGGGAGTTGATCGCCACCAGCGCCTGCTGCTGGGCGACATGGATGGGTGAGGTGCTGGTGGGGGCGTTGTATCCGTCCAGCCCCAATAGCAGCCCGCCGATGCCTCCGGCGCCGGTAGTGCCGGTGGTGGGGCCGGTTCCTCCGATGCCGCCGTTGCCGCCATTGCCGACCACCACGGCATTGCCACCGGTGCCACCGGCACCTCCGTCAGTGGGGCCGTGCCCGCCCGCGCCGCCGGCACCGCCATTGCCGAGCAGTGTCCCGCCGGTGCCGCCGCCACCACCGTCACCGCCACTCCCGATGTTGGCGGCTCCCCCGGTACCCCTGGCGCCGCCGTTGCCCAGCCAGCCCGCACCACCCCCCGCACCACCCTCGCCCCCGGTGTCGCCGAAGCCGCCGGTACCGCCGGCGCCTCCGTTGGAGAACAACAGTCCCGCATCCCCACCGGACCCACCCGCACCACCGGCACCGCCGTACCCGCCGGTGCCGCCGGTGCCGCCGCTGCCGAATGCCCACCCGCCATCACCACCGGCGCCTCCCGCGCCCCCGGCGCCACCGCCGAAGGTGTCCCCACCGTCGCCGCCGGCGCCCCCCGGCCCGCCGAGCAACCCGGCATGGCCGCCGACTCCACCAGCGCCACCATCAAACGCTCCGTACCCACCGGTACCGCCATGGCCGCCACCGGCACCGACGACACCGGACAGCACCCCGCCGGCCCCGCCGGTTCCTCCCACCCCGCCAGTCCCGCCGTTGGAAAATCCGCCAGCGCCGCCGGCTCCGCCACCGCCCAACAGTCCGCCGGCGCCACCGGCTCCGCCGGACCCGCCATCCCCGGCGCCCGAGAACCCGCCGGCACCGCCGGCTCCGCCGGCTCCGCCGGTGCCCATCAGCCAGCCTCCGGCCCCACCGGCACCCCCGTTTCCGCCGTCCCCGTTGACGGTTCGGCCGCCGGCTCCGCCAGCGCCGCCGGTACCCCATAGCCCGGCCGCCCCGCCGTTGCCTCCGGCCATGCCGGGTGCTCCCGAGCCGCCGGCTCCGCCGTCACCGAGCAGCCAGCCGCCCGCGGCGCCATTAGCCCCGGTGCCCGGGGCGCCGTTGGCGCCGTTGCCGATCAATGGGCGTCCGGTCAACGACAACACGGGTGCGTTGATCGCCGCGAGCAGATCCCCAGACACCACCTGGGCTGGATTGGCCAACACCGCCGCCGCGGCGGCCTCGGCGCTGGAATAAGAGCCCGCCCCGGCGGCCAGGGCCTGGGCGAACCGCTGTCCAAGCGACTGAGCCTGCGCGCTGGCGGCCTGGTAGGCCTGCGCGTGGGTGGAAAACACCGCCGCGATCGCTTGGGATACCTCATCTTGGGCTGCGGCCAGGACCTGCACGGTCGGGGCGGCCGCGGCCGCGGTGGCCTCACCCAGCGCCGAGCCGATCCCGGCTACCTCGCTGGCGGCCGAGCCCACCACTTCAGGTATTGCGATCACAAACGACATTCCCGAAACCTCCGACAGGGTCAGCGCCACCGAGCAAACGGCCGGTCACCGGTGACATTTTCGTTAATTAGCACCCTAGAGCGGACCGTGTCGCCGATCGTGGCTATCGCCAAAGTCATTGTCTTGGTCCTTTTTTCGTCAGGACCACGGTGCAGAACTTCGTCCTCGGCGAGGCGGCTCGCGCCTACCGGAATGTCCCTCCGCGGGGCAGCAGGTTCCGGCTATTGCGCGGCTGGCAAACAGGACGAAGCTCAGTGCTGGCCTCGACTCGGCGTTGAAACCCGCGCCGAGTCGCCCGGCGGTTGCGGTGCCCAGTGCCGGGGTTCTGGGAGCGTTACGCTCGGGTGATGGCTGTGCTTGGGGCGCAGGCGGCGTCGACATTCGAGTCGCTGCGACCGCATCTCATGTCGGTCGCCTATCGGCTGACTGGAACCGTCGCCGACGCCGAGGACATCGTGCAGGAAGCCTGGTTGCGCTGGGACGCGGCACCGGGCCGCGACGACGTGGCCGACCTGCGTGCTTGGCTGACCACCGTGGTCAGCCGGCTTGGCCTAGACAAGTTGCGTTCGGCGGCCCGCCGGCGCGAGACCTACACCGGGCATTGGCTGCCCGAACCGGTGGTCACCGGGCTCGGGGACGCGGGGGGCGCTGATCCGCTGTCGGCGGTGGTCGCCGCCGAGGATGCCCGCTTTGCGGTCATGGTGGTGTTGGAGCGGCTCAGCCCGGATCAGCGGGTCGCGTTCGTGTTGCACGACGGGTTCGCCATGCCGTTCGCCGAGGTGGCCGGGGTGATCGGGGCCAGTGAGGCCGCCGCGCGCCAACTGGCATCGCGGGCGCGCAAGGCCGTGGCAGCGGCGCCCCCGCCTCGGCCCGACCCCACCCACAACGAGGTGGTTGGTCGGCTCATGGCGGCCATGGCTTCCGGTGACCTGCATTCGGTGGTGTCGCTGCTGCATCCGGACGTGACCTTCACCGGTGACGCAAATGGCCGCGCCCCCACCGCGGCTCGGGTGATCTGCGGCGCGGACAAGGTGGCCCGGTTCATGCTCGGCCTGGCTCGGCGCTACGGCCCAGCGTTCTACACGGCGTATCAGTTGGCCTTGGTCAACGGCGAATTGGGCTCCTACACACTGGGCACGGCCGGCGACGGCGGACATTGGGCGATGTTGCCGCGCATCACCGCGATGACGGTGCGCGACGGAAAGGTATGCGCCCTTTGGGATATCGCCAACCCGGACAAGTTCAGCGGTTCACCCCTGCGCGACCTCGTCGGCTAGTCGCGGCGGCGGCAGCCCCGGCGCACCGGGTGCCGCCGGCGTCTGACTGCGCTTACCTCCCGAGCTGCGGCTCAGCGGTGGCCCATGGCACACGGCAGGCGTCACCGGAATTGAAGCCCTGCTCGGTGATGCCCAGCGCGGCGTTCATCCGCGCCCGCATGTTCTCCAAGCCGATCTGATAGGTCAGCTCGACCACTCCGGCGTCACCGAAGCGGCTCCGCAGCTCGGCCACCTGCTCGTCGGTGACGGTGTGCGGGTCGGTGGTTATCGCCTCGGCATAGGCGATAGCGGCGCGCTCATCGTCGCTGAACAGCGGTGACGTCGCGTACTCGTCGATGTCCTCGAGCCGGTGCACGTCCAGGCCGTCGAGGCGCTGCAGCATCGATCCGAAGTCAACACACCATGAGCAGCCGATTTGGCGCGCGGTCCAGAACACGGCCAGTTCTCGCACGCCGGCCGGCAGCGTCCGCGACGCTCGCTCGACCATGGTTTCGTGCACGGCATTGGCAACCAGCAGACGCCGGTGCTGCGCCACCACGCTGAATGGCTCGGGAACTTCGCCGAGGCGCCGTTTGGCTATCCGATAAAGGGCGCCGACCAGCAGGCCGGCTCGCTTTGGGGGCAAGGGTTCGATACGGGTTTTCTGTGTCATGCCCCTCAGACGAGACGGGCCGCCCGAATGTGACAGGCCGGCGCGGCGGCGCTCCAGGAATCTGCCAAGAATTCATCGAGGACTGTGCCGGAGCCTCGGGTCATGTCGTACTCGTATTTCGCGGAGCTTCCCCGGCTCGAGGACATCGAGCCCAGCGCACACACCAACGTGTTGGTCGCACACTCGCGGGTGGATCAGTCGCGCATACGAGCCGCGGTCGACACGGTCTTCGACGCTCATCCCGCCCTAGGCACCATGTTCGAACCCCGGGTGGATACCTGGACGTCTCGGCCCGGCGGCGGCTGGGGTTGGGCGGTGGAACCCCCCGGCGCGGCGGTGGCAGAGGTGGTCGCCCGGCATCGGTCCAGCTTCGACATGTGCACCGGCCGGTTGTTCGCCGCGTCGCTACTTCCCGGGGCACCCGAGCGGTTGGTGCTCACCGCCAGCCAACTGTGCATCGACGGCCCGGGGTGGCAGTCGGTGGTCGACGAGTTGGTGCGCGAGTGTGACGGGGACGTCCTAAGGTCTGAAACGTCGAACGCATGAGGTAACCAGCGCCGTGCGTTGGTGCTTGCCGGAAAGGCTCCGACATCCCGGGGCCAGTTGCGTCATTCGCCCGTTGGCCTCGCCATCCATAGCATTCTAGAATAAAATTCTAAAATGTACTGCGGGCGGGGCCGCTGGCGTCTACTCTACTGATTAATCAACAAAGTGACCGGATAGCTCCGGTGAGTAGCTAAGACGTCCTGGAGGTACCGAATGGGGTATGTGGTTGCCGCGCCGGAAATTTTGTCCGTCGCCGCGTCTGATCTGGCAAACATCGGGTCGACGCTTCAGGCGGCCAACGCGGCCGCGACAACCCCGACCGTTTCGGTGCTGTCGGCGGCCGCCGACGAGGTATCGGAAGCCATTGCGGAGCTGTTTGGTACCTACGCCCGCGACTATCAGGCCATCAGCGCACAGGCGGCTGGGTTTCACGCCGAGTTTGTTCAGGCCGTGAACGCGGCCGCCGAGTGGTATTCGGCCACCGAGGTCGCCAACGCGTCGCCACTGCAGACCCTGCTGGGAGCGGTCAACGCGCAAACCGAGGCCATGATCGGGCGCCCATTGATCGGCAATGGTGCCGACGGGACAGCGGCCAGCCCGAACGGCCAGGCCGGCGGGCTGCTCTATGGCAACGGTGGCAACGGCTACAGCCAAACCGAGGGTGGGCTAGCCGGTGGTAGGGGTGGTGGCGCGGGACTGATCGGCAACGGCGGTGCCGGCGGCGCCGGTGGCGCGAGTGCGGCCGGCCCGGGCGGCGCGGGCGGTGCCGGCGGCTCCGGCGGGTGGCTCTACGGCTCCGGAGGGTCCGGCGGGTGGGGCGGGAACAGCGCCACCGGTATTGGCGGAAACGCCGGGGCCGGTGGAAACGCCGGACTGTTCGGCAACGGCGGATTGGGCGGAAACGGCGGGAACTGGCTCAGCGGAGCGGCCGGTGCAGGTGGTGCTGGCGGTAACGGTGGCTGGCTGATCGGCAATGGTGGTGCCGGCGGCGCCAACGGGGGCGACGGGGGCAACGCGGCAGGACTGTACGGCAGTGGCGGCCAGGGTGGGGATTCCGATGTCGCTGGAGTCGCTGGGGGGCGCGGTGGCAACGGTGGTTGGTTGATCGGCCAGGGCGGTGCCGGCGGTGTTGGTGGTGTTGACGGTGACGGTGGCGGCGGGGGCAACGGCGGGTTGATGCTTGGCCTCGGTGGTGCGGGCGGTGCTGGTGGTGTTGGCGGTGACGGCGGTTTTGGTGGTAGCGGCGGGCTGATGTTCGGCCTCGGTGGTGCGGGCGGTGCTGGTGGTGTTGGCGGTGACGGCGGTGCCGGTGGTACCGCCGCTTTGCTGTTCGGTTGGGGCGGGGACGGGGGTGCTGGCGGGGCCGGGGTAGCGGGGGCGGCCGGTGCGGTGGTCGGTGACCCCGGTGCTGCGGGCTCGAGTGGTCTCAGCGGGGGTGACGGCGGTGTCGGTGCTGCCGGCGCTGCCGGGGGCAGCGGGGGCAATGGGGGTAGCGGGGGTAACGGCGGATGGCTGCTCGGCGTGGGCGGTGCCGGTGGCGTCGGTGGCCTCGGCGGTGCCGGCGGCGCAGGTGCGGCCGGTGGAGTCGGTGGTGTCGGTGGCGATGCGATCACGCCGGGCGGTGCCGGCGGAACCGGCGGTGTCGGTGGCGCCGGTGGTGCGGGCGGTGACGGTGGTGCCGGCGGTGCCGGTGGTCGTGGCGGGGCGCGCGGACTGTTCGGGCTGCACGGCAGTGCCGGTGCCGGCGGTATCGGTGGTGACGGCGCCCTGGGCGGGGCTGCTGGTGATGGGGGCGCCGGCGGCAACGGCGCTGCGGGACCGACGGGCGGTGACGGTGGTGCCGGCGGTGCCGGTGGTGATCCCGGAGCGGGCGGCAAGGGTGGCATTGGCGGTGACAGCGCCAACGGCACCCATGCCGCCAGTGGTGCCACCGCCGGTGATGACGGCACCGGGGCCCGCGGCGTCAGCGGTAATGGTGGGGCTGGCGGTCGGGGTGCCGACGCGACCGTGGCCGGCGGTGCCGGCGGCGCTGGTGGGGCCGGCGGCGACGGCGGGCGCATTGGGTCTGGCGGTGCCGGCGGTGCCGGTGGTGACGGCATGGCGGGAACTTCGGGTGCGGATGCCACCGTCGCCGGTGCGACCGGTGGTGCCGGCGGGGCCGGCGGCGGCGGTGGTGCCGGCGGGGACGGCGGCAGTGGCGGCACGCATGCCGGCAACGGCGGAGATGGTGGCATCGGCGGCAAGGGCGGGGCCGGCGGTCTTGGCGGGCACGGCGCCACCGGTGGTGCCGGTAAGCAGGCCGGTGCCAATGGAGACGATGGTGGCGATGGTGGCGTCGGCGGTGCTGGTGGTTCCGGCGGTGCCGGTGGGGCTGGCGGCGGTGCGGTAGCGGCTGGCTATGTCTCCGGCGGTCATGGCGCGGGCGGCGTTGGCGGGGACGGAGCGCTGGGCGGGGCCGCCGGTGACGGTGGTGCCGGGGCCGCCGGTAGTGCGGCGGTCAACGATGGCGCCGGTGGCGCTGGTGGCGCCGGTGGTGATCCCGGCGCGGGCGGCAAGGGGGGCATTGGCGGTGACAGCGGCAACGGCACCCATGCCGCTAGCGGTGCCACCGCCGGTGACGACGGCACCGGGGCCCGCGGCATCAGCGGTAATGGCGGGGCTGGAGGTCGAGGTGCCGACGCGACCGTGGCCGGTGGTGCCGGCGGCGCTGGTGGGGCCGGCGGCGATGGCGGGCGCATTGGGTCTGGCGGTGCCGGCGGCGCCGGTGGTGACGGTATGGCGGGAACTTCGGGTGCGGATGCCGCCGTTGCCGGTGGCTCCGGCGGCGATGGCAGTGCTGGCGGCAGCGGTGGTGCCGGCGGGGACGGCGGCAAGGGCGGCGCCGGTGCCGGCAACGGCGGCGATGGTGGCGTCGGCGGCAACGGAGCGGCCGGTGGCAACGGCGGGGACGGCGCTGACGGCAAGTTGATGTCGGTCCACAACGGCGCGGGCGGTAACGGTGGAGACAGCGGCGCTGGTGGCGCCGGCGGCAAGGGCGGCAACGGCGGCACCGCGGCGGCGGGCACCCAGGGTCATGGCGGCAACGGTGGGAACGGTGGGCTGGCCGGGATTGCTGGTGACGGCGGAGACGGTGCCACCGGTACCTATGACTCGAGGCTGATCGGCGGGGGAGACGGATCCGGAGGGGGGACATATGGTGTCGACCCCACGGGCGGCGCCGGCGGCTCCGGCGGTGACTCCGGATATAACGGGGCCGGCGGCGCGGGCGGAACCGGTTCCGGCATCAGTTTCAGCGGCTCGACCACGCTTACTGTGGGCAGTGGCAACGGCGGTAACGGTGGAGCGGGCGCTGATTCCGGATGGTCGGCCAGTTCCCCCAACGGCGGTGACGGCGGGGTAGGTGGCGATGGCGGGCGGCTCGGCAACGGCGGCACCGGTGGGGCCGGTGGAGCCGGGAGGGTCGGTGCCGAGGGCAGCGGCGGGCTCGCCGCGGGCGATAACGGCGGCGCTGGTCAGGCCGGCGGGACCGGCGGTTCCGGTGGCGCCGGCGGCAAGGGCGGTTCCGAGTTCGGCAACGGCGGTAACGGCGGGGCGGGCGGGGCCGGCGGCGACGGCGGTGTTGGCGGCACTGGCGCCGGGGGGGCGGTCGGCAACGCGCTGTCGAACGATATCGGCGGCGGCACTGGCGGTGACGGCGGGACCGGCGGGGCTGGTGGGTCTGGCGGAGCTGGCGGGAAAGGGGGCACCGCGGCAGCAGGTAATGCCGGCGAACAAGGCCACGGCGGGGCGGGAGGTGACGGCGGGACCGGTGGCATCGCCGGCAACGGGGGCGACGGCGCCAATGCCGTCAACCCGGGCCAAGCCGGCGGGGCCGGTGGTAATGGCGGCGATCCCGGTGCCGGTGGTGCTCTCGGCAGGGGAGGCGCGGGCTCCGTGGAAGGCGCGTCCGGCGTCTCAGGCGCCGCCGCCGATCACGGCGGCAACGGCGGCAACGGCGGCAACGGCGCAACCGCCACTAGCGCTGGGGCCGCCGGTGGCGCGGGCGGCGCTGGTGGCAACGGCGGCCTGGTTGGCGACGGCGGCGACGGTGGAAACGGAGGTAATGGCGCCAGCGGCGTGGCCGGCGCTGCGGGCGCGGATGGCTCTGTCGGTCGCCCAACGGACGGCGAAGACGGCGGCACCGGCGGGATCGGCGGGGCCGGTGGCAACGGTGGTAAGGGCGGAAGCCTCGCGGGTGATGGGGGCGCGGGCGGTACCGGCGGTAGCGGCGGCACGGGCGGGGTCGGCGGTCGGGGTACCGATGGCGTGGAAACCGGCTCCACCGGTCTATTCGGAACGAAAGGTGGTGCCGGTGGCACCGGCGGCGTGGGCGGGGCCGGCGGGGCCGCGGGTGCGGCACCGGCCGGCAACGCGGGCAGCTTGGGCGCCGGCGGGGTCGGCGGAACCGGCGGCCAGGGCGGCGACGGCGGCAACGGCGGGAACGGCGCCAACGGACAAACGGGTGGCTACATCCACGGCGCTAGTGGCGGTAGCGGCGGCGCCTCCGGTGCCGGAGGCGCCGGGGGGAGTGGCGGCGCCGACAGTAACGGAACCACAAGTGCAAGCGGTGGTACCGGTGCGGCGGGTACCTGGGGCAACGGTGGCAACGGTGGAAACGGCGCCGACGGCGCCGGCGGCGAGGCCGGCGGGCAGGGGGGTCGTGGCGGTGACAGCTTGTACGGGACAGCGGGCGACGGCGGCGACGGCGGCCGGGGCGGCGACGCCTATGCCGGCCACAACGCCGGAAATGGCGGAAACGGCGGGGTCGGCGGGGCCAGCAACGTCCACTCGGGCGATGGCGGTAGGGGCGGTGCCGGCGGCACCGGCCTACCAGGGGTCCCGCCCCCATTTGGGAGTGGCGACTACCTGGCCGGTAGCGGCGGGAACGGTGGTAATGCTGGTGCGCTGGGGGTCATTCCGGGTGCGCAAGGCGAGTACGGCGGCGCTGCCAATGGCATCAATGGCGGCAGCGGCGGTGCCGGTGGCTTCGGAATTTCCCTGTCCTGAGACGGACCGCCTCAGCGGGAGAACAGCAGCGCCCGCTTGACTTCCTGGATCGCCTTGGTCACCTCGATGCCGCGCGGGCAGGCCTCGGTGCAGTTGAACGTGGTGCGGCAGCGCCACACGCCGTCGACCTCGTTGAGGATGTCGAGTCGCTCGGCGGCCGCCTCGTCACGGCTGTCGAAAATGAAGCGGTGCGCGTTGACGATCGCCGCCGGGCCGAAGTAGCTGCCCTCGTTCCAAAACACCGGGCAGCTGGTGGTGCAGCACGCGCACAGGATGCACTTGGTGGTGTCGTCGTAGCGGGCGCGGTCGGTGGGGCTCTGAATGCGCTCGCGGGTGGGCGGGTTGCCGCTGGTGATCAGGTAGGGCTTCACCGCGCGATACGCGTCGAAGAACGGCTCCATGTCGACCACCAGGTCTTTTTCCACCGGCAGCCCACGGATCGGTTCGACGGTGAGGGTGAGCTGTTTGCCCGGTTTCTTGGGCAGCAGGTCACGCATCAGCACCTTGCAGGCCAGCCGGTTCACGCCGTTGATCCGCATGGCGTCGGAGCCACACACTCCGTGTGCGCAGGAACGTCGGAAGGTCAGGGTGCCGTCCAGGTAGCCCTTGATGTAGATGAGCAGGTTCAGCAGCCGGTCACTGGGCAGGCACGGCACCCGGAAGCTCTGCCAGCCGCCGGTCGATGCGAAGGCCTCGGGGTCATCCGGGTTGAACCGCGCGATCTTCACCGTCACCATCACCGCACCGTCCGGAACCGGCGGCAACGGTGGGGCCAGCGAGTCGGTGACGTCGTCGGAGGAGGCCCTCTCAGTGTCCAAAGACATCAGTACTTCCGTTCCTTGGGTTCGTAGCGGGTCTGCACGACGGGTTTGAAGTCCAGCCGGATGTCGCTGAGCAGGTCGGTGCCTTCTTTGTAGGCCATGGTGTGGCGCATGTAGTTGACGTCATCGCGGTTGGGGTAGTCCTCGCGGGCGTGCCCGCCGCGGGACTCCTTGCGGTTCAATGCGCCGACCACGGTGACTTCGGCCAGCTCCAGCAAAAAGCCCAGTTCGATGGCTTCCAGTAGATCGCTGTTGAACCGCTTCCCCTTGTCGTGCACGGTGATGCGGGAATACCGCTCCTTGAGCGCGTGGATGTCGGTGAGTGCCTGTTTGAGGGTTTCCTCGGTGCGGAACACCGCGGCATTGTTGTCCATGGTCTGCTGCAGGGCACCGCGGATGTCGGCGACGCGCTCGTTGCCGTGCTCGGACAGGATGTCGGCTACCCAGCCGACCACCATCGAGGCCGGCTCGGCCGGCATGTCCACAAAGTCGTGCCCGCGCGCGTAGCGAGCCGCGGCGATACCGGCCCGGCGGCCGAACACATTGATGTCCAGCAGCGAGTTGGTGCCCAGCCGGTTGGCGCCGTGCACCGAGACGCAGGCGCACTCACCCGCGGCGAACAGGCCGGGAACGACGTGAGTGTTGTCCCGCAGTACCTGTCCGGTGACGGTGGTGGGGATGCCGCCCATCACGTAGTGGCAGGTCGGATAGACCGGGACCAGCTCGTGCACCGGGTCCACCCCCAGATAGGTGCGGGCGAACTCGGTGATGTCGGGCAGCTTGGCCTCCAGCACGTCCTCGCCCAGGTGGCGGACGTCGATGTAGACGTAGTCCTTGTGCGGACCGGCGCCGCGGCCCTCCAGCACTTCCAGCACCATCGAGCGGGCGACGATGTCGCGGGGCGCCAGGTCGACGATGGTGGGGGCGTAGCGCTCCATGAAGCGCTCGCCTTCGCCGTTGAGCAGCCGGCCGCCCTCGCCTCGTACCGCCTCGGAGATCAGGATGCCCAGGCCGGCCAGGCCGGTCGGGTGGAACTGATGGAACTCCATGTCCTCCAACGGGAGTCCCTTGCGGAAGACGATGCCGATGCCATCACCGGTCAGCGTGTGCGCGTTGGAGGTGGTCTTGTACATCCGGCCCGAACCGCCGGTCGCCAGGACGATGGCCTTGGCGTGGAAGATGTGAATGTCGCCGGTCGCCAGCTCGTAGGCGATGACTCCGGTGGCGACCGGACCGCTCGGGGTCTCGGTGAGCGCGAGATCGAGCGCATAGAACTCGTTGAAGAACTCCACGTCGTGCTTGACGCAGTTTTGGTACAGCGTCTGCAGGATCATGTGCCCGGTGCGGTCGGCGGCGTAGCAGGCCCGGCGCACCGGAGCCTTACCGTGGTCGCGCGTGTGCCCGCCGAAGCGGCGCTGGTCGATGCGGCCCTCGGGGGTGCGGTTGAACGGCATCCCCATCTTTTCCAGGTCGAGCACCGCGTCGATGGCCTCTTTGCACATGATCTCGACGGCGTCCTGGTCAGCGAGGTAGTCGCCGCCCTTGACGGTGTCGAACGTGTGCCATTCCCAGTTGTCGTCTTCGACGTTGGCCAGCGCGGCGCACATGCCGCCCTGGGCCGCGCCGGTGTGACTGCGGGTCGGATACAGCTTGGTCAGCACCGCGGTGCGGACCCGCGGACCCGCTTCTACCGCCGCACGCATGCCGGCACCGCCCGCGCCGACGATCACCACGTCGTATCGGTGTTGCTGGATCAAGGCTTGCCTTTCCGGACTTTCTGGACTTTCAGGAGATGTTCGCGTCGAACGTCAACAGCACGTAGCTGCCTAGGGCCAGCGTGAACACGATCGACACCACCAGCAGCGAATTCAGCCAGAATCGGGTGGAATCCTTGCGGCTGTAGTCGTCGATGATGACTCGCAGCCCGTTGCCGCCGTGCAACTGTGCCAGCCACAGCAGCAGCAGGTCCCAGGTCTGCCAGAACGGGGACGACCAGCGCTGCGCCACGTAGTTGAAGTCGATTCGGTAGACCCCGTTTTCCCACATCAGCCCGATGAACAAGTGCCCCAGCGCCAGGAACACCAGCACCACGCCGGAGAATCGCATGAACAGCCAGGCGTATTTCTCGAAGTTGGGCATGCCGGCGCGGCGGCGCGGCGAACGTGGATTGTCCAGGCTGGCGGGCCGGTCGTGGCTGCGCTGCAACACCGGAGCGTGCTCGCCCCGGCCGAGCTGGTGGTCTGGGGCGCTCATAGGAAGTGCTCCGCCATGTGAATGCCCAGCACCACCGCCGATGGCACCAGGATCAGCAGCCAGGCCACGCCGACGACCGCCAACATCAGCCGCTGATAGCGCGGCCCCTCTGACCAGAAGTCGATCAAGATGATCCGGATCCCGTTCAGTGCGTGGTAGGAGACCGCGATCACCAGCCCGAATTCCATCAGGCCGACGATCGGTGTCTTGTAAGTGTCGATTACCGAGTTGTAAGCCTGTGGGCTCACCCGCACCAGGGCGGTGTCCAGAACGTGGACAAACAAGAAAAAGAAAATGGCGGCGCCGGTGATGCGGTGCAGCACCCACGACCACATGGCGGGATCGCCCCGATACAGGGTGCGTGGCGGTCGCCTTTTACGGGAAGATCCCGGCGCCTTTTTCGCGGCGGCCGGATCCACGCTTGTCGCCGTTGTGCTCACCTTTTGCTGACCCCTTCCAAGCCCTTCAAGCACCCCTAAAAGCCCCTCAAAACCACGGTCGAACAGCTCTTGTCGGGCAATCGAGCTTATCTTGACCGCGATGCGCGCGATACCGCACTCGGCGATCCAGATCATGTTTCGGCTATCGGGAGTTAGGGTGACTTACCTGAAACAGGCCATCGTCGAGCGGGGTTGGGAATGCCCGATATTGATTGGAAACAATTGCGCGACAAAGCAACCCAGGTTGCGGCCGGGGCTTATGCACCCTATTCGCGGTTCCCGGTCGGTGCCGCCGCGCTGGTCGACGACGGCAGGGTCGTTACCGGGTGCAATGTGGAAAATGTCTCATACGGGCTTGCCCTGTGCGCGGAATGCGGTGTGGTGTGCGCCCTGCATGCCACGGGTGGGGGTCGGCTGGTCGCGCTGGCGTGTGTCGACGGCCGCGGCGCACCGCTGATGCCGTGCGGCCGGTGTCGCCAGCTGTTGTTCGAGCACGGCGGCCCGGAGCTGCTCGTCGACCATCTCGCCGGGCCTCGCCGGCTCGGTGATCTGCTGCCCGAACCTTTCCACGCCGACCTCACCGGGGAACCAACTTGACCGACTTCGAGTTCGATGCACCGACGGTGATCCGCATCAAGCGTGACGGCGGTCGGCTGTCCGATGCCGCTATCGACTGGGTGATCGACGCCTACACCGAGGGTCGGGTCGCGCCCGAACAGATGTCGGCGCTGCTGATGGCGATTGTCTTGCAGGGCATGGACCGAGGTGAGACCGCCCGGTGGACATCGGCGATGCTGGCGTCGGGCCCGCGGTTGGACTTCTCCGATCTGCGTGCGGGCGGTGCGCCGTTGGTGACCGTGGACAAGCACTCCACCGGCGGGGTGGGGGACAAGATCACGCTGCCGCTGGTGCCTGTCGTCGTCGCCTGTGGGGGCACTGTCCCGCAGGCGTCGGGTCGCGGGCTCGGCCACACCGGCGGCACCCTGGACAAACTGGAATCCATCAGTGGATTCACCGCGACGCTGTCCAACCAGCAGGTGCGTGAACAGCTTTGCGATGTCGGTGCCGCGATCTTCGCCGCTGGTGAGCTGGCGCCCGCCGATGCCAAGCTGTACGCCCTGCGCGACATCACCGGCACCGTGGAATCGCTGCCGTTGATTGCCAGCTCGATCATGAGCAAGAAGCTGGCCGAGGGGGCGGGCGCGCTGGTGCTGGACGTGAAGGTCGGCTCGGGAGCGTTTCTGAAATCCGAAACCCAATCACGTGAATTGGCACACACCATGGTCGAGCTGGGCGCGGCACACGGGGTGCCCACCCGAGCGCTGCTGACCGACATGAACTGTCCGTTGGGCTCGACCGTCGGCAATGCGCTCGAGGTGGCCGAGGCGCTGGAGGTGCTCGACGGCGGTGGGCCACCCGACGTGGTGGAACTGACGGTGCGGTTGGCAGCCGAGATGCTCGACCTGGTTGGGATCGATGGCCGCGACCCGGCCGAGACGCTGCGCGACGGCTCCGCGATGGACCGGTTTCGCCGGCTGATCGCGGCCCAGGGGGGAGAGTTGGCCAAACCGTTGCCGATTGGTGCGCATTCGGAAACCGTCCGGGCCGGCCGCGGCGGCACAATGGGCGACATCGATGCGATGGCGGTGGGGTTGGCGGCATGGCGGCTCGGCGCGGGCAGGTCCCGCCCCGGTGCACGGGTCCAGCACGGCGCTGGCATTCGGATCCATCGGCGACCGGGGGAGCCGGTGGCGGCCGGTGAGCCCTTGTTCACGCTCTATACCGACACCCCCGAGCGGTTCGACGCCGCGGTAGCCGAGCTGGCCGCCGGCTTCAGCGTCGCTGACAGCGAGCCGGCCACTCGGCCTCTCATCATTGATCGGATCAGCCGATGACAGACATGCCGACGCTAGACGCAATCCGGCAGGCGCCCAAGGCCCTGCTGCATGACCACCTCGACGGCGGGTTACGTCCGGAAACCGTGCTCGACATAGCCGGCCAAGTCGGGTACGACGGCTTGCCCTCCACCGATGCCGGGGAGCTGGCGAGTTGGTTTCGCACCCAGTCGCACAGCGGCTCGCTGGAGCGCTACCTGGAGCCGTTCTCGCACACCGTCGCGGTGATGCAGACGCCCGAAGCGCTGTATCGGGTCGCCTACGAGTGCGTGGAAGATCTGGCCGCCGACGCGGTGGTCTATGCCGAGATCCGTTTTGCGCCAGAACTACACATCAATCAGGGATTGACCTTCGACGAGATCGTCGACGCGGTGTTGGCGGGCTTTGCCGCCGGCGAACGGGCCTGCGCCGGTGCCGGGTGTCCCATCAAGGTGCGCCTGCTGGTCACCGCGATGCGACACGCGGCCATGTCGCGCGAGATTGCCGAGCTGGCGATCCGGTTCCGCGACAAAGGGGTAGTGGGCTTCGACATCGCCGGCGCGGAAGCCGGCTACCCGCCGTCGAGGCACTTGGACGCATTCGAGTACATGCGGGACAACAACGCGCGCTTCACGATTCATGCTGGTGAGGCGTTCGGTCTGCCATCCATCCACGAGGCGATCGCGTTTTGCGGAGCGGACCGGTTGGGTCATGGGGTGCGGATCGTCGACGACATCGAGGTGGGTCCCGACGGCGATGTGAAGTTGGGCCGGCTGGCGGCAATCCTGCGGGACAAGCGGATTCCGTTGGAGCTGTGCCCCAGCTCCAACGTCCAGACCGGAGCGGTGGCCAGCATCGCCGAGCACCCCTTTGACCTGTTGGCCCGCAGCCGATTCCGGGTCACCGTCAACACCGATAACCGGTTGATGAGCGACACGTCGATGAGCCAGGAGATGTACCGCCTGGTGGAGACGTTCGGCTACGGGTGGAGCGATATCCAACGCTTCACGATCAATGCCATGAAGTCGGCGTTCATTGCTTTTGACGAGCGCCTGGAGATCATCGACGAGGTGATCAAGCCGCGGTTCGCGGTGCTGATCGGCTAGCCGGGCGGCTACCCGCCGGAATTGCCGAACACCAGTCCGCCGGACCCGCCGGCACCGCCGACTCCGTCCTGTCCGTCGTTTCCGGCCGGGATGTCGGGCGGACTGTCGGGCCCGCCGGCCCCGCCGGTCCCCGCCGCTCCGCCGGAGCCGCCGGAGCCGATGACCTGTGCGGCTCCGCCGTTGCCGCCGTTTCCGCCGTTTCCGCCGGTGCTACCCGGGTAAAAGCTGGCCGTTCCGGCTCCGCCCGCGCCGCCGCTGCCGCCGGAGCCGTAGAGCCATCCGGCCGTGCCGCCGGTGCCGCCGGCTCCGCCAGTGCCTCCGAGCAGACCGTCGACCCCATCCAGGGTACCCGCTACTCCACCTTGTCCGCCGGCCCCGCCGTTGCCGATCAACCATCCGGCGGCGCCGCCGGTGCCGCCGCTGCCGCCGCCGCCGGCGAACACTACGGTGCTGGGCCCCCCTACTCCGCCGTTTCCGCCGCTTCCGCCGTCGCCGAACAGCCTTGCGGCCCCGCCGCCACCGCCGCTACCACCGGTCCCGCTTGCGGAATCCCCCAACCCGCCGACACCACCGGTCCCGCCGGCGCCTCCGCTGCCGGCCAGCCAGCCGCCGTAGCCGCCCTGGCCACCGTGACCGGCGTCGCCACCGGCGGGGGCGTTGCCATTGCCGCCGGTTCCGCCGGTCCCACCCGCCCCGCCGGCTCCGAACAATCCGGCGGCACCGCCATTGCCTCCCGCCCCGCCGCCGCCGGCGATGTAGTTTGACGCCACGCTGGCGCCGCCTTGCCCGCCGGCCCCGGCGTCGCCGGACAGCCAGCCGCCGCCTCCGCCGTTGCCACCGGTGCCGCCATTTCCGGCATGGATTCCAGTCCCGCCACCAGCTTCTCCGCCGGTGCCGCCTTGGCCGCCGATGCCCCCGCGGCCCCACCAGCCGGCGGCTCCGCCGGCTCCGCCGTTGCCGCCGTTGCCGCCGTTGACACCGGGCAAGCCGGCGACGGCGTCTCCGCCGGTTCCGCCGGTTCCGCCGTTGCCGAACAGCCAGCCACCGGCGCCGCCGTTGCCGCCGGCCGCACCGGAGCCGCCGGTGCCACCGGCGCCGCCGTTGCCGATCAACCCGGCTGCACCTCCGGCCCCTCCGGCTTGCCCGGCGGCGCCGGAGCCGCCGTTGCCGCCGTTGCCGTAGAGCCAGCCGCCGTCGCCGCCGGCTTGCCCGGTGCCCGGTGCCCCGTCGGCGCCGTCGCCGATTAGTGGGCGGCCAAAGATGTCGGGGATCCCGTTGCCCGAGTACAGTCGTCCGCCCACGCCGCTGGCGCCGGCGCTTCCGGTCACCCCCGCGGCCCCGGTTCCGCCGACCCCGCCCTCCCCGCCGCCACCGCCGGCACCGATCAGCTGTGCCGCCCCGCCGTTGCCGCCGTTGCCGCCGTTGCCGCTGTAGCCCGAGACTTGGTTGGTATTGCCGGCGCCGCCGGCGCCGCCGGCGCCACCATTGCCGATCAGCCCGCCGATGCCGCCGGTGCCGCCATTACCGCCGCTGCCGCCAAAGTCTCCCGTCCCGATCCCGGCGCCGCCGGCCCCGCCGCTGCCGCCGGCGCCGCCGTTGCCGTAGAGCCACCCGCCGGCGCCACCGGTCCCGCCGGCCCCGCCGTCGCCGGTAAACGTCTGGCTTGCCCCGCCGGCCCCGCCGGCGCCACCGGCGGCGCCGTCGCCGAACAATCCGGCGGCACCACCGCTGCCACCCGCGCCGCCGTTGCCGGGAAAGACGGGGCTGGTACTGTCCAGGACCCCGCCGGCCCCGCCGGCCCCGCCGGCCCCGGCGTTACCACTGAGCCACCCGGCGCGCCCGCCATCGCCACCGGCGCCGCCGTCGCTCGCGCCGACTAATCCCGCCGGTCCGCCGTCGCCGCCTTGTCCGCCGGCTCCGCCGTCGCCGAAGAGCCCGGCGGCGCCCCCGGCCCCACCGACCCCGCCGGCACCGGCAACCAGGCCATGGTCGGCGGCGTTGCCGTCTCCGCCGACTCCACCGTTGCCGCCGGCCCCGGCGTTGCCGGCGAACCATCCGCCGTTGCCGCCGCTGCCGCCGTTGCCACCGACCCCGCCCGTTTGCCCGTAGGCGATATCGGCCGGGTCACCGCCGGCGGCCCCGCCCTCGCCGCCCGCGCCGCCGGCTCCGCCAGTGCCCCACCAGCCGGCCGCGCCACCGTTGCCGCCGTTGCCACCGTTGCTGCCGTTGAAGCTCACCAGCCCCGGCGCGCCGGCACCGCCGGCACCACCGGCGCCGCCGTTGCCGTAGAGCCAGCCCCCGGTCCCGCCGGCACCGCCGGAGCCACCGGCGCCGCCGATCCCGCCGGCACCGCCGTTGCCGATCAACCCGGCCGCCCCGCCGGCCCCGCCGGCCACTCCGGGGTTGGTGCCCGCGGCGCCGTTACCGCCGTTGCCGTAGAGCAGTCCACCGGCTCCGCCGGCCTGCCCGGGTGCGGTTCCGTCGGCGCCGTCGCCGATCAGCGGGCGCCCCAACAGTGCTTGGGTGGGGGCGTTGACGACATTGAGCAGGTCTTGCAATGGCGTGGCGGCGGCGGCCTCGGCGCTGGAGTACAGGCCGCCACCCGCGGTCAGGGCCGCCACGAATTGATCGTGAAACGCTGTCATCCGGGCGCCGAGGCTCTGATAGTCCAGGGCGTGGCCGGAAAACAGCGAGGCGATGGCTTCGGAGACCTCATCGGTCCCGGCGGCCAGCAGCTCCGCGGTGGGGGCCGCGACCGCGGTATTGGCCGTGTTGATCGCCGAGCCGATATTCGCCAAATCCGACGCCGCGGCCGTCACCATCTCCGGAGCCACCAACACAAACGCCATCGCTGCCCTCCAAGCCAGAAATAAATCAGTAAAATCGGCAGGCGTTTACGGTAAAGGCTGAATGCGTTGCCTATCGGTCTTTTTGTCGAATTTCATATGTCGCATCGGATTAGCGCAGGATTAATTTGAATCCATTTGTGGCGAAATGAAATTGGTCGGGTGGCGATTGCGCGGATTGCCAGGTCCTAACGCTCCGGTTTGTTGCGGCGCGAAGAAGCATTGCGCCCTTGGCTCCCAACATGATTGGTGCAGATCGGGTGGCGAGGTGCCTATCCGCCGGAATCGCCGAACACCAGTCCGCCGGACCCGCCGGCGCCGCCGGCTCCGTCCTGTCCGTCGGTTCCGGCCGGGATGTTGTTGGGCGGATCGTCGGGCCCGCCGGCCCCGCCGGTGCCGGCCGTTCCGCCGGAGCCGCCGGTGCCGATGACCTGTGCGGCCCCGCCGTTGCCGCCGTTGCCGCCGTTGCCGCCGGACAGACCCGGATAGACGCTGGCCGTTCCGGCTCCGCCCGCGCCGCCACTGCCGCCGGCGCCGTAGAGCCATCCGGCCGCTCCACCGGCCCCGCCGGCTCCGCCAGTGCCTCCGAAGAGACCGGTTACCGGATCCGCGGTGCCGGCCAATCCACCTTGTCCACCGGACCCGCCGTTGCCGATCAGCCATCCGGCGGCGCCGCCGGTGCCGCCGCTGCCGCCGCTGCCGGCGAATTGAAAGTCGCTTGCTCCACCAACTCCGCCGGCGCCGCCGGTTCCACCGGTCCCGAATAGTCTTGCGGCTCCGCCGCTACCCCCGGTTCCGCCGGCTCCGGCGTAGATATCACCCGAACCGCCGGTGCCGCCGGTGCCGCCGGCGCCTCCGCTGCCGCCCAGCCAGCCGCCGTAGCCGCCCTGGCCGCCGTGGCCGCCGTTGCTGCCGACGGCGATGCCCGCCCCGGCGGTTCCGCCGGTCCCGCCGGCTCCGCCGGCGCCGAACAGTCCGGCGGTCCCGCCATTGCCGCCGGCGCCCCCGCTGCCGCCAGTGCTACCGCCTACCAAGGGGTCGTTCGCCGCTCCGCCGGTGCCGCCTTGTCCGCCGGCGCCGGCGTCGCCGAACAGCCAGCCGCCGGCCCCGCCATCGCCACCGTTACCTCCATTACCGCCAAGCAGTCCGTTCGTTGAGGGTGCCGTGTTGGCGAAGCCGCCGGCCGCCCCGCCGGTGCCGCCTTGGCCGCCGATGCCTCCGTGGCCCCACCAGCCGGCGGCTCCGCCGGCGCCGCCGTTGCCGCCGTTGCCGCCGTTGAGACCCGGCAGGCCGGCGACGGCGTCTCCGCCGGTGCCGCCGGTGCCGCCGTTGCCGAACAGCCAGCCACCGGCGCCGCCGTTGCCGCCGGCCGCACCGGAGCCGCCGGTGCCACCGGCGCCGCCGTTGCCGATCAACCCGGCTGCACCTCCGGCCCCTCCGGCTTGCCCGGCGGCGCCGGAGCCGCCGTTGCCGCCGTTGCCGTAGAGCCAGCCGCCGTCGCCGCCGGCTTGCCCGGTGCCCGGTGCCCCGTCGGCGCCGTCGCCGATTAGTGGGCGGCCAAAGATGTCGGGGATCCCGTTGCTCGAGTACAACCGTCCGCCCACGCCGCTGGCGCCGGCGCTTCCGGTTACCCCCGCGGCGGCCCCGGTTCCGCCGGCCCCGCCGATCCCGGCCACTCCGCCGCCGCCGCCGGCACCGATCAGCTGCGCCGCCCCGCCGTTGCCGCCGTTGCCGCCGTTGCCGCCGCTGTAGCCCGAGGGTCCGGTGGCGCTGCCGGCGCCGCCGGCGCCACCGGCGCCGCCATTGCCGATCAGCCCACTGATGCCGCCGGTGCCGCCATTGCCGCCGTTGCTGCCCAAGCCTCCCGTCCCGATCCCGGCGCCGCCGACCCCGCCGGCACCGCCGGCGCCTCCGTTGCCGTAGAGCCACCCGCCGGCGCCACCGGCTCCGCCGGCACCCCCGCGCCGGTAAACGTCTGGCTTGCCCCGCCGGCCCCGCCGGCGCCACCGGCGGCGCCGTTGCCGAACAATCCGGCGGCACCACCATTGCCGCCCGCCCCGCCATTGCCGGCGAAGTTGCCAATGCCGTTTGTGTTGCCGCCGGCCCCGCCGGCCCCGCCGGCCCCGGCGTTACCACTGAGCCACCCGGAGCGCCCGCCATCGCCACCGGCGCCGCCATGGCTCGCGGCAAGCGCGTCCGACACTGCGCCGTCGCCGCCTTGTCCGCCGGCTCCGCCGTCGCCGAAGAGCCCGGCGGCGCCCCCGGTCCCACCGACCCCGCCGGCGCCGCCAACCAGGCCACTGTCGGCGGCGTTGCCGTCTCCGCCGACTCCACCGTTGCCACCGGCACCGGCGTTGCCGGCGAACCATCCGCCGTTGCCGCCGCTGCCGCCGTTGCCACCGACCCCGCCCGTTTGCCCGTAGGCGATGCCGGCCGGGTCGCCACCGGCGGCCCCGCCCTCGCCGCCCGCGCCGCCGGCCCCGCCAGTGCCCCACCAGCCGGCCGCGCCGCCGTTGCCGCCGTTGCCGCCGTTGTTGCCGTTGAAGCTCACCAGCCCCGGCGCGCCGGCCCCACCGTTGCCACCGGCGCCGCCGTTGCCGTAGAGCCAGCCGCCGGTCCCGCCGGCACCGCCGGAGCCACCGGCGCCGCCGATCCCGCCGGCACCGCCGTTGCCGATCAACCCGGCCGCCCCGCCGGCCCCGCCGGCCACTCCGGGGTTGGTGCCCGCGGCGCCGTTGCCGCCGTTGCCGTAGAGCAGTCCACCGGCGCCGCCGGCCTGCCCTGGCGCGGTTCCGTCGGCGCCGTCGCCGATCAGCGGGCGCCCCAACAGTGCTTGGGTGGGGGCGTTGACGACATTGAGCAGGTCTTGCAATGGCGTGGCGGCGGCGGCCTCGGCGCTGGAGTACAGGCCGCCACCCGCGGTCAGGGCCGCCACGAATTGATCGTGAAACGCTGTCATCCGGGCGCCGAGGCTCTGGTAGTCCAGGGCGTGGCCGGAAAACAGCGAGGCGATGGCTTCGGAGACCTCATCGGTCCCGGCGGCCAGCAGCTCCGCGGTGGGGGCCGCGACCGCGGTATTGGCCGTGTTGATCGCCGAGCCGATATTCGCCAAATCCGACGCCGCGGCCGTCATCATCTCCGGAGCCACCAACACAAACGCCATCGCTGCCCTCCAAGCCAGATTCCCCATCAACAAGATCGACAGCGCATGGTGGCATCCGGGCGTTTCGATTGTGATTCATATGATTTGCTAAAGTCCCGTCCAATTCATGGACGCCCCGTCGTGCTTGCCCGCCATTGGCTGTCAGCCGGGTGCAGGGCATCTGTGATGATGGGCGGGTGGCAGCAGCGACCGAAAACCCCAAATCGGGGTCTGGACCCGTCGACTCGCCGGCTCTCGCACACATCGATGCGGTATTGGCGCAGGTTGACCAGGAGTTGGCGGCTCGCTACCCGGGCGACGGCCCCGGCGTGCAACCGGTGCACACCGTGTACGTCAGCGCCGCCGAAGCTACCTCCCAGACGCCTTCCCAGTGGGGTGCCGCCGCCGCCGCGTTGCTGCAGCGCCATGTCGACCTATTGAGCGAACTTGGCGACGATGCGGCACTTGGGTTGGTCCAGCGGCGTCTGGCCGTCGGCCCCATCGAGGACCTACGGCTGGACTTCGAGGACGGGTACGGGATACGCGGTGACGACGTGGAGGACGACGACGCCGTGCGCGCCGGACAGACGTTGCGGTCGGTGGGACTGCCTGTCTGCGGCGTCCGGATCAAGGGCTTGACCAGCTCCGAGTGGCGTCGGGCGCTACGCACACTGGAGCTGGTGCTCGACGGTGCGGGTGGCGTTCCGGACGGTTTCGTCTTCACCGTGCCCAAGCTTCGCGCCGGGGACCAGGTCGGCGCGGCAGTGCAGTTGTGTGAGGCCCTGGAAACAGCGCACGGCTTGCCGGCGGGCGCTCTGAAGTTCGAATTGCAGATCGAGAGCCCGCAGGCAGTCATCGGCCCGGACGGCGCCGCTACCCTCGCACGAGCGATCCACATGTCGCAGCGCCGCTGCACCGGCCTGCACTACGGCACCTACGACTACAGTGCCGCGTGCGGGATCGCACCTCAGCACCAGGCGCTCGATCACCCGGTGGCCGACCACGCCAAGGCGGTGATGCTGGCCGCGGCCGCGCAGACCGGTGTCCGGGTCTCCGACGGATCCACCAACGTGGTGCCCGAGGGAACTGAAGAGCAAGTGGTGCAGGCGTTTCGGAGTCACTACCGGTTGGTCACCCGGTCGCTGGAACGCGGTTATTACCAGGGATGGGACATGCATCCCGGCCACCTGGTCACCCGATGGCTTGCCACCTTCACCTTTTTCCGGGCGGCGCTGGGCGTTGCCGCCCCGCGGCTGCAGGCTTATCTCGAGCGCGCCGGTGGTGGTGTCATCGACGAGCCGGCCACCGCGGAGGCACTGGCGGCGGTCGTGCTGCGTGGCCTTGATTGTGGAGCCTTCAGTGCCGACCAGGTGCGCGACGCCGCACCTGGCGCCACTGAGTCAGTGCTGCGAGCCCTAAAAGTGCGAATACCGCAGGAGTACAACCCTTCATGACAGATACCCCGGACTTCACCTGGCTGCCCGATCTGGCGCTGCGACCGCTTGGCGGCGCGGTGATTTGGGCCAACGATGAGTCGTTCGCCGAAAAAGAGAACCTGATCAATCCGGGCCCCGCAAGCTATCGCCCGGCTTCCTTTGGGCACAAGGGCCAGGTCTATGACGGATGGGAGACCCGCCGTCGCCGTGAGCCTGGTCACGACCAGGCGATCGTGCGACTCGGTGTCCCGGGTGTGATCCGCGGTGTGGTGGTCGACACCGCGTGGTTCAAGGGCAACTACCCGCCCGAAGTCTCGATCGAGGCGTTAGCGGTCGACGGTTATCCGCCGGCCGAGCAGCTGGCCAGCGACGGTGGCTGGGAAACGATCGTGGCCCGTGCCAAGGTGGTCGGTGACGCCGACAATCCCTTTGTGGTCAGCTCCGAAAAGCGTTGGACCCATGTGCGGCTCAGCATCTATCCGGACGGCGGCGTGGCGCGGTTGCGGGTACATGGAGAGGGACGTCCCGACCGTCGGTTCCTCGGTGCCGGCCCGCTGGATCTGGCCGCGCTGGAAAATGGCGGGCTGGTGCTGGACTGCTCGAACCGCTTCTACAGCTCGCCGCAGCACGTCATCTTCCCGGGCCTGGCGCGAGTCATGGGTGACGGTTGGGAGACTGCCCGGCGTCGTGACGATGGCAACGACTGGGTGCTGATCAAGCTGGCCGGCCCCGGCGTGGTGCGGCTGGTCGAAATCGACACGTCGTATTTTGTCGGGAATAGTCCGGGCGCGGCGGCGGTGGTTGGTCGGCAGCCCACTGGCGAATGGATCGAGCTGCTACCGCGCACCAACCTCTTGCCCGACACCCGGCACCGGTTTCTGGTCAGCACCAAAGATGTTGTGGATCAGGCTCGTTTGGAGATCTATCCGGATGGCGGGCTATCGCGGCTGCGGCTGTTCGGGGACCTGGCGTGACCGGGTATCCGCGGGATATGACCGGGTATGGTCGCACGCCGCCCGATCCCCAGTGGCCCGGCGGTGCGCTGATCGCGGTGCAATTCGTGCTGAACTACGAAGAGGGGGCCGAAAGCAGCGTCCTCGACGGCGACTCGGGGTCAGAGACCTTCTTGTCCGAGATCGTGCCCGCACAGTCATTTCCGAACCGGCACATGAGCATGGAGTCGCTCTACGAATACGGATCTCGGGCGGGCGTGTGGCGGGTGCTGCGGGTCTGCGAGCAATCCGGCGTGCCGCTGACCATTTTCGCCGTCGCCCAGGCGATGCAGCGAAACCCAGAGGTGGCAAAGGTTTTTCGTGAGCTCGGTCATGAAATTGCTTGCCATGGGCTGCGTTGGAAGTCCTACCAAGAGATCGACCGGGACACCGAGCGGGCCCACCTGTCCGAGGCGGTGCGAATCCACCATGAGCTCACCGGGTCCTCGCCGCGCGGTTGGTACGGCGGTCGCGACTCACCGCACACCCGCGAGCTGGTGGTCGAACACGGTGGTTTCCTTTATGACTCCGATTCGTATGCCGACGACCTGCCGTACTGGGTGCGGGTCGGCGCCAGCGATCACCTGGTCGTGCCGTACACCCTGGATACCAACGACATGCGATTCGCCTCACCGGCGGGGTTCTCCAACGGCGATGAGTTCTTCGCCCATCTGCGCGACGCGTTCGATGTGCTGTATGCCGAGGGGCGTGCGGGCAGCCCGAAGATGCTATCCGTCGGTTTGCATTGCAGGCTGGTCGGCCGCCCGGCCAGAACGGCTGCCCTGCAGCGCTTCCTTGACCATGTGCGGTCCCACGATCGGGTGTGGCTGGCCCGGCGCGTCGAGATCGCCGAGCACTGGCGCGCGGTTCATCCGGCGCCAACCGGGCGATAGGGCGGCGCAATGGCGAGCCGGCCGCGGGTAGCCAACAGGTAGTAGACGACTAACGCGACACCGCAGCCGATGAACCAGCTGTACTCCGCGGCGGTGTACATGCCGTAGACATCGCTGGCCAACACCGGGACCATGGCAATCGCCGCTGACACGGCCGTGGCGATGACCGCGGCCGGGTTGTATCCCTTGCGGTACCAGTAGGTTCCGTCGTGCGAGAGGCTGAACAGGTCGTCGACGACGACGTGTTGCTTGCGCACCAGGTAGTAGTCGGCGATCAGCACGCCGAACAGTGGGCCGATGAAGGCGCCAAGGGTCTCGAGCGTGTAGTGGATGACATCAGGGTGGTTGTACAGATTCCACGGCGTGATCAGCGCCGACCCCACCGCCGCGATCATCCCGCCGGTTCGCCAGCTGATCCGCTGCGGGTTGACGTTGGAGAAGTCGAACGCAGGGGAGATGAAGTTGGCGACGATATTGATGCCGATGGTCGCGATGGTGAATGTCGAAGCGCCCAGAATGATCGCGAAGGTGGAGTCGATGCGTGCCACCGTCTGCACCGGATCGGTGATCAGTTCGCCGAACACCGGAACGGTGAGCGAGGCCGTGACCACCACCAGAAGCGAGAACAGCAGGAAGTTGAGCGGCAGCCCCAGGAAATTTCCCTTGCGTACCGCGCCGAACGAGCGTCCGTAGCGGGAGAAGTCGCCGAAATTGAGCATCGGGCCGGAGAAGTAGGACACCACCAGCGCGATGGCCCCCAACATCACCGGTATCGCATCCCATCCGGAGTACCTCACGTCGCCGAGATTCAAATCGATGGCTGCCCAACCGGCCTTGCTGATGAGATATCCGGACAGCGCGAACATCACGACGTATACCGCAGGACCGCAGAAGTCGATGAACTTGCGAATGGCCTCCATGCCGCGCCAGAACACGCATGCCTGCAGAACCCACAGAATCAAGTAGCTGGCCCAGCCCAGTGCCGGCAACCCCAGGAACCCGTAGTCTTCGACGACGGCGTAGCGGGCCAGGCCGGGAAACAGCTTGATCATGACCACATCGAGTGCGGCCGAAGCAAGGTATGTCTGGATTCCGTACCAAGCCACCGCGATCAGCCCGCGGATGATTGCCGGGATGTTCGCGCCGAGAACGCCGAATGCGGTCCGGCAGATCACCGGATACGGCACGCCGGTTGCCTGACTGGGCCGCGCCACCAGGTTGCACAGGAAGTAGACGATGGTGATCGCGATGATCAGTGAGACCAACACCTGCCAGCTGGCCAGTCCCAGCGCGAACAGGCTCCCCGCCGTCACGTAGCCCCCGACGCTGTGCACGTCTGACATCCAGAAAGCGAAGATGTTGTAGGTGCCCCACGTCTGCTCGCGCAGCGGCGCCAGGTCGTCGTTGGTCAGCCGAGGGTGATAATCGGGCTTGATGTTGGCGGGTCCGGCTCCATGGCTCGGCGAATGCACTGGACTGTGCGGTGCGGTGGTGTCGATCATGGCTCTTCCGTCGGGCGTCGATGAACCCATGACACTATTTCCAAGGTATTGCCGTCACATTTCGCGCGGGCTATGTGCCTATTGCGCGTGAGGCGGATGGGTCCAGCGTTAGAAGGGTGGCGGTTCCTCGTCATCGGATGCCGATGCGTCGCGCGGCCCGAAATAGCACTCTTCCCAACGCCGTCGCCGGGCTTCGCGGCTAGTCATGTTGTGGTTGCGTTCGGCCGCAATGCGTGCGGCGGAGCTTTGGGCGCGAGTCCGGGCGCGTTTGGGCATCATCGCGTCGCGGTTTCCGCAGTGATCCTGTGGCCTCCGAGCGGGGGGCGGCAGCTCCGGGCTGGGCGCGAATAGTCCCGGGAGAAGCCATGCGCTGCCCGGCGTGGTGACGTAGGTCTGCCCATCGGGCAACGACCAGATGACAGTTGCATCCGGTAGCTGCTTGTCGTGCCAGCCCCAAAATGTCTTGAGCAGATGATGTTTGCGGCAGAGGCATTTCAGGTTCGACGGATGCGTCGCTCCGCCGTCGCTGTACGGGATTGTGTGATCGACATCGCACTGGGTTGCGGGGCGATCGCAGCCGGGTGCCCGGCAGGTCAGGTCGCGGGCGCGAACAAAGTCCATCAAGGCCAGGGACGGTACATATCCGGTTTCGGCCAGTTTCGGCGTCGGCATCGGTTGGAGCTTGGCTGATTTGGCCAGTTCGCGCACGATCTCGGCGGGGATGATCCCGTCGCCCGGAAGAACTCCCGGCGCCTCGCCGGCCCCGTCCACCGTGTCGCGGCCGGCGACAACGTGAATCACCACTCGGCTGGGTTGTTGCGGAGCGCCCGCGGCCGGGCAGTCCGTCCTGCCGCAGCCGCATATCAGCCGGTCCTGACCGACGGCCAACGTGCCCAGTGCGTCCGCACGCCGCTGTACGACGGTACGCGGATCATCGGCACAGACTGTCTTGGCGAGTTCGTCGAGGCGACGCGCTAGCGCCTCGGCCGTCGCCGCGAAGACCTGGCCGTTGACCAACGCCATCCCGGGCTCGAGCGGGGCGCAGTCCACATACCGGTCGGCGGCATCGCGTCGCGAGCGGCGTACGGCGTCGCGATCGAATTTTGCAACCACGCGATCGACCTCTGTCGCGAGCTTCCAACTGGTCATCGATGGCCAGCGGGGCGCCTTGATGGCCAGTCGAGCGTCCACGGCCGCCAGGGCGTCAGGGTCGGTGATCAGATCGGTGCGAAACACAATCGTGCGGAACAGCCGAAAGTCGATGCCGCCGGCCCGGAACTCCGCACCCAACTGCGGTAGCCGCTCACGCATCGCCCGCGCATAGCGCAGGTTGCTGTGCCCCATTGCCACGCTGGTGTTTAGCGCTGCGGCGACCTCAGCCGCTACCGCGTCGCGGGTGTCGGCCACCCAATCCTCGCGGTTGCCGTGCTGGGACAGCCGCAACCGAAACAGATCGCCGATGGCCGCCAGGCGTTCCGCGGCAGCCCGGGCCTCGGCCCGCGCGGCGGCGGTGATCCGAGTCAGGGTTGCGGAACTGTCAGTGTCGAACACATGTTCGATCATATGCTGGTCCACCGACACCGTGGGGCGCAGCACCTGAGCACGCACATCGCGGCCTACCATCGCTCGTGTGCTGCGCAACCGGGTCACCGCCCCCGCCTGGGCGGCGCGCGCCTGATGCAGACCTTGCCGGAAGACATTCGCGCCGACGAGGCCAACGTGGTCACCTTGCCCGATGGGCGCGAACTTGCCTGCCTCGAATGGGGCGACCCCACCGGATACCCGACGTTCTACTTTCACGGCACACCAAGCTCGCGGCTGGAAGGAGCCTTCGCCGACGGCGCCGCGCGGCGTGCCCGGTTTCGGCTCATCGCCGTCGACCGGCCCGGCTACGGGCGATCGACGTTCCAAGAGGGCCGCACATTGCGGGACTGGCCGGCAGACGTCTGCGCTTTGGCCGACGCGCTGGGGTTGGACAAGTTCGGCGTGGTGGGTCATTCGGGGGCGGGACCGCACCTGTTCGCCTGCGGTGCCCGGATTGCCCCCTCGCGTCTGGCGTTCATCGGCGCACTCGGCCCCTGGGGGCCGCTGGCGACGCCGGAAATCATGGGTAGCCTCAATTTGGCGGACCGGTCCTACGCCCGTCTGGCCCAACATGGGCCGCGGTTGTTTCACGCCCTGTTCGCCCCGCTCGGTTGGTGTGCAAAGTACGCACCCGGACTGTTCACCAAGCTGATAACCGCTTCGGTACCCGCGGTCGACAAGCACCGGATGCGTGACAAACGCTTCGTCCAACACTTCCAGGCGGTGCAGCTCGAGGCGTTTCGGCAAGGCAGCCGGGGCGCCGCCTACGAAGCGTTTCTCGAGTATCGGCCGTGGGAGTTCGACCCCAGTGAGGTGGACGTGCCCACCCATATCTGGCTGGGCACCCACGACAGCTTCGTGCCGCGCGAGATGGGGGAGTACCTCGAGCGGGTGATCCCCAACGTCGAGTTGCATTGGGCCGCCGGCAAGGGCCATTTCAACGTCGAGGACTGGGATGCGATTTTCGCTGCCTGCGCCGCCGACATCTGAGCTCGCCGGCTGGCGGCGCTATTCGCGCCTTAGCCGCGACTCCACGAACCGCTCCAACTGTTCCCACTCGCGCACCGCTTTCGCATACGGAGCCGCCGGCTTGCTGCCCGAATCGGGGTCCAACACGTAGGCCACCAACTTGCCCAGCGGCTTGGCCGGGTTGAGCGCCTTGTCGACGGTGCCTTCCTCGGAGTAGTCGCCGATGTCGCGGAGCAATTCGACGGCCAGGTCGAGCTGGTCATGATCCACCGCCTCGGGCCCGTCGGCGAAATCGTCGGCCAGCCCGGTCAACACGTAGATGTTTTCGTCGGTCACATCCACCGCCAGTGAGCCGTCCGTGGCGGCGGTGCGGATGTCGTCGTAGGTGGCCAAATCCGACAGATCGTGATCATGCTCGTCGGCAAGATAGCGCGCGAGCGCCCGCTCGGAGCTGAAGACGCTGATCCGGCCGTTGCGGCCCAGGAAGATCGGGCGATCGTCCAGGTAGCAACGAAGCGTGTAGAGGTTGCCCGCGCCGGTCATGATCCGGATCGGGTCAATCCCCACCTTCAGCCAGAAATCCTCGTCGCCGCCCAGCACGACGGTGTCGCCGGCGGCGCGGTCTTCTTCGACGGAGTCTTCCTCGGCTTCGTCGGCTTCGTCGGCTTCGTCCTCGGCGGCCTCGTCCTCGTCGTCCTCATCCGCGGAGTCAGCGCTGGCCTCGTCGTCCTCGCCGGCTGCGCCCTCGTCCTCTTCGGGCTCCTCGGGCTCCTCTTCCAATTCCTCGGCGGCCTTGGCGGATAGCTTCTCGTCAACCTCAGGGGTACTGACGACTTCTTCGATCGCCTTGAGCACGTCGTCCCAGCTGCGAGCGATGATCTCGGCGATCGCGTTCCAGCGTTTCTGGCCGGCTTTACCGGAGAAGTAATCGATGCCGCCCGACACGGTGCCCAGCGTCGGATTGCCGTTGAAGAACTTCGAAACCGCCGTCAGCTCGCAGACCGATCCGATCGACGACACGATCGCCAGGGTTGCGGCCATCGCGTTCACCGATTCCTCGGTCGGCTTTTCGGCCACCAGCTCCTCGACGATGACCAGATCGAACTTCTTGTCGTCGGCCGGATCGAAGTTGTGGGCGTGAGCCTCCGTCAGGTCCTGCCACCCCGGGTGATCAACCAGGTCGTTGTCGGTGTCGGTGCGTACGAATGCGACCAGGTCCGCGACGCTGTCGAAGACGTAGAGGTCCTCGTCCTTGCCCAGGAACGCCTCCCACTCGTCCCCGGAGTCACGCCAGCGCGGTGCCCACAGCGTGTAGTGGTCACCATCGGACAGGCTCAGGCGAATGGGCACGAGGTCAGCAGCCATGCGGCACAGAATAGCGACGGCCCGCCGGCGGGCCCGGCCCGGTAGTGGTTAGCCGCCCCAGATATCAGCGATGACCGGGGCGTTCGCCGCGAAACCAGTCTTGGGCAAGCCGTACATCTGCTCCAGCGTGGAAAGCACGTTGTAGTGGCTGATGGTCTGGTTGTAGGTGCCCGGCCGTACGTGTGCGCCGTAGAACACCGTGGGAATCTGGTTGCGGCTGCCGCCGTCGTCCTCATCCCACGTCACGATCAGCAGGCTGTTGTTGGATCGGGCCCAGTTGGCGTACGGCGACAGTTGACGGTTCAACCACTCGTCAGCTGCCGCGATGGTGCCGTCGTGCATGTTGTTATCCCCGTTGGGGATGACGAAGGACACCGTGGGCAGCCTGGCGTAGTCCGCCGGCGTCGGAAACGCGGAGAAGGGCATCGACAGCGTGGCCGGAACATTGCTGAAGTTCACCCATGGCGCATGCTTGCGCCCGTACTTTCCGGCGCTGCAGACCGTCGAACCGACTTCGGGCAGGCTCTCGGCGAAACCGACGAACGTGTGGCCCGCGGCGAGCAACTCCGAAGCCAGGTTGGGCGTGCTGCCCGCATTGACCGGACACGTGTTCTTCTTCAAGCCGAAGGTGGTGCCGGCGAACAAGGCTAGGTAGTTGGGTTCGCTGGGGTGCGTTTCGGCGAAAGACTGCGACATCATCGCGCCATTGGCTGCCAGCGCATTGATGAACGGGGCCGCCTTGTTGCCAATGATGTTGGCCTGCGAATGGTTCTCCTCCACCACGACCACCACGTGTGAGAACGCCGGCAACGCAGTGGCGGTCAGGCCGATACGCGGGGGAACGTCGCTACCGTGGGCCGGTAGGGATACCGCCACCGCGCCGAGCACCGCCAGGGCTCGAAATGTACTGGTAAAACGCTGTTTCAGGCCACACACGCCCGGAGTATATGGGCGGCTCGGCCTCGGTGCCGCGAGGAGGGGGAGCGTGTCAGCGGCTTGAATCCGATTGTTATATAGGGTCACCCATATTGTTATATAGGGTCACCCATGTGGAAGTCCACGTCATTGATCACCCGCTGGCGGCGGCCCGCCTGACCGCCCTGCGTGACGAACGCACCGGAAACGCTGCCTTCCGCAAGGCCTTGCGTGAGCTGACACTGGTACTGGTCTATGAGGCGACCCGCGCAGCGCCCACCGAATCCGTCGCTATCCGTACACCGCTTGCGGCCACGACAGGCCTACGGCTGGCCAACCCCCCGCTTCTGGTTCCGGTGCTGCGCGCCGGACTGGGCATGGTCGACGAAGCGCATGCGGCGCTGCCGGAGGCGCGGGTCGGCTTTGTCGGTATCGCCCGCAATGAGCAGACCCACCAGCCCGTCCCATATCTCGAATCGCTGCCCGACGACTTGTCCGGGCTACCCGTAATGGTGCTGGACCCGATGCTGGCCACCGGCGGATCGATGACCTTTACCGTCGACTTGTTGTTGTCCCGCGGTGCGACGGACATCACGGTGCTGTGCGTGGTGGCGGCGCCGCAAGGCGTCGCGGCGCTCGAAAAGGCAGCACCGAACGCGCGGCTGTTCACGGTAGCCATCGATGACGGGCTCAACGAGGAGGCGTATATCGTGCCCGGGCTCGGCGATGCGGGCGACCGCCAATTCGGTCCGCGCTGAACTACCAACCGCTGACCGTGGAAGCCAGCTCACGGCGCAGCTCCTGGGCCCGTTGACGGGTGGCCGCCAAGTCGCCGGCTACTTCGCACCGGACTTCGATGTAGCACTTCAGTTTCGGTTCGGTGCCCGACGGCCGCACGACCACTCGCACCGAGGCGCGGTCGTCCCCGCCGGCGAAGATCAGCGCATCGGTGATGTCGGTCACGGTTGCGGTGAAACCGGCGAGCCGATCCGGCGGGGATTCACGCAGCCGACGCATCAGTGCCGCGGCCTGGTCGGCATCGGCAACCCGGCGCGCTACCGCGCCAACCTCGTGGACTCCGTACCGGTGGGCGAGGTCGTCGAGGACATCGGGAACCGATCGGCCCTGCCGCTCGAGGCTGGCCACCAGATCGCACGTCAAGACGGCGGCGCTGATGCCGTCTTTGTCCCGCACGGCGGTGGGGTCCACACAGTGCCCGATCGCCTCCTCGTAGGCGTACACCAGGGTGCCGGGCCGGTCGGCATCGGCGCGGGCCAGCCATTTGAAGCCGGTGAGGGTCTGCACGTGGACCACGCCGTAGTCCGCGGCGATAGCGGCCAGCATCCGCGACGAGACCAGCGTGCTGGCCACGATCCAGTCGCCAGGCGGTTGCTTCGAGAGGATGTAATCGCCCAGCAGCCAACCGGTTTCATCGCCCGATAGCATTCGCCAGCCGGAGGACGTCGGTATCGCGACCGCGCATCGGTCGGCGTCGGGGTCCAGCGCGATTGCCACGTCCGCCCGCACGCCGGCGGCCAGCTCCAACAGCGCATCGGTCGCGCCCGGCTCCTCCGGGTTCGGGAATGCGACGGTGGGAAAGTCCGGATCGGGCTCGAACTGTGTCGCGACGGTATGCACGTCGGTGAAGCCGGCCCGACGCAGCGTCTCCACGGCAACCGTGCCGCCCACCCCGTGCATCGGGGTCAGGGCGACTCGCACCGAACCGGCGCAACGGCGGATCCCGGCCGCACGCGCGATGTAGTGCTCAACCAGATCGGTGCGAGCGGGTGTGACGGCTTTGCGGGCGATCTGGTCGGCCGGCGGAGCGGCGGCCATCGCGGCCTCGATCTTGCGGTCGGTGGGGGAGATGATCTGGATTCCGCCATCGAGGTAGACCTTGTAGCCATTATCGGTGGCCGGGTTGTGTGACGCCGTGATCTGGATGCCGGCCACCGCGCCGCTGTGACGTACGGCGAACGCGACTATCGGTGTGGGTAGCGGCTCGGGCAGCAGCACCACCTGGAATCCTTCGGCGGCAAGTACTTCGGCTGTCGCAGTGGCGAAAGACGCCGAGCCGTGACGAGCATCACGTCCGACGATCACTGTCGCGGGCCCCGCCGGGGTCTGCTCGGCGAGCACCCGTGCCACCGCCCAGGTGGCGCGCAACACCACCGCGAGGTTCATCGCGTCCGGCCCGCCGCGCACCGGTCCGCGCAGCCCGGCAGTGCCGAAGGCCAGCGGCCGGGCGAACCGTGCGGCAAGTTCTTGGGCGTCACAGGCCGCCAGCTCGGCGGCGGTCACCGGGTCAGGATCGTGCGCGATCCACTCCTCAGGCGTCACTGTTGCGCAACCCGGCGATGACGGTGGCTAGCAGTGAGCCGATCCGCGCCGCCGACGCGGCGCCCGCCGCAAGCACCTCGGCGTGGCTCAGCGGCTCACCGGTGATCCCGGCGGCCAGGTTGGTCACCAGCGAAACACCGAGCACCTCGGCCCCCGCCGCGCGGGCGGCAATGGTCTCGTGCACCGTCGACATGCCGACCAGGTCGGCGCCCAACACCCGCAGCATGCGGATCTCGGCGGGTGTCTCGTAATGCGGCCCCGGCAGGCCGGCGTACACGCCTTCGGCCAACTCGGGGTCGGCTTGCCGGGCGACCGCGCGCAGCCGCGCCGAGTAGGCGTCGGTCAGATCCACGAACTGCGCCCCGACCAGTGGCGATCGCGCGGTCAGGTTCAGGTGGTCGCTGATCAACACCGGCTGGCCGACCTGCATGTCCGGTCGCAACCCGCCGGCCGCGTTGGTCAGTACCACGGTCCGCGCGCCCGCCGCGCACGCCGTTCGCACCGGGTGCACCACATGGCGCAGGTCATGCCCCTCGTAGGCGTGAATGCGGCCCGCCAGTACCAGCACCCGGTGATCGCCGACGGGCACCGACAGCAGCTCGCCCGCGTGCCCGGCCGCGCTCGGCGGGGTGAACCCGGGAACTTCGGTCTGCGCCAGCACGGCGGTCGGGGATCCCAGCGCGGCGATGGCCGCCGACCATCCGGATCCGAGAACTACCGCGACGTCATGCTCAGCGATCCCGGTGCGCTCGCCGATGACCTGGGCCGCGCGGCGTGCGAGTTCGTCGGGATCGGGCTGGGGGCCAGTCACACTGGGGAGCCTAGCGAGTGTGGCCGGGCGTTGAGATGGCTGTTGTGCGGGGCCGGGCGCGCGTCGATGAGATACTGCCAGAATGCCCGCACTCGTCTTGGACACCGTCGAAGAGTTGGTGCGACGGCGTGCCGGTGATCTGGTCGAGCTCTCCCACGCGATCCACGCCGAGCCGGAGTTGGCCTTCGCCGAGCACCGCAGCTGTGCCAAGACACAGGCGCTGGTGGCCGAACGTGGCTTCGAGATCACCCGGGCCGCCGCGGGGCTGGACACCGCATTTCGGGCCGATTTCGGCGATGGACCGCTGGTGGTGGGAATTTGCGCCGAATATGACGCGCTGCCCGAAATCGGGCACGCCTGCGGGCACAACATCATTGCGGCATCGGCGGTGGGGACCGCGCTGGCCCTGGCCGAAGTCGCCGACGATCTCGGTCTGACGGTCGCATTGCTGGGCACGCCGGCCGAGGAGTCCGGCGGTGGCAAGGCACTGATGTTGGACGCCGGGGTATTCGACGACATCACGCTGGCCCTGATGGTGCATCCGGGGCCCACGGACATCGCCGGCGCTCGATCCCTGGCGTTGTCCGAGGTCACCGTGCGTTACCGGGGTAAGGAGTCGCACGCCGCCGTGGCGCCGCACCTGGGGGTCAATGCTGCCGACGCCCTAACCATTGCGCAGGTGGCAATCGGATTGCTGCGGCAGCAACTGGCGCCGGGGCAGATGACCCATGGAATCGTTATCGACGGAGGTCAGGCGGTCAACGTAATTCCCGGGCACGCAATGATGCAGTACGCGATGCGCGCGGTCGAGTCGGAATCGCTGCGCGACTTGGAGGGCAGGATGTTTGCTTGCTTTGCGGCGGGGGCGCTGGCCGCCGGATGTGAATACGACATCGATGCGGCCGCACCCGCATATGCGGAATTGAAACCCGACCACTGGCTGGTCGAGGTGTGTCGAGAAGAGATGCTTCGGCTTGGGCGCACCCCGGTGCCGGCCAGCGTCGAGGAGGGGCTGCCGCTGGGCAGCACCGACATGGGCAACGTGACACAGGTGCTGCCGGGCATCCATCCGGTGATCGGTGTCGACGCCGGCGGGGCCACGGTGCACCAGCGCGCCTTCGCGGCCGCCGCGGCCGGTCACAGCGCTGACCAAGCGGTCGTCGACGGCGCAATCATGCTGGCGCGCACCGCGGTCGCGCTGGCCGAGAATCCGGACCAGCGGGACCGAGTGCTGGCCGCCCAGCAGCGCAGGGCGGCGTCATGAGCCTTGTCGACACCGCCGAATCCTGGCTGGCCGCGCACTATGACGAGCTGGTCGGCTGGCGCCGGCACATCCATCGCTATCCGGAGCTGGGCCGCCAGGAGTTCGCCACCACCCAGTTTGTCGCCGAACGGCTTGCCGACGCCGGGCTCAACCCCAAGATATTGCCCGGCGGGACGGGACTGACCTGCGATTTCGGTCCCGAGCATCAGCCCAGGATCGCGCTGCGTGCCGACATGGACGCGCTGCCGATGGCCGAGCGCACCGGTGCGCCCTACGCCTCGACGATGCCCAACATCGCCCACGCCTGCGGGCACGACGGCCACACCGCGATTCTGCTGGGTACCGCGCTGGCGTTGGCGACGGTGCCGGAGCTGCCGGTCGGGGTGCGTCTGATATTCCAGGCCGCCGAGGAGCTGATGCCCGGCGGCGCCATCGACGCGATCGCGGCCGGAGCACTGACCGGGGTGTCACGGATCTTTGCCCTGCACTGCGATCCCCGGCTCGAGGTGGGCAGGGTTGCGGTGCGGCAGGGGCCTATCACCTCGGCGGCCGACCATATCGAGATCACGCTGTATTCACCCGGTGGGCACACGTCGCGGCCACACCTGACCGCCGACCTGGTCTACGGGCTGGGCACGCTGATCACCGGGCTGCCCGGCGTGCTGTCGCGGCGCGTCGACCCCCGTAACAGCACCGTCCTGGTCTGGGGGGCGGTCAACGCGGGCGTGGCCGCCAACGCCATTCCGCAAACCGGTGTGTTGGCCGGCACCGTTCGCACCGCCAGCCGGCAGACCTGGATCGATCTGGAAGAGATCATCCGTGAGTCCATCACTGCGCTGCTGTCGCCACTGGCAATCGAGCACACGCTGCAATACCGGCGCGGCGTTCCACCGGTGGTCAACGAGGAAGTCTCGACCCACATCCTCACCCACGCCATCGAATCCGTCAGCCCGGATGCGCTGGCCGATACTCGCCAGTCAGGCGGCGGCGAGGATTTCTCCTGGTACCTAGAAGAGGTCCCGGGTGCGATGGGGCGTCTGGGAGTTTGGTCCGGCGACGGGCCGCAGCTGGACTTACATCAGCCGACGTTTGACCTCGATGAGCGGGCACTGGGGATCGGCGTGCGCGTGATGGTCAACATCATCGAGCAGGCCGCGGCGTTCTAACCGCTCGCGAGCGTGCGTGTCTGGACAACGACACGCCGGTATTGCCGGCATTATGCGCACGCTCGTCGTGGTGAATTGTGGGCCCGTCAGGTGCGCCTCGACGATGGCCCCATGCACGCAGAGCTCGCCCGGTTGCTCGACGCCCAAGGCGGGGTGGCGACGTCCGCCCAGGTACTGACGTTCCTGACCCGGCGCGGGCTGGAAGCCGACCTGAAAAGCGGGGTACTGAGCAGAGTTTGGCATGGCATTTATGGCCGCGGTGTGTTGACCAGTGGGCTGCGGCTGCGCGGAGTGGACCTGGCAGTCGGCGCACCGGTCGCCGCATGCCTGGGGACCGCCGCTGCGGCCTACGGCTTTGACACCGAGCAAACCGGGGATCTGCATGTGCTGAATCCCGAGGGGCGGCAATTGCGATCCACCGACGGCCTGACCGTGCACCGGCGCGCCGGTGCACCGTTGACTCGCCTCGCGGGGCGAGAACTCACGACGCCCGCGTGGACGGCGATGGAGGTCGCCCGGGGGCTGCGTCGGCCGCGAGCGTTGGCGACACTGGACGCCGCCCTGCGCAGCGGGACATGCGACCGTGACGACCTCGACCGAGCGGTCTGTCTGCAATCCGGCCGGCGCGGCGTCGTGGCCGTGCGCGAGTTGCTCGCATTGGCGAGTCCGCTGGCGGAGTCGCCGATGGAGAGCGAGACCCGGCTGGTGATGATCGAAGGCGGACTACCCGCGCCAGTGCTGCAATACGAGCTGGTCGGCTCCGACGGCCGGCGCTGGCGACTGGATTTCGCGTGGCCGGGTCTGCGGGTCGCGGCAGAGTACGACGGCGTCGACTGGCATAGCGGGCCGCAAGCATTCCTGCGGGATCGACGGCGCAGTGCGGCGCTGCTGGAGTTGGGGTGGGTGATAGTGCCCATCGTGGCCGACGATGTCAGGCATCGGCCGGCCGAACTTGTCCAGCGGCTGGCCAGGGCGCTGGCCCGGGCTCAGGCCGCCTGATGGGCTCGCGAGGGTGCCCAAATTGCCGGCCGCAACGGCGTGTCGGCGTGCAGACACGCACCCTCGCGGCAGAGGTTGACGCAACCCCCGGCTAGGTTCCGGTCCCCGGGCCGATGTTGCGGGCCGGCCGGGTACGCAAATCGTGCACATAATCGCTTGGTGCGCCCGCGATCTCGGCGGCATCGGCCATCACGCCCAGGTAGCGCGCCGACGGCAGACCGCCCTCCCAGGCGTCGAGCACGTACAGCCAGGCCAGGACGGGATCGGTGGTGGTGTCCGAGGACAATCGCTCCACCCGGCAGCGGATCTTCTGGTGGATGCCGAACTCCGAGCCCTCCCAGTGGTCGAGGTTCTTCTCGTCGGCCGGTGTCATGTCGTAGAGCACCACGAACACCTTGGAGTCGGGATCCTCGACGACGGTGGCCAGGGCTCCTTCCCAGCCGATGTCCTCGCCGCCGAAGGTCAGCCGCCACCCGGGCAACCAGCCGGTTCCGGCCATCGGGGAGTGGGGTGCACGCATGAGCATCTGATCGGGATGCATGTTCGATCCGTACGCGGCGTAGAGCGGCACGCAGAAATCTTAAACGTCACGTAAACGGATGCGGCTCATCCCTGGGTGTGATGCTTGGCTCTTCATGCTCAGGCGCGCCCGGTCGGGCTCTCACGGCGGCACGCGAGGCAGTTCTGAGCCCCTCAAGCTAGGTTATTGCGTGTGGTGACCCGCATCGTGATCCTCGGTGGAGGCCCAGCCGGTTACGAAGCCGCGCTGGTGGCCGCCACCTCACACCCCGAATCAGCCCAAGTCACAGTGATCGACTCCGACGGTATCGGTGGTGCCGCCGTTCTGGACGACTGTGTGCCGTCCAAGACGTTCATCGCGTCCACCGGCCTGCGCACCGAGCTGCGAAGAGCGCCTCACCTGGGCTTCCTCATCGACTTCGACGAGGCGAAAATCTCGTTGCCCAAGATCCACGCCCGGGTCAAGGAGCTGGCCGCGGCGCAGTCGGCGGACATCACCGCCCAGCTGCTCAGCGTGGGCGTGCACGTGATCGCCGGTAAGGGCGAGCTGCTCGACCCCGCACCCGGCCTGCGCCACCGCGTCAAGGCGACGGCCGCCGACGGCACCACCAGCGAGCACGACGCCGACGTCGTGTTGATCGCCACCGGAGCGAGCCCGCGGATCCTGCCGTCGGCGCGACCGGACGGCGAGCGCATCCTGACCTGGCGGCAGCTCTACGACCTGGACGCGTTGCCCCAGCACCTGATCGTGGTGGGCTCGGGGGTGACGGGCGCGGAGTTCGTCGACGCCTACACCGAACTGGGTGTGCGGGTCACGGTGGTGGCCAGCCAGGATCACGTGTTGCCCTACGAGGACGCCGACGCCGCACTGGTCTTGGAGGAGTCGTTCGCCGAACGCGGCGTCCGACTGTTCAAGAACGCCCGCGCCCAGTCCGTCACCCGCACCGACAACGGGGTTCTGGTGACCATGACCGACGGCCGCACCGTCGAGGGCAGCCACGCGCTGATGACGATCGGGTCGATCCCCAACACCAGCGGCCTCGGCCTGGAACGCGTGGGTATCGAACTCGGACCGGGAAACTATCTGAACGTGGACCGGGTGTCACGCACGTCGGTGCCCGGCATTTACGCCGCGGGCGACTGCACCGGCCTGTTGCCGCTGGCCTCGGTCGCCGCGATGCAGGGTCGCATTGCGATGTACCACGCGCTGGGGGAGGGCGTGAGCCCGATCCGGTTGCGCACGGTTGCGGCGACGGTGTTCACCAGGCCCGAGATCGCTGCCGTCGGCGTGCCGCAGTCGGCGATCGACAACGGTTCGGTGCTTGCCCGCACCATCATGTTGCCGTTGCGGACCAACGCCCGGGCCAAGATGTCTGAGGTGCGGCACGGTTTCGTCAAGGTCTTCTGCCGGCGGTCCACCGGTGTGGTCATCGGCGGCGTGGTGGTGGCGCCGATCGCTTCCGAGCTGATCCTGCCGATCGCGGTGGCGGTGCAGAACCGGATCACGGTCAACGAGCTGGCCCAGACACTGGCCGTTTACCCGTCGTTATCGGGTTCGATCACCGAGGCCGCTCGCCGCCTGATGGCCCACGATGATCTGGACTGAAGCCCAACTACTGCGACGCCGCACCAATTAGCCTTGTGGTGCACCTAGCGCCTACTGACAAGAAACCGACAGGAGTTCATTGTCGTGAGCAATCCGACCGACGCATCGCAGCGTGACCAGACCGGGCCCGCCGGTTCGCTGGGGCCCGAGCAGCGCGCGTTGGCTTGGGAGCGGCTCGGTGCCGAGCAGTTCGATGTGGTGGTTATCGGCGGCGGGGTAGTGGGCTCCGGGTGTGCGCTGGACGCCGCTACCCGCGGGCTGAAGGTGGCCCTGATCGAAGCCCGCGATCTGGCCTCTGGCACGTCGAGCCGTTCGTCGAAGATGTTCCACGGTGGACTGCGCTACCTCGAACAACTGGAATTCGGCCTGGTGCGCGAAGCTCTTTTCGAGCGCGAGCTGTCGCTGACCACGTTGGCGCCGCATCTGGTCAAGCCCCTGCCGTTTCTGTTCCCGCTCACCAAGCGTGGCTGGGAACGTCCCTATATTGCCGCCGGGATCTTCCTCTACGACCGCCTCGGCGGCGCAAAATCGGTTCCCGCGCAGAAGCATTTGACCCGTGCCGGCGCGTTGCGGCTGAGCCCGGGCCTCAAACGCAGCTCCCTGATCGGCGGTATCCGCTACTACGACACCGTCGTCGACGATGCCCGGCACACCATGACGGTCGCTCGTACCGCGTCGCACTACGGGGCGGTCGTCCGTTGTTCCACCCAGGTGGTAGCGCTGCTGCGCGAGGGCGACCGGGTGGTCGGGGTGCGGGTGCGCGATTCCGAGGATGGCTCGATCACCGAGGTCCGCGGGCACGTGGTGGTCAATGCCACCGGGGTCTGGACCGACGAGATTCAGGCGCTGTCCAAGCAACGCGGGCGATTCCAGGTTCGAGCGTCCAAGGGTGTGCACGTGGTGGTGCCCCGGGACCGCATCGTCAGCGACGTCGCGATGATCCTGCGCACCGAGAAGTCGGTCATGTTCATCATTCCGTGGGGAAGCCACTGGATCATCGGGACTACCGACACCGACTGGAACCTGGACCTGGCCCACCCCGCGGCCACCAAGGCCGACATCGACTACATCCTGGGCACGGTCAACGCGGTGCTGGCCACGCCCCTGACGCATGCCGACATCGACGGCGTATACGCCGGTCTGCGACCACTGCTGGCCGGGGAGAGCGACGACACGTCCAAGCTGTCGCGCGAGCACGCTGTGGCGGTACCGGCGGCGGGGCTGGTGGCCATCGCCGGCGGCAAATACACCACCTACCGGGTGATGGCGGCCGACGCGATCGACGCCGCCGTGCAGTTCGTTCCGGCCCGGGTGGCGCCGTCGATCACCGAGAAGGTCAGCCTGCTGGGCGCCGACGGCTACTTTGCTCTGGTCAACCAGGTGGAACACGTCGGCGAGATGGTCGGTCTGCACCCCTACCGAGTGCGTCACCTATTGGACCGCTACGGATCGCTGATCAACGAGGTGCTGGAACTGGCGGCCGACGATCCGGACCTGCTGACGCCCATCAAGGAGGCTCCTGGCTACCTCAAGGTGGAGGCCCTTTACGCCGTCACCGCCGAGGGCGCGCTGCATCTGGAAGACATCCTGGCCCGCCGCATGCGGGTCTCCATCGAGTACCCGCACCGTGGTGTCGACTGCGCCCGTGAGGTGGCCGACGTGGTCGCACCGGTGCTCGGGTGGACCGTTGAGGACATCGAGCGGGAAGTCGCGAACTACAAGGCGCGGGTGGAAGCGGAGGTCCTGTCGCAGGCCCAGCCTGACGACGTATCGGCGGACATGTTGCGGGCCAGCGCACCCGAGGCGCGTGCCGAGATCCTCGAGCCGGTGCCGCTGAATTGAAACTTGCTGGACCTCAACACCGCTCGGCGCCGCGAGCCATGAGCATCGGGTCGTCCTCACCGCTGGCGGCCGGGGTCAGCTTGCTGGCGACCGCCGCCAACGCCGAGCGCACCGCCTCGCGAGACCGCGCTGTCAGAACGGCCGCGGCTCGCACACCGTCGGGCCGCATGTTGATGTGATCGGGCAACGACACCATTGGCCTCCTTTGTGGGAAGAGGACACCTGCGGCCCGGGATTTAAGGCCAGCGGCCCCGGTTCGCCGTCGAACCACCACCCGGCCGCTGTTAGAACACGCTATTCATCGGTGACGTCAAAACCGACATTTACGCGTCAAATCCACGTGAACAAATTTTTCCTGGGGATCAGCAAGGGGCAAACATGGTGATGACCACGAACCCGGGTTCGGCATGAAGCCGCGATCGGTGGCGGCGGTGCTCGGCGGCGGTATGGCTGGGGTAGCGGGCTGGGATCTCTGGCAGCGCCGGCACGCCATCCTGCGCAACTTCCCGATCATCGGCCATCTGCGCTTTCTGCTCGAAGCCGTCGGACCGGAGTTGCGCCAGTACATCGTCACCGACAACAACGAAGAGCGGCCCTTCAGCCGTGACCAACGGCGCTGGGTGTACACGTCGTCGAAATTGACCAACCGATACTTCGGATTCGGCACCGACAACGACCTGGAGCGGGCCCACAACTACCCCATCATCAAGCACGCGGCATTTCCGGTATCGGCCCCGGACGGCGAGCCCGCTCATCCCGATCCCGCCGTCGCGCTGCCGGCGGCAAAGGTGCTTGGTGGCGCCCGCGGGCGTGCCAAAGCCTTCCGGCCCTCGTCTTTGGTCAACATTTCCGGGATGAGCTACGGCGCGCTCGGTGGCGCGGCCATCAGCGCGCTGAATCAGGGCGCGGCGATCGCGGGCGCCCTGCACACCACCGGTGAGGGCGCGGTGTCGCCCTATCACCTCAACGGTGGCGACCTGGTATGGCAGATCGGCACCGGATACTTCGGCTGCCGCAACGACGACGGGACGTTCAGCCTGTCGCGGCTGATCGATCGGGTGGCCGCCACGCCCTCGATACGCGCGATCGAAATCAAGCTGAGCCAAGGCGCCAAACCGGGCCTGGGCGGCATGCTGCCGGGCGCCAAAGTCACCGCGGATATCGCTGCCATCAGGGGGATTCCGGTCGGAGTGGACTGCAAGAGCCCCGCCGGACACTCCGCGTTCGCTGACGTCGACGGGATGCTCGAGCTGGTGGAGACCATCGCCGATGCGACGGGTCTGCCCGTCGGCATCAAGTCCGCCGTCGGCGAAGGGTTGTTTTGGCCCCAGCTTGCGGGACGGATGGCACGCACCGGTCGCGGTGTCGACTTCGTGACCGTCGACGGCGGAGAGGGCGGCACCGGTGCGGCCCCGCTGGTCTTCAGCGACCATGTCGCCCTGCCCTTCAAATGGGCCTTCCCCAGGGTGTTTCGCGCCTTCGCCGAAGAGGACCTGCACCACGACGTGGTGTTCATCGGCTCCGCCAAGCTCGGTATCCCCGAGAACGCGCTGCTGGCCCTGGCGATGGGCGCCGACATGATCAACGTCGGCCGGACCGCCATGTTCGCCATCGGTTGCATCCAGGCTCAGCGCTGCCACACCGGCCGATGCCCGTCCGGCGTGGCCACCCAGTCGGCGTGGTTGCAGCACGGTCTGGACCCGGCCCTCAAAGCGGTGCGCTGTGCCAACTATCTGGCCACGCTGCGCTTCGAGTTGCTGTCTTTGGCCCGGGCCTGCGGCTACGTGCACCCCGCCCTCGTCCCGTTGCAGGCGATCGAGCTTCTCGACGTGGACCTGCAGACCGTGCAGGTCGACGACTTGTTCGGCTACCAGCCGGGTTGGGGCATACCCAGCCCCGCTGACGTGGCGGCGATCACGGCTCTGATGACCAAGGCGAGCCCACCCCGATAGGGACGGTTCAGCGGCTGTTCGCCGGCTCGGGTGAGCGTTCGAGCAGCGGCGAGTGCGTCGCACCACGGGATTCGATCATGCGATTGCGCACGATGTGCTCGACCAGGATCGGAACGAACGTTTGCACCGGCGCATCGACGAACTGTGCTGCGGCCTCTTCACACCACCGCTTGATCTGGGCGGTCCGCTGATCGTCATCGAGCCCCTCGTGGCGGGCCAGCTTGTCGGCGACGTCGGCGACGTTGCGCTCCACCAGGGAGCGGCCCGCGGGCGGGCTGCCGGCATCGGTATCGACCCGCACCTCATCGAGGGTCCGCTGCGCACTCTGGTCGCTGGCATCCGGTGAGATCACCCGCAGCGTCAGATGGTGACCGTCTTGGCCGATCAGGATGAGACTGGCCGGGTCGTCGCTGCTGAAGCCCAGCAATTCGACAGTGTGACCGGCGATCTCGGCCACCGTCGGGGTCTGTTCCCACCCGTTGCGGTGGTAGCCGACCATCACGATCGGTCCCAGGCGTTCGGTAATCGAGGCAACCAGGCCCGGCAGCTCGTCCACCAACTGCCTCGACCGCGGCCACCACGCGCCATCGACATGTTCCAAAGCAGGCCGAAATGATCTCAGCTGCAAGCGAGTTTCGCGCTCCATCCCAACCACCCGTCGGTTGACTGTGCGGGTTGTCAGCCAACCCGTCGGACCCCGAATCAAAAACTACGGGCGTAGGGAACGCGCCGCGACTCGAAAGCTCGACGTCGTGGTAGCGGCTGAACGAACATTTGGTTACGTGGGCGCCCCGGCTTCGCGTTCCTGCACCGTCGCCTGCCCATCGGCGGTGACGCTGATCAGGCGCTGAGCTTGTTGCGACAGCCGCATGAGCAGTTCGGGTGCGATGACCGACGCCGAACCCGCCACCGCGGCGGCCAGCAGCGCCTGACCCCAGGCCAACGGGCCCACCGGGGTGCAACCGAACAGGTGACTGAGGCCCGGGGTGGTCACCACCACCGCGAGCACCCCGAAGGACCCGACCGTGGTCAGCACCACCAGCGGGCCGTGCGAGTCGGCCACGGTCTGCGTGAGTTGCGTGCCGACCAAACCGATCAGCGCGACCGTCGCCGCCCGGCGCCGGGTGCCGGTCGCGCTGGCCATCAGCCACGCCAGCATGGCGCCGGTCGTGGTGGAGGCGCCGCGTATCCCGATCGCTCGCCACATGGCCGCCTCGTCGCGCTCCACTTCGACGTTGCTCGTTTGGGGACTGACGGCCAACGCCGCCGCCGGCAGCGCATCGGTAAGCATGTTGACCAGCAGCATCTGCCGCGCATTGAACACCGAGCGGCCGGTCAGCAGCGTGGTGATCAGCGCGAACGACACCTCGCCAAGGTTGCCGCCCAACAGCACCGAGACCGCCGAATGCACGCGCCGCCACAGCTGTTGGCCTTCGTCGAGAGCCTCCAGCAGCGCGTCGATCCGTCCGTCCAACAGCACCACATCGGCCGCCGTCCGGGCCGCATCGCTGCCGCGGGCGGCCATCCCGATACCCACGCTGGCCGCCCGGATCGCGGCGGCGTCGTTGACCCCGTCGCCGACCATCGCGGTGACCAGCCCGGCGCGCTCGAGAGCCTGCACCACCTCCACCTTGTGTTCGGGCGACATCCGGGCAAAGACCAGCCGTGATGCGACCACCGTGGCCCGCTGGTCGGCCGACAGCGCTTCCCATTCGGCGCCGGTGATCACCTCGGAGTCGGTGACGTCCAGTCCGAGCTCCTGGGCGGTTGCGGTGGCGGTGGCGGGGTGGTCGCCGGTGATCAGGCGGACCCCGATATCGCGGTCGGCGAGCCCATTGAGCACGGACTGGGCCGTCGGCCGGGGAGTGTCGGCCAGGCCCAGCAGGCCGACCGGCGTGAGTTCGGACTGGCACAGGGATTCCAGCAGATCGGGATCGGCGGCGGCCGCGGTGGCTTGCTCGGGGCGCAGCTGACGCTCGGCCACCGCCAGCACCCGCAGGCCACCGGTGGCCATCTCGTCGATCTGCTTGGTGAAGGGGTCCGCGGCGGCCTCGGGGGCCCGCTGTAGCGCCGCCGAGAGCACCTCCGGCGAGCCCTTGATGGTCAGTCGGGTCCCGGCCAGGGCGGCGGCAAACGGGCGGCCCGACTGGAACGGCAGGAACGCGTCACGGGAGAGCCGCGGTTGCGGCTGGGAGCCGTCGCCGCGAACCTCGGGGTCGTCGGCGGCCTGGAATATCGCGTCGTCGGTGGCATGCTCAACCCGGTGGGTGTGCCTGGAGTAGGTGGTGCTCAGCGCGGCATCCAGCACCTGCCCCGGGGTGAAACCCGGCGCCGGGCGCACCGTTTTGACCTTCAGCCGGTTCTCGCTCAGCGTTCCGGTCTTGTCGAAGCACACCACGTTCAACCGGGCGAGCGCTTCGATCGAGTGGGCATTGCGGATCAGCACGGATTCGCCGGTGAGCCGGCGCGCCGCAGCGAGCTGGGCCAGCGTCACCACCAGCGTCAAGCCTTCCGGCACTGCCGCGACGACCAGGGTGACCGCACTGGCCACCGCCTCTCGCAGCGGAGTGCCGCGCGACATGCTGAGCAGCCCGACCAGGCCCCCGCTGGCGACGCTGAACGGCAACGCGCGCCGAGTGATTCGGCTCAACTGCCGCTGCAGGCCGATCTCCCGGGACTTGCGCGGGGCCATCGCCAGCGCCCGGCGCATCTCCGAACGCGAACCGACTGCGGTGACCACGGCCACCGCCGTGCCCGCCACCATCGTGGTGCCGGCATAGAGCATGCAGGCCCGCTCGGCCAGCGGGGCGCCCGGCGTGGGCTCGGTCTGCTTGGAGACCGGCAGCGACTCGCCGGTCAACGTCGACTCATCGACCTCGACACTGGATGCGTGCAACAGCCGGGCGTCGGCGGGCACCACCTCGTCGGCGTGGACTTCGATGATGTCGCCCGGACGCAGCCGCTTGGCCGGAACCTTCTCGCGACGCTGCTCGTCGAGCGGGCCAAGCCGTCGCCGCGCGGGTGGATCCTGCACTGCCAGTAGGCGATTCAGGATGCGCTCGGCGTGCAGTTGCTGCTCGGCCGACAGCGCGGCATTGAGCAACAGCACACTGCTGACCAGGAAGGCATCCAGCGGAGAACCCAGCAATGCGCTGGCGGCGGCGCCGGTGGCCAGCATCGGGGTGATCGGATCGGACAGATCGTCGCGCATCTCGGCGGTGAAATCACGAACCAGGCGCAACGATGCTGCGGTGCCGCGATGCACCATGCGAATCGGCGGCAACTTCTCCCATCGGTTCTCCGGGTCACGACGGTCTTCTTCGGCGGGACGCGGCAGCAGCCGCCGCACCTCCGCGATGGGCAGGCTGTGCCAGTCGTGGCCGGCTTCGGGCTCCGGCACCGTATCGTGAAAAACCTTGGTGCCCGAGCGGAATCCCAGATACAGGCTGACCGCCATGCCGACATTGACCGACGCCGAACCGCGCCCCGGCACACTGGGAATCAGCATCAGCGCGCCGATCGCCGAAGCCGACGCCGACAGGCGGATGGCGCTGTCGGTGGCGGTGCGCGCCGCCGGCAGCGCGTGCAGCACCCGCCAGGCGCCGGTCAGATCCGAAACCAGGACATCGGCGCCCCACGGTGGCGGATGGCGCGCCCGGAGCACCCCGATGGTGACGTCGGACCGGTGCTCGGCCTGCAGCGCCGAGGTGGTCAACAGCGCCACCGTGGCCCCACCGGCCTTCAGCTCGGCAAGCGCGGCCGCCATCGCATCGTCGATCGACTCGGCCGAGGGATAAAGGTGGTCGAATCCTTGTGTCAGAGAACGTAATCCGTCATCCTCCAGGGAAAAGACCCGAGGGCGCGCGCGGCGTGCTTCGGTGATCACCGCGGCCGCGTATGGGTCGCGAACGGGGCTGATCAGGGCCCGGCCGGTCCGCCCGGCTCCCGGGATGTCAGCCAGGTGGTGCCATCCGGGGGCCAGCCGTTGGTCGTCGAGGGCGGCCGCGACCGCCTCCCAGGCCTTGCCGCGCGCCGAATTCTGTACTCCTAAGACGCGGCTGACCGTCAATTCGTCGGTGTAGAGGGCGCGCGGATCGATCATGATCGCGTCGACCCGGTCGAGTGCCCGCAGGGCGCGGGGGCGCAGCACCAGCGCGTCGTGCTGGGAGGTCAGGCCGTTGCTCAATGCGCAGCCGAACGCTTCGCGCACGGTGCGCAACGGCTTTGGGACCGCGGCCAGGGCGGCGGCGCCGGCCGAGTCCGGGTTACGTGACAACAGCCCGACCACGGCGGCGGCGCCGAGACCGGTCAAACCGATCCGGTTGGCGTAGCGTTCCGCGGGTCCATCGGGCGAACTCGAGATGCGCTTTGGTGTTGCCGCGGTAGCGTCCGGGGTGGCGTAGCTGCCCAGGCGCGGCTCGTGCCGAAACCAGGTGGACCGGCCGTTCCACGCCTCGGCGGCGAGCATCGCCCGGGTGGCGGCTTCGGCGGCGGCGGCCGTCGGCGACAGCGTCAATGCGGCCGTGGTGGCATTGACGACGCCGAACAAGACGTCGGTGCCCTCCGGCCCGAGCCGCTTTTCCAGTTCACGCCGTAGCCGGGGCAGGTGGTCGATCAGCGTCGGGGGTACCGCGACCAAGTCGGGCAGTCGGGGCAGCCGCAGCAGGCTGCCGGTCAGCGAAAGGCCAAGGCCCATGGTGGCGGCCCCGGCCGCGATCATGCGGCCCATCAGCACCACGTCGTCGCCCGGCAGGCCGGTCGGCTGCTGCCCGGTTGTCCGCGTCCGATGGCGCCCCTCGGCAGCGGCGACGATCCGGCACAGTTGCGCCGTCGAGGGCCCCTCGGCATCGGCATCCAACGTGATCACCAGCCGTGCCAGGGTGCGATTGAGGAATGCGGTGTGCACGCCCGGTGTCTGGCGCACGGCCGCCAGTACGTCGCCGGCGATGGCCGCGGCGTCGTCGCCGCTCAAGCCGCGCACCTCGATCCAGCGCCGCCGACCATTGGTGCTGCAGCGCCGTGCCGGTGGGCCGCCCATCGCCTCGACCGCCACACCCGCCGCCGCCCGGGCCAAGGCCGGCACATCGGGGGTGGCGCGGGCCAAGGACTTTCCGATGCTGGCCGCAACGTTGCCGCCCAGCAGGGCCGTGCCGCCGGCGGTGGCCGCCAGCAGGGCTCCCGCCCGTAGCGGCGCCGTCACCAGGCCGAAACCGGGCAGATACCGCGTGATCGAGTTGTTCACGTTACCTAGCACCGATTCCCGATTGGTCTGTCAAGAACTTCCGAGCGGTCTAGCAGCCTCCCCGGTCGCACCACACTCGAATGCGTTAGCGCCGCTGCTCTCACTGGGAACACTAGTCGGGCGCGGCGACATGCGCAGGAGCCATTCAGGCCCGGATCCGCGGGTCTTTCGTCACTAGCGCAAGTCGCGCGACGGTGACCGCGTGGGTTGAAAAATTTGGCTCGCAATCTCATGTCTGCGGGCGCCGCCTGGTCCATGATGGCCCTGTCGACTCCGCGGTGGCACTACCCGGAAATTCACGCCTAGAGAGGTTCTACCCATGCGGACCGCCTACCACGAGCAGCTCGCCGATCTGGCCGCGCGACTAGGAGAGATGTGTGGCATGGCCGGGTTGGCGATGAAGCGCGCGACCCAAGCCCTGTTGGAGGCCGATGCGGTGGCCGCCGACCAGGTGATCGCCGACCACGAGCAGATCGTGGCGATGCGCGCGAAAATCGAAAAAGACGCGTTGGCGTTGCTGGCGTTGCAGCAGCCGGTGGCCAGCGAGTTGCGGTCGGTCTTCAGCGCCGCGCAGATCATCGCCGATACCGAGCGGATGGGTGCGCTAGCGGTACACATCGCCAAGATCGCCCAGGTGGAGTATCCCAAGCAGGTGCTTCCCGAGGAAGTCCGCGGCTGCTTCGCCGAGATGGCCAAGGTGGCAATCGCGTTGGGGGACAGCGCAAAACAGGTGCTGCTGACCCGTGACCCGAAGAAGGCCGCGTTGCTGCACGACCAAGATGATGCGATGGACGATCTGCATCGGCGCCTGCTCGGTGTGCTGATTGATCAGGAATGGAAATACGGGGTCGCCACGGGTGTGGAAACCGCACTGCTGGCCCGTTTCTACGAGCGCTTCGCCGACCATGCGGTGGAGGTCGGGCGCCGCGTCATCTTCATGGTCACCGGGGTACTGCCTTCCGAGGACGAGATATCCACGTATTAGGTCGGCGCGCCGCATCTGCTCTGGGCTGACAAGATGACCTCGTGCAGGTAGCGCCGAGTGTCCGGGGCCGCGTGTGGCGGTCTGGGCAGCTCCAGGATGAGTTCGATTTCGACAAGATCGCTGAGTACCTCAGCGAGGAGAACACCCTGGTCTGGGCCGATTTGTGCAATCCGGACCATGACACGTTGAGCGACCTGGCCGAAAAACTCCGCCTGAACCACTGGGCCGTTGAAGACGCGGTGGCGGCGGCGGAGCGGGTCAAGTCGACCGCCTATGTGACCCACACCTTCTTCACCGTCTATGACGCCGGTGTGGTCGGCCGCCTGGGCGAAGACACTGCGCCGATGTTGTCGATGCGCCGGATTTCGGCGTTCGTGCTCGGTCAGGGGTTGATCACCGTGCGGCTGACGCCGGATTTCGACATCACCGAAGTCACCCGGCGCTGGGATGAGATCGGCGGGCAACAGTACGGCGTGGGTGCATTGGTGCACGGCTTGCTTGACGTGGTGGTCGACAGTCACTTCGCGGCGGTGGAAGCCCTCGATGACTGCATCGAGGCGATCGAAGATGAATTGTTCGAAAACAACTCGCCAAGGGGGAGCTTTCAGCGCCGAACCTTTCAGATCCGCAGAGACCTGGTCAACCTGCGGCGCATCGCGCTACCGATGCGCGAAGTGGTCAACTCCCTGCAGCATCACCGCCTGCACGTTGAGGCCGCCCGGGAACTCGACCCGCTCTACGCCGATCTGTATGACCACGTGCTTCGGGTTTCGGAGTGGACAGAGTCGTTACGCGACATGATCTCAACCATTTTCGAAACCAACCTCTCGCTGCAAGACGCCCGGCTCAACGCCGTCATGAAGAAGCTGACCGGGTGGGCGGCCATCATCGCGGTGCCAACCGCGATCACGGGCTTCTACGGCCAGAACGTTCCCTACCCGGGCTTCGGGACGCTAGCGGGTTTCCTCGCCAGTACCAGCGTGATCGTGGTCCTGATGGCGTTGCTCTACGTGATGTTCCGCCGTCGCGACTGGCTCTGATCCCGAATCACATGCGGGACATGGTGTTTTGCGTTCAAGGGCGCGCCCAGCACCAGTCCGTTCGGCATTTGGGTGAATGAACCCAAGGAGTCCGCAGCGCCGACCCGGACGCGACGGCGCAAACTTTGCCGTTAGGGCCCCTATGCTCGGCTGGGTCGGTAGTCTCCCACCGGCGACGTCGCCACCCGGCTAGGAGGACCGCTGTGAAGCCCGCACCGCTGCGCGTCCGCGACGCCTTGGGGCCGGCGCGGGTACGACTGCACGGTGGGCCGGTGCTGGCCGAGCTGAGCGAACGGTTCGGCGCGGCCGCCCGCGCAAAGGTGCTGGCCGGCGAGGTGGTCGACGCGGCAGGCGCCATCGTCGATACCGCGACGGTGGCGGAGCCCGGATCGCATGTGTACCTCTACCGTGATCTTCCCGAAGAAGTGCCGGTGCCCTTCGAGATGCCGGTGCTCCACCAGGACGAGGACATCGTGGTCGCCGACAAGCCGCACTTTCTGGCGACCATGCCGCGGGGTCGCCACGTTGCGCAAACCGCGCTGGTGCGGTTGCGCTGCGAGCTCGGGTTGCCCGAGCTGAGTCCGGCGCACCGGCTCGATCGGCTGACGGCCGGGGTGTTGCTGTTCACCACCCGGCGCGAGTTGCGCGGGCGATATCAGACGCTGTTTGCCCGGGGTGCGGTACGCAAGACCTACCTGGCCCGGGCCGCGGTCGATGCTGACCTGGCATTCCCGCGGGTGATCCGCAGCCGCATCGTCAAGCGGCGGGGCCACTTGCAGGCGGTCTGCGAGCCCGGTGAGCCCAATGCGGAAACGCTGGTAGAGCTGATCTCACCCGAAGGCCTATACCGGTTGACCCCGCGGACCGGGCGCACTCACCAGCTGCGGGTGCACATGGCCTCGCTTGGCCTGCCGATCTTCGGGGATCCCCTGTACCCCAACGTGATACCCGAGTCGCCACACGACCTTAGCGACTTCAGCTCGCCGCTGAGCCTGCTGGCTCAGCGCATCGAGTTCGAGGATCCGCTGTCCGGCTCGCGCCGCGAGTTCGTCAGTCCCCGAGAAATATGAGCCAACCACCGGGAGTGCCTCATGAGTGAAGAAAACACACTGGTCATCGTCGCCGGGTACCAGGATCTGGATGCGGCTCAACACGATTTCGAGAATCTGACCGGTCGGGCCAACGCCAAGACTCTGCCGCTGCAAGGCGCGGTGCTGGTCGGCAAGGACAACGAGGGCAATCCCGTCCTGATCGATACCGGCAACCGTCTCGGCCGCCGTGGTGCCGCCTGGGGGGCCGGCGCGGGGCTGGCGGTCGGCCTCTTCTCGCCGGCACTGCTGGCGTCGACGGCGGTGGGTGCGGCGGCCGGCGCGCTGGCGGGCACCTTCATCCAGCACCGGGTCAAGAGCGGCCTGGCCGACAAGATCGGGCAGGCGCTGTCGGCGGGCAGCGCGGTGGTCATCGCCGTGACGCCGGCGCAGGGCCGGTTGCCGGTGGAACAGACGTTGTCGGGCTCACCGATGAAATCGGTTGCCGAATTGAGCCGGTCGACGATGCGGAGCCTGGGTGCGGCGCTGCAGGAGGCGATGGGCAAGTTCAATCCGGACCGCACCAAACTGCCGATCCCGCAGCGCAGCTTCGGTGGCACCATCGGCCGCACCATGGCGGAGTCGGTCGGCGACTGGACGATCGTCGCGGGCGCCAACGCCCCCGACGATGCACCCAACGTGCTCATCGTGCTCATCGACGACGCCGGATTCGGGGGACCGGATACCTTCGGAGGCGGCATCAGAACTCCGACGCTGTCGCGGGTGGCGAACAATGGTCTGGCCTACAACCGCTTTCATCTCACCGCGATCTGCTCGCCGACTCGTGCCGCGCTACTGACCGGCCGCAACCATCACCGGGTCGGCTTTGGATCGGTGTGCGAGTTGCCCGGCCCCTACCCCGGCTATTCGACGGTCAAGCCGCGCAGCTGCGCCGCGCTACCGCGCATCCTGCGCGATAACGGTTATGTGACCGGCGCTTTCGGTAAATGGCATCTGACCCCGGACAACGTTCAGGGTGCGGCGGGTCCATTCGACAACTGGCCGCTGGGTTGGGGGTTTGACCATTTCTGGGGATTCCCGTCGGGTGCGGCCGGCCAGTATGACCCGATCATCACCCAGGACAACTCCGTGCTGGGCATACCGCAGGGGGACGACGGGAAGCCCTATTTCTTCCCCGACGACCTCACCGACAAGGCCATCGAGTGGCTGCACACCGTACGGGCGCAGAACGCGACCAAGCCGTGGCTGTTGTACTACTCGACCGGCGCCACACATGCACCGCACCACGTGTTCAAGGAGTGGGCCGACAAATACCAGGGCCAGTTCGACGAGGGCTGGGATGTGTATCGGCAAAAGACATTCGAGCGCCAGAAGGAGCTCGGGATCATTCCGCCCGACGCCGAACTGACCGAGCGTCCCGACCTGTTCCCGGCCTGGGACAGCTTGTCGGAGGCGCAACAGAAGCTCTTCGCAAGACAGATGGAAGTGTTCGCCGGGTTCTCCGAGAACGCGGACTGGAACGTGGGCAGGCTGCTCGACGCGATCGACGGTCTCGGTGAATCGGACAACACGCTGGTCTTCTACATCTGGGGCGACAACGGCGCCAGTATGGAAGGCACCAACACCGGATCGTTCAACGAGATGACGTTCCTCAACGGCCTGGATCTCGATGCCGAGCGGCAGCTGGAGCTCATCGAACAATACGGTGGCATCGAGGCGCTCGGCGACGAGTTCACCGCACCGCATTTCGCCAGCGCGTGGGCGCACGCCAACAACACGCCGTTCCAGTGGGGCAAGCAGATGGCCAGCCACCTCGGCGGCACCCGGGACCCGATGGTGGTCTGCTGGCCCAGCCGGATCCCGCGCGAAGGCGGTATTCGAAGCCAGTTCACCCACTGCATCGATATCGCGCCAACTGTGTTGCAGGCCATCGGCTTACCGGAGCCCACCAGTGTCGATGGCTTCGAGCAGGAACCGATGGACGGCACCAGTTTCGTGCACACCTTCGATGACGCGCAGGCCGAAGAACGTCATACCGTGCAGTACTTCGAAAACTTCGGCAGCCGCTCCATCTACCAGGACGGCTGGTGGGCGTGTGCCCGGCTGGACAAGGCGCCGTGGGATCTGTCTCCGCAGACCATGGCGCGCTTTTCGCCCGGCAACTACGACCCGGAGAAGGATGTCTGGGAGCTCTACTACCTGCCCGACGACTTCTCTCAGGCCAGAAATGTGGCGGCCGAGCATCCGGACAAACTGGCCGAGCTACGTGAGCTGTGGTGGCAGGAAGCCGAACGCAATCGGGTGCTGCCGCTGCTGGGAGGGCTCGCGGTGATGTACGGCGAGCTACCGCCGCTGCCCACCACCACCCGGTTCGCCTTCCAGGGCGGGGTGCAGAACATCCAGCGTGGCATGGTGCCGCGCGTCTTCGGGCGCTCCTACGCGATCGAAGCACGGCTGCACATCCCCGATGGCGGTGCCGAAGGGGTGATCGTGGCCAACGCCGACTTCATGGGTGGGTTCGCGTTGTGGGTAGACGAACAGCGGCGGTTGCACCACACCTATTCGTTCCTGGGCATCGAGACCTACCGGCAGGTGTCCACCGAACCCGTGCCCACCGGCGATGTCACGGTCCGGATGCTGTTCGAATCCGAAGCGCCCGTGATCGGCTCCGGTGGCCGGGTGACGTTGTGGGCCAACGACCGTCTGATCGGAGAGGGCGAGTTGCCGCAAACCGTGACGCTGGCCTTCACGTCCTATGCCGGGCTGGATGTCGGTCGCGACAACGGTCTGGTCGTCGACCGGGACTACGAGGACAAGGCGCCGTATGCGTTCAGCGGCACGGTAAAAGAGGTCGTCTTCGACCTCAAACCCGTCCATCCTGACGCGGAGAAGGCGTTGCATGAGCATGCCTCGATCCAAGCCGTGGGTCAGGGTGCTGCCGGCTAGCCCGAGACGCTCGCCCGACGCTTAGGCCTGGGAGTGATGCCTGGGGCAGTACGCGGCAATGCTCACGCCGACGAAGTAGCCGGCACGGTAGCCGTCCAGGCTGCTGCTGGCCGCCACGTCACCAGCGACATCGGACTTCTGCCTGCCGGAATCGAGCGCATTGCACACCTGGTGACCGGCCATGATCGCGGCTTGTGGCGATGCGAAGTTGATGCCGTGGGACCTCACGGCGTTCAAGAAGGCGTCATCCACCGCGTCGGCGTGCGCGGTCGCGGTGGCCAACTCCGTGAGCCCGACCAGCGCGACCACCAAGACCAGGGCACGCGTTCTGCTGCTCCTCATTGCTGGAACCTCCCCGCCGAGAAGAGCCCTTCGGCCCTCGGCCGCCATACCCGCAACAGGTTGTAGTTGGCCATCCAGGCGCGGTGATGTCGGCCGTCTTTCGGGAGCGTGTACCGGTCGCAAACTGTGGCTGAATTTGCGAATGCGGCCCCGTTGCGGCTTCGCCGGAGCCGATCTTTGCATCGGAGATCTTGTTACGATGCGTCTGGCTGGCCGCGACCATGCCGACGGCGATCATTTCATCGTTGCAAGGAATTGAAGTGAGATTCAATCGATTTGGCGCCGCGGTGAGTGTATTGGCCCTCGGCGCATCGATACTTTCGGGATGTTCGGGTGACAACAACGTCGCCGGCAAAAGCGCGGCGCCGGGAACCACTTCGGCGCAAGTGACCTGCGGCGGCAAGCGGACTCTGACGGCCAGTGGTTCCACCGCCCAGGAAAACGCCATGATCCGGTTTGTCCGTTCCTTCGAGCAAGCCTGCCCCGGTCAGTCGTTGAACTACACGGCCAACGGCTCAAGTGCGGGGATTAGCGAATTCATCCGCGACCAGACCGATTTCGGGGGCTCGGATTCGCCGCTGAACAGCGACGAGCACACCCAGGCCGAGCAACGCTGCGGCTCGCCCGTCTGGAATCTGCCACTGGTGTTCGGCCCGATTGCCATCGCCTACCGGGTCAACGGTCTGACATCGCTGAACCTGGACGGCCCCACCGCGGCCAGGATCTTCAACGGCAGCATCACCAACTGGCACGATCCCGCGATCGAAGCACTCAATCCGGGCGCCGACCTGCCCACCGAACCCATTCGCGTCGTCTTCCGCAGCGACGGGTCCGGCACCACGGACAACTTCCAGCGATACCTCGATAGCGCTTCCAACGGTGGGTGGGGCAAGCGTGCCGGCAAGCATTTCAACGGCGGCGTGGGGGAGGGCGCCAAGGGCAACGCCGGCGCCGCCGCCGTCGTCAGCAGCACCGAAGGGGCGATCACCTACGTGGAATGGTCGTTCGCTCGAGAGCAGCATCTCGACATGGCCAAGATCATCACCTCGGCCGGGCCCGCTCCGGTAGCGATCAGCGAAGAGTCGGTGGGAAAGACGATTTCGGCTGCCTGGTTTGTCGGGGAGGACAACGATCTGGCTTTCGATACCCTCTCGTTCTACCGGCCAAACCAACCGGGCGCTTACCCGATCGTGCTGGCGACCTATGAGATCGTGTGCTCGAAGTACCCCGATGCGCAGGTCGCAATGGCTGTCAAAGCGTTTCTGCAGAGTTCGGTCGGTGCCGGCCAGAATGCCCTTGCGGGCACCGGATACGTGCCGATTCCCGACGAATTCAAGTCGCGATTGTCGCGCGCCGTCAGTGCCATCGCCGGACGGTGACGCGCAATGTTCCAAGGCATTTCCCGCCGTCGTCAACGCGATGTTCCGGAAAATTTTCTCGCGTAGTCAAGGTGATGTCATGGACTTCATCGCGATGCCCCCGGAGATGACCTCGGCGTTGATCCACTCGGGGCCCGGTCCCGAATCACTGATCGAGGCCGCCGATGCGTGGCAGCGGCTGGGCGCCGATTTGGAGGAATCCGTACGCGCTCACGATCCGGTGTTGTCCGCGTTGACCGATGTCTGGCGCGGCCCGTCCTCGGCGGCGATGGTTGGGGCCATCAGCCCGTATCTCACCTGGCTGCGCGCCACCGCCCAACAGTGCCAGCAACTGGCGGCATCGGCGCAGGTAGCCGCGGCCGCATTTGGCTCCACGCTGGCGACCGTGGTGCACCCCTCGGAGGTCAGGGCCAACCGGATTGCGCTGGCGCAGTTGTTGGCCACCAACCGACTGGGCCGAAACCTTGCGGCCATCGCCGAGACCGAAGCCCAGTACGAGGGCATGTGGGTGAACAACTCTGCGGCCATGTATCGCTACGAGGCGGCCTCGGTACAAGCTGTCGCATTACCGCAGTTCTCTTCGCCGCTGTCGACGCCCGATCTGACCGGCCCGGCCACTCGAGCCAACGTGGCCGCGGCGGCCGCGGCTCCCGTTGCGGCCGCCTCCCCGCTTGATGTATTGCAGTCGCTGACCTCCATCGATCCCAACAGCGGCTGGTTTGGATTGGCCAACACCTATGCCAATCAATTTGTGTCGTCCGGCTTTCCGGTCAACCTGCTCAGCTACCTGGCGCAGAACACCTCGGCGCAGGCGTTGACGTCGGTGGCCCCCGACATCGCCGAGGGGCTCTCGGAAGGTGAGTCGGCGCTGGGGGAGTCGGCGGCCACCCTGTCCAGCGCGGTGGAAGGTGTCGGCGCCGCGGCGGCGCCGACGGCCGCGTTGGGGGTCGGCATGCCGATAGGCAACCTCACCGCACCACCCGCTGCGGCCGGGCTGTTGCCAGCCGCCCAGACGCCGGTGCAACTCGCGTCGGTGGCATCACCGCTCGGGGCCGCGGAGTCCGGGTTTCCGATGCTGCCACCGCTGATGCCACCGCCGATCGCGGCGGGCAGCGGTTGGCGCAAGCGCAAGCAGCAGAAGTACGAAGACCTCGAATACGGCCTGGAACTCAAGGGGACGTTCATGCCCCGACCGCCATCGGCGGGCTGAACGGCGGGGAGGCCGTCAAGCACGTTGGGGCAGCGGTCGGTAACTTTGCGTCATGCTCGGGGTGCGCTGGCTATCACTGCTGGTTCTGTCGCTATGCCTGGTGGGGTGCGGTGAACAACAAACCTCGGTGCCCCGCGCGCGAAACGAGGCCGGAATGTTTGCGTTCGGCGGTCTCAAGCGGACCTACATCCTGCACGTGCCGCCCGGTCCGCCGACTGGGCTGGTACTCAATCTGCACGGTGGCGGCTCCAGCGGCGCCGGACAGCAACGCCTCACCGACTTCGACTCTGCGGCCGACGCGAACAACTTGCTGGTGGTGTATCCCAACGGCTACGACAAGAGCTGGGCCGACGGGCGGGGGGCCGCACCGGCCGACCGGCGCCACCTCGATGACATCGGCTTTCTGGTAGCCCTAGTGGGCAAGGTGCAGAAGGACTTTGGGGTGCCGGCCGGGCACGTCTTCGCCACCGGGATGTCCAACGGGGGATTCATGTCCAACCGCCTGGCGTGTGACCGCGCGGACGTATTCGCGGCGATCGCTCCGATCGCCGGCACGCTGGGCGTGGGTGTGCCGTGCAATCCGTCCCGCCCGGTGTCGGTGTTGGCGGCGCACGGTACCGCAGATCGGGTGGTGCCCTTCAAGGGAGGCAAGGTGCGCGGGCGCGGCGGGCTCAGCCGCGCCATCTCGGCCGCGAGCATGATCGAGCGCTGGCGGGCAGTCGATGAGTGCCAAGGCAAACCAGCGGTAGCAGAGTTGCCCGAAGCCGGGGATTCAACGGTGGTGCTGCGCTTCGATTCCACCGCGTGCGCCCCCGGCACGGAAGTGATCTTCTACCAGATCGGCAACGGCGGGCACACCTGGCCGGGCAGCAGGCAGTACCTGCCCAAGCCGGTCATCGGGGCCACCACCCGCGCATTCGACGGGTCGGAGGCGATTGTCCAATTCTTCGTGACCCACGCCCGCGAGTAGCTGGGATCGCCGGCTCAGCGTTGGCAGGCCGGGCACCAGTACCGCACCCGCTCGCCGGAGCCGTCAGGCCCTTGGCGCTCGATGCCGGTCGCGCAGCGCCGGCATGGCTGACCGGCCCTGCCGTAGACCCACAACTGCCGACCGGCGCGGGTGTCGCCGGTGGTGGTGCGGTTCCAGCGCAGCCGGTTGGCCCACAGCATTTCTCGAGCGCGGGTAACCAGGCGCAGCGGCTTGGCAACGTCGCTGACCGGCGCGGTTGGCAGGTGTCCGCTGACGAAGCACAGCTCGTTGCAGTAAACGTTGCCGATCCCGGCCAGCACCCGTTGATCGAGCAGTGCCTCGGCGATGCAACGATGCGGGGCGGCGGCCAGGTTGGCGGCCGCGATGTGTGGATCCCAGTCCTCACCCAGCAGATCGGGCCCCAGATGCGCGACGACGGCGCCCTCGTTGTCGCGCTCCAGCAGCTCCAGCACGCCCAGGTCAACGCCCACTGCCCGGATATCGTTGGCTTCCAGGATGATTCGTGCGCGGTGGTCTACCCGCGCCGGCCGGTCGCCGACTCGCCAGCTGCCGTCCATCTTCAGATGGGAGTGAATGCTGACCAGAGCGGTCCGGATGAACAGATGCTTGCCGCGGCTTTGCACCTCCTCCACCACTTGCCCGGTCAGGTCCACGGTCGCGAACCGCGGCACCCGAATATCGCAGCGGGTCAGCGTTTTTCCGGCCAGGTATTGACGCAGCGTGGCTGCGGTGTGCCAGACGGTGTCACCCTCGGGCATGGCTCACCGAAGCCGCAGACCGCGAGGCGTGCGTAGGAAGCCGGCATCGGCCAGGGCGGTGACCGCCAGGCTCGCCTGGCCTGCCCCGGCCTGTAGCACCGGCACTCCGTTGATTCGCTCGACCAATAGTGACCCGACCCGCCGGGTGGCGACCAGCTCAGCCAGCGCGATGGCTGCCGCAGCGTTGGCCTCGGGGTCGTCGGTGAAGGTCAGCAGCGTTCGCCCGCCTCGTTCGAGGAACCAGGCCAGGGCGCCATCCACCAGCACGACCAGTGCCCCGGCCTTGCGGCCTGGGCGGGCCCCGACGTTGGAACCGTCGTCGTCCGAAGTGGGCCACGGCAGCGCGGCGCCATAGGGGTTGGCCGGGTCGGCGGCGGCCAGCAGCACGGCCTGATACTGCGGACGCCGACTGTCGGTGAAAGCGCCCGGATCGTCGAGGTAGCTGCGCAATCTGTCGACGGTGGCCGCGACGGCGAATTGCGCACCACCGAGCGACTCGATGAAGTAACCCCGTTGGCATCGCCCGGCATCCTCGAACGCGCTCAACACCTTGTAGAGGGTCGCGAATCCGCCCGGAACACCTTCGGAGGCCACCGCACCCTTGGTCAGCACACCGTGCCGGTTCAGCAGCAGCTCGGCTTGGTAGTGGGCCCGCATCGTCGAGTCCGGCTCGGCGGGGGGCAGCAGCGACCAGCGGCCGGCCACGGTCGGGTCGACGGAACGGGGCTGGGCATGGGCGACGCGGTATCGGCTCAGCCGGGGTGGACGGTGTCCGCGATGCGCGGGGGCGGAGCGTTTTCGGCTCCCCAGGCCGCCGCCACCGAGCAATGCCCGCACCGGCGCGAACGTGTCGCCGCAGACCCGGCCGGCCCAGATCAGTTCCCATAGGGCGGCCTTGATCGCCGCCTCATCCGGTCTGTCGCCGATGAGCTGGCGGAAGAAGTAGGCACCTCCGCCGGCCAGCGTGTCCAGGATCGCCCGGTGGGTTTCGCTGAACTCGATCTCGGCGGGTGCGGCCAGTGTCAACGGAGCCGAATCGGCAAGGTGCAGCGTCACCCAACCGTCACTGCCCGAAATGGATCCGGCGCCCGCCCAGGTGACTTCGCCGGTGGCAAGCAGCTCGTCGAGCATCGCCGGGGAATAGTCGCGCACCCGCGGGGCCAGTACCAGCGGTTCCAGCGCGGACGCGGGGATCCGCACGCCGGCGAGCTGATCGATCACCGATGCCAGCCGGTCAATACCGCCGTGGCCCGAGTCGGCGCCGCCCACCTGGTGCCACTCCGGCAGGAATCGCCCGTAGGCAGCGGTACTGACCGGCTCAACCTGGGCCCGCAGCGCGGCCAACGAACGGCGCCGCAAGATGCGCAACACCTCGGCATCGCACCACTGCTCGGACCCCGCGCCGCCAAAGACCCCGGTGGCGACGAAATCGCCGCGCACCAAGCGCCCATCACCGGCGAGCCGGCCCAGCACATCCGCGGTCACCCGCAGTCCCAAGCCGAACCTGCCCGCGGCCTCGGCGGTGGTGAACGGCGGGTGGGTGCGTGCGTAGCGGCCCAGCAGCTCCGCCAACGGGTCGGCCACCGCCTCGGTAAAGGCGGCCGGTAAGCCCACCGGAACCGCCGCGCCGACGCCGTCGCGCAGTCGGCCGATGTCCTCGACAGCCACCCACCAACTGCGGCCCGCGTAGGACACTTCTAGCGCGCGCCGCGCGGCACGCAGGCCCTCTAGCCAGCCGCCGATGTCGGTGCCGCCGGTCGCCTCGGCCCGCGCCTCAACCTCGTCCTCGGTTAGTGGCCCCAGCAGCCGCAGCAGATCCGCCACCCCTTCCGCGTCGCGGGCGGCCCGATCGGCGGACAGGTGCTGCAATTGGCGGCCGGTCGCGGCGATCACCTCGGGGTCCAGCAGCTCGCGCAACTCGACGCGGCCGAGCAACTCGGCCAGCAGCGTGCTGTCCAGTGACAGCGCCGCGGCGCGGCGCTCGGCCAGCGGCACATCGCCCTCGTACATGAACGCGCCGACGTAGCCGAACAGCAGCGACGCCGCGAACGGGGAGGGCTTGGTGGTCTCGGTCTCGGCCACCCGAACCCGGCGCTGGGCGATGTCGGTCATCAGGGTGGTCAGCGTCGGAACGTCATAGACATCCTGCAGACACTCGCGCACCGTTTCCAGCACCATCGGGAAGTCGGGGTACTTGCGCGCCACATCCAGCAACTGCGCGGCGCGCTGGCGCTGGTGCCACAACGGTGACCGCCGGCCGGGATGGCGGCGGGGGAGCAGCAGCGCCCGGGCCGCCGACTCCCGGAATCGGGAGGCGAACAACGCCGAAGCGCCCACTTCGGCGGTCACGATCGCGTCGATCTCGTCGGCGTCGAAAAGGAACAGCTCGGCGCCCGGGGGCGTTTCGGTGCCGGTGTCGGAAATGCTGTCGGGCAATCGAACAACGATGCCGTCATCGGAGGCCGTTGGCTTCTCGTCGAGGCCGTAGCGATCACGCAGTCGCCGGCCGACTGCCAGCGCTAGTGGGCCGTGCACCCGCAGGCCGTAGGGCGAGTGCAGGACTACCCGCCAGTCGCCGAGCTCGTCGCGGAAGCGCTCGACCAGCAGCGTGGTGTCGGTGGGTACCACCCGGGTCGCGGTCTTCTGGTCGTCGAGCAGTCCCCACAGGTTGTCCGTCGCGAAAACGTCGAAACCCAACCCCGCACAGCGCTTGTCAAACTCCTCGCGGTCCAGCCGGGCCAACTCGCCGGTGAGCGCGCCCAGCGCGGCGCCCAGTTCGGCGGGGCGGCCGACGTCGTCACCGCGCCAGAAGGGCAGCCGAGCGGGCTCGCCTGGAGCGGGTATCACCAGCACCCGGTCATGGGTGATCTCGGTGATTCTCCAGCTGGTGGCACCCAGCGAGATCACGTCACCTGGCCGGGACTCGTAGACCATCTCCTCGTCGAGTTCGCCTACCCGCGAGGGCTTTTCCGATTCGCTGGCCAGGTAGACGGTGAACAAGCCGCGGTCGGGGATGGCGCCGCCGGAGGTGACGGCCAGGCGCTGCGCCCCGGGGCGTGCGGTCAGCGTTCCGGTTCCGCGGTCGTAGACCAGTCGTGGGCGCAACTCGGCGAATTCGGTGGACGGATACTTGCCCGACAGCAGATCCAGCGTGGCCTCGAAGACGCTGCGCGGCAGCGTGGCGAAGGAAGCGCTGCGGCGCACGGTGTCGAACCATTGATCGGCGTCGAGCGGCTCCAGGGCGGCGGCGGCGACCGTGTGCTGGGCCAGGATGTCCAGCGGGTTGGCCGGCACCCGCATGGTCTCGATCTGGCCGGTGCGCATGCGCTGCACGCTGATCGCGCAGCCGAGCAGGTCGGTGCGGTGCTTGGGGAACAGCACCCCGCGGGAAACCTCGCCGACCTGGTGGCCAGCCCGCCCGATGCGTTGCAGGCCGCTGGCCACCGACGGCGGTGCTTCCACCTGAATCACCAGATCGACGGCCCCCATGTCGATCCCGAGTTCCAGGCTCGAGGTTGCCACCACCGCCTTGAGCGCTCCGCGTTTGAGGTCCTCCTCGACCTGGGCGCGCTGTTCCTTGCTGACCGAACCGTGGTGGGCCCGGGCCAGCAGAGTGGGAGCGCCGAAGGTCTGCCCACTGGCCATGATCTGGGCCGGGGCGCCGCCGGCAACCTGCGTGTTGGCCTCCGACGGGAGCGTCACGCCGGACCGCTCCGCGTGAATCTCGTTGAGCCGTGCGGTAAGCCGTTCGGCTAGTCGCCGCGAATTGGCAAACACGATGGTCGAGTTGTGCGACTCGATGAGGTCGACCAACCGAGCCTCCACATCGGGCCAGATGGTGTTGTTCGCCAAGTTGGCCATGTCAGCCACCGGAACCTGCACCGTGAGGTCGAAGGTCTTGGCCGAATGCGGGGCGACGATGGTGGTCGGCACCGATCCGGACAGGAACCGGGCGAGTTCCTCGGGCGGTCGTACGGTCGCCGAAAGCCCGATGCGCTGCGCGGGGGGCCCGGCGCGGCGATCGGGGGCCAGTTGGTCGAGTCGCTCCAGGGATAGCGCCAGGTGCGCTCCACGCTTGGTGGCCGCGATCGCGTGGATCTCGTCGACGATGACGGTCTGCACCCCGGCCAACGTCTCGCGTGCGGCCGAGGTCAACATCAGAAACAGGGACTCCGGGGTGGTGATCAGCACGTCGGGCGGTCGCGTGATGAGTTGCCGGCGCACCGCCGACGGTGTGTCACCCGAGCGGACCCCGACGCTGATCTGCGGTGGGGGCAGACCCCGGCGTTCGGCAAGCCGGGTGAGCCCGGCCAGCGGCGTGCGCAGGTTGCGCTCCACATCGACCGCCAGGGCCTTCAGCGGCGACACGTAGAGCACCCGGGTGCCGGCCGTGCGGTCGGGGCAACAGGCCAGGCTGTCCAGGGCCCACAGGAACGCGGCGAGCGTCTTACCCGAGCCGGTCGGGGCTATCACCAACGTGTTGTCGCCGGCCGCGATGGCGGCCCAGGCGCTGGCCTGTGCCGGGGTGGGCGCGGCGAAGGTGTTGGTGAACCATTCGCGAGTGATCGCGCTGAACCGCCCCAAGGCTTCGGGGCCCAGGGGTTCGGGGCGCGCGGTGCTCACCTAGCCATGGTGCCAACGGGCACCGACAAAAACTATTGCGGCGTGTGTCGGGCGGTCGCCATCGCCTCGGCGAGCTCGCCGGGAATCTCGGGCACCCGCGCGATCGAGTCCAGCAGCGTGTGCGCACAGGCATCGGCGAGGCGGTCGGCGTCGGTGCTGGGGTCCATGATCCGCTGACGGCAGATTTCGAAGGTGAACGCCAACCAGCCGTAGATGATCACCCGCAGGTCACGCTCGACATGCTGGGCCAGCGCGGTGCTGCCCGGAATGCCGCTCACGACTTGGCCGATTCGGGTCATGATGTGTTCCATCTGGCGGTTCTTGGCCTCGTCATCGATGCCCAGCAGAACCGGATCGGAGCGTCCCAGGCCCACGTAGGCGGCCCAGGCGGCCTCCGGGTTCTGTTGGTGGTAGGCCATGTAGGCCAGCACGCCGAGGCGGATCTCCTCGAACATCGTCATTCCGACGGGGGACTCGATGCTGGTGGCCTCGTAGAGCCGATCCGCCTCGTCCTTGACGACCGCCGCGAAGAACGTCCGCTTGTCCGGGAAGTAGTGATACATCAGCGCACGCGAAACCCCGGCGCGCTCCGCAATCTCATCGATGCGGACCTCGTCGTAAGGTCGCTTCCCGAAAACTTCCGCCCCCAGGGCGAGCAGTTCAGCGCGTCGATCCTCGGGGGATAACCGCCTTCTGGCTGTCGCCATGGGGAAGATACTACTCACGCGGCCAACGTCCTCCGCTAGCGCGCAGGCTCACCCAAACTGCACGCCCTGGGCCAGCGGCAGCTCGGTGGAGTAGTTGATGGTGTTGGTGGCGCGGCGCATATACGCCTTCCAAGCATCCGAACCGGACTCGCGACCGCCGCCGGTCTGCTTCTCGCCGCCGAACGCGCCGCCGATCTCCGCGCCCGATGTCCCGATGTTGACGTTGGCGATCCCGCAGTCGGATGCGGCCAGGAAGCGCTCGGCCTCACGCAGGTCGTTGGTGAAGATCGCCGACGAGAGTCCTTGCGGTACAGCATTGTTGAGCGCGATCGCGTCATCTAGATCGTCGTAGGTGAGGACGTAGAGGATGGGGGCGAAGGTTTCGGTCGCCACAATGGCGGTCTGTGCCGGCATCCGGACCACCGCCGGTGCGACGTAATAGCCGCCCGCGGGGCCGTCCCGGCGCGGGTTGGGGTCGATCACCTCGCCGCCCTCGGCGCGCGCCTGGTCCAGCGCGCCCAGCATGTCGCGGTAGGCGGTCTCATGGATCAGCGGGCCGATCAGGGTCGCCGGATCGCACGGATCGCCGACCGGCAGCGTGCGGCAGGCGGCGACGACGCGCGCCACCACATCGTCGGCCACGGAGCTGTGCACGATCAGGCGGCGCAGGCTGGTGCAGCGCTGCCCGGCGGTACCGGCGGCGGCGAACACGATGCCCCGCACCGCCAGGTCCAGGTCGGCCGATGGCGTCACAATGACCGCGTTGTTGCCGCCCAGTTCCAGCAGTACCCGGCCGAATCGCCGGGCGACCCGGGGCCCCACCTGCTGGCCCATGCGCACCGAACCCGTCGCGGACAGCAACGCGATGCGCGGGTCATCGACGAGTTGTTCACCCAGCTCGGCCCCACCCAGCACCACAGCGCCCACCGACGGCGGCGCGCCGACGTCGGCAGCGGCCCGGGTCAGCAGTGTCTGGCAGGCCAGCGCCGTCAATGGCGCCAGCTCCGAGGGCTTCCACAGCACGGTGTCGCCGCACACCAGCGCCACCGCGGTGTTCCATGCCCAAACCGCAACCGGGAAGTTGAACGCGGTGATCACGCCGACCACACCGAGTGGATGCCAGGTCTCCATGAGCCGGTGCCCGGGGCGCTCGGAGGCGATGGTGAGGCCGTAGAGCTGGCGGGACAGGCCGACCGCGAACTCGCAGATATCGATCATTTCCTGCACTTCGCCCAGCGCCTCGGAGCCGGTCTTGCCGACTTCGATCGTCACCAGCTCGGCCAGGTCGTGCTTGTGTGCGCTGATCAACTCACCGAGGCGGGCCACCAATGCGCCGCGCACCGGCGCCGGCGTGCTTCGCCATTGGGTGAACGCGGCGTGCGCGTCGGCGATGCTGCGCTCGGTCTGTTCGGCAGTGGTGGCCGTCAGGGTGAACAGCGTCTCGCAGGTGATAGGCGTGCTCGACGGCATCCCGTGTCCGCCCGGCTCATCGAGGCTGGCGGTCACGCCGACCGCCTCGAGCGCCTTGCGTACCCGGTCACGTAGCTCATCTGAGTGGGTCATTGGCCCCGCTCGCTCCTTTTCGCTGTTTGTCGCTGTCTGTGGCTGCTTGTCGCCGATTGTCGCTGCGCCGTGCACCGTCATCGCGCCCGCTCGGTGGCGAGTGCATCGTAGAGCGAGTACGGGTCGTAGATGTCGCGGTCGATGGCCCCCGCCAACCACCCCACGTGGTAATCGGGGTCGCTGTCAGCGGCGCCGGTCGCCTGCCCGGTGCGGGTATCGCCGTCCAGGTTGGAGCGGAAGATGCCGGCCGCCGAGGCGGGCAGGAAGTCCTCATAGACGATAGGCGCCGACGGATCACCGGCGCGGTAATAGGCCAGACCCTGCGCCGCCAGCTCGGCATCGGTCGCCGGAAAGTGGTCGCTCCAGATCGTGGCTGGGTCGCCGGTTCCGGCGAGCCGTGCCATCGCGGCGTCGTAGCGCTCCCGTCCGCGTGGCGTCAGCGCGACGCCGCGCGCCTCGACCTCGCCGAACCGCACCCGCAGGCTGCCCTCGGTGACGGTGCCATCGGCACCGCGGAACAGTCGTGGCTCGGCCAATGCGCGAAACGACGTCTGGCGCAACAGCACCGCGGGTCCGTCGGTGCGCGGCGGACCCTGGATCGCCTCGATCATGGTGATGCCGCGCCCGGTCATCCTCGCGTAGAGGTCGTCGATGTCGAGCACGCGTGGCGTGAGGTGGTTGATGTGGGTCGAGCCGACGCCCGCGATGTCGGCCGCCACCGCCGACACCCGCGAGAGCTCGTCGTACCACGCCTTGTCGATCGGCTCGCGCGAGAGCGCGAACGCCGCCACGGCTTTGGCGACGAAGTCCGGTGCCTGCGCGGCGTCGCAGCCGCCTTCGGCGGCGATCACGCGGGCCTGGGCCAGCAGCGCGGGGTCGAACAGTTGCCGGCGGCCCAGAAATGTCAGCACCCGCGCGCGCAGCCCGGAATCGAAGAACCGGCTGTCGCCGGTGGCCAGCATCGAGGTGAACACCCGAAAGGGGTTGTTCGCCAATTCCTCGGCGTCGATTGGGCGGAATGCGGTGGATACCACGGGAATCGGCGACCGGGCCGAGCGCAGGTCGTAGAAGCCCACCGCGAACATGCCGAACGCGGCGAACAGGTCGGCGACGGCGGCAAGTTCGGCGGGGCTGCCCACCCGGATGGCGCCGTGGCGCTCGGCGGTGACCCGCTGCAGTGATCCCAGCCGTTCGGCGCCGGGGTGCGCTGCCACATAGTCACGGTTCACCTCTGCGGTGACGTCCACCAGCGTGCTGTAGGCGGGGACTTCGCCGGCATACATGGCTGACAGTCCCGCGGCGAAGCGGGCCCGCAGCTCCCAGGTAACCAGCTTGTTCGTCGAACTCATGGTGCGCCCTGGCTGCTGCGATAGTCTGCGCCCATGGGTGAGACGCTCGACGACATCGACCGGATCCTGGTGCGCCAGCTGGTCTCCGACGGGCGTGCGACCCTTGCGGAGCTGGCGGCCAGTGCCGGTCTTTCGGTCTCGGCGGTCCAATCGCGGGTGCGCAGACTGGAGGCACGCGGTGTGGTGACCGGGTACTCGGCGCGCGTCGACCCCGAGGCGGTGGGGCACTTTCTATCGGCGTTCGTGGCGATTACTCCTCTTGATCCTTCCCAACCCGATGATGCGCCCGCCCGTCTGGAACACATCCATGAGGTTGAGTCGTGTCATTCGGTGGCCGGCGAAGAGAGCTATGTCCTGCTGGTGCGGGTTGTCTCCGCGCGGGCGCTGGAGGACCTGCTGCAGCGGATCCGGGCAACCGCTAACGTGCGCACGCGAAGCACCATCATTTTGAATACTTTTTACAGTGATCGGCAGTTCATACCATAATCTTTCCGGCCCAAGGGTAATGTTTTCGTAAATAGCACGCTAGCATGGTCGGTATGACTGCCGCCGTGAGATCCACCGTGCCTGCATGCCAGCAAATAGAAGCAGATGACGTCCAGGAGGTGCTGGGGCGCAGCATGCTGGTCGATGGTTTCGACCTGGTGCTCGATCTGTCCCAATCCGCCGGCTCGTATCTGGTCGACGCCCGAACCGGTCGGCGCTACCTGGACATGTTCACTTTCTTCGCCTCGTCGGCATTGGGGATGAACCACCCGGGATTGGCCGAGGACGAGCAGTTCCGCGCCGAACTACTTGAGGCGGCGCTGAACAAGCCCAGCAACGCCGACGTCTACTCGGTGCCGATGGCGCGCTTCGTCCAGACTTTCGTGCGGGTGCTGGGCGACCCGGCGCTGCCGCACCTGTTCTTCGTCGACGGTGGCGCGTTGGCGGTCGAAAACGCGCTGAAGGTGGCTTTTGACTGGAAGAGCCGGCACAACCAGGCACTCGGCATCGATGCGGGGCTGGGCACCAAGGTGCTGCACCTACGTGGGGCGTTTCACGGCCGCAGCGGCTACACGTTGTCGCTGACCAACACCAAGCCGGTCAATGTCGCTCGCTTCCCGACGTTCGACTGGCCGCGCATCGATGCTCCATACATTCGGCCGGATGCCGACATGGATACCGTGGAGGCGGAGTCCTTGGCTCAGGCCCGCGCCGCGTTCGAGGCGCACCCCCACGACATCGCCTGCTTTATCGCCGAACCCATTCAAGGTGAAGGTGGTGACCGGCATTTCCGGCCCGAGTTCTTCGCGGCGATGCGACGGCTCTGCGACGAACACGATGCGCTGCTGATCTTCGACGAGGTCCAGACGGGTTGCGCAATGACCGGAACTCCCTGGGCTTACCAGCAGTTCGGGGTGAAACCCGATGTCGTGGCGTTCGGCAAGAAGACCCAGGTGTGCGGGGTGATGGCCGGCGGCCGGGTCGACGAGATCGTCGACAACGTGTTTGCCGTCTCGTCGCGGCTCAACTCGACCTGGGGCGGCAATCTCACCGACATGGTGCGCGCTCGCCGCATTCTGGAAGTGATCGAGGCCGAAGGATTGGTCGATAACGCGGCCGAGCAGGGCCGCTACCTGCGTGCCCAATTCGATGAGCTGGCCAAGGACTTGCCGGCGGTGGTTCTGCATCCCCGTGGGTGTGGCCTGATGTGCGCTTTCGACCTGCCGACCACCGCCGATCGCGACGAATTGATTCAGCGCCTGTGGCAGCGGGCGGTCATTGCGTTGCCGGCCGGTAAGGTCAGTGTGCGATTTCGTCCCGCGCTGACCGTCGGTCGCGACGAAATCGATCTGGCCATAGCGGCCGTGCGTAGCGCATTATCGGCGATGACCTGAGCCGCGCGCCGTTTATCCCAGCTCCCGGCGGGGTATTCGGTTTGCTGTGTATCCACAGAACGCAGGATTGGGGTTCAGGATGCAAAGGGTGCATGAGCGATCAGATGGTGATCGCCTCGGGCAGGATGACGAAGAGGTCCGAGCTGCTATCCGCTTTGCGGCCCTGGCGGCCAGCGCCGGCGTCGGCTTCCTCATCATGGCGGCGTTATGGGTCAGTACGTGCGGCGGACGCGCGGGAGTCGACACCGCGGCGTGTGGCCTGCCCGAGCGCACCTTGCTCGCGCTCGGGGCGCCGGCGATCCTGTTCGCCAGCGGGATATGGGCCTTCGTGCGCACCTATCGCGTGTGGCGTGACGGGGGCACCTGGTGGGGGTGGCACGGCGCCGGCTGGTTTTTGCTGACGCTGATGGTGGTGGCTCTTTCCCTGGGCGTTCCGTCAATTGCGGGTCCAGTACTGGCGCTTTGACAAAGAATTTGCCGAATTTGCCCTGATCACTCCACATCCTGTGCCCGGAGTTCTACCGTTGAAGGTAATGCCTGGTAATGGCATTAATCGCGGGATAGCAGAGGAGGAGCCATGGGGGACACCTATCGTGACCCCGTCGACCACTTGCGGACGACGCGGCCACTCGCAGGCGAGTCGCTGATCGACGTGCTGCACTGGCCTGGGTACCTCTTGGTCGTGGCGGGCGTAATCGGCGGCGTCGGGTCGCTGGCGGCCTTCGGTACCGGGCATCACTCCGAGGGCATGGCTTCCGGCGTGGTCGCGCTCACTGTCGCCGTGGTCGGTTTGATCTGGCTGGCGTTCGAGCATCGACGGGTTCGCAGGATTGCCGATCGCTGGTACAGCGAACACCCCGAAGTCCGTCGACAGCGGCTGGCCAGCTAGACGCCATTGGTGAGCACCCCGCCGTCGCTTGGCGGCTGCGACGAGTCCGCCCCCGCCGCATCGGTGCTTGTTGGTGCGTGTTGGTGTTTGTCGCGGCTGCGGGGTGGGGCCATCTCGGCGGTACCCGGTACGCGAAGAATCACGCAATCGAAAATCGATTCGCGGTTTTACCGGCGGTAGCGACTGGGTATCAGGTCTAAACCATGATGAGTACCGGCATTGTTGCGTCCGCGTTGTCACCCCATCATGGGGGACAAAATCGCCAAAGCACCGACCTAGATTTCCACTGCGACCACGATCACGACGACCGACGTCATCCCGGCAAACATCGCGATTTGCTCGAGCCGGCGCGTCCGGACTGTGTCGGTCCCGCCCGCCTCGCCGGTAGCTGGTTGAATACCCGGTGGCGATCATGACCAACCGGCTGCAACGCTGGGCCCAAAGCGGGACTCAAAGCGAGAGTACTGTCGGTGCAAAATTGCCGGGAGGCCAGATGACCGATGCGGATCCGCGCATCAACAAGCGCGAACGCGGCCACCGTGCCGTCGAACTCAACGTTGCTGCGCGCTTGGAGAACCTGTCGATGCTGCGCACCCTGGTTGGTGCCATCGGCACGTTTGAAGACTTGGATTTCGACGCTGTGGCAGACCTGCGGCTGGCGGTCGACGAGGTGTGTACTCGGCTGATCCGTTCGGCCACACCGGACGCCACGCTGACCCTGGTGGTGGACCCGCGCGACGACGAACTTGTGGTCCAGGCCTCTGCCGCGTGCGGTACGCACGACGTGGTGGCGCCGGGAAGTTTCAGCTGGCATGTGCTGACATCGCTGGCCGACGATGTTCAGACATTTCACGATGGTCGCCCACCTGAGGCAGCCGGCAGCGTGTTCGGCATCATGTTGACGGCTCGAAGGGTGGCCTCCGGCAGGTGACCTCCCGAACTGCCGGCGGTTCCTCTTCACGACCCAACGAATACGCCGATGTCCCGGAGATGTTTCGTGAGTTGGCCACCTTCGATGCCGACTCACCGAATTTCCAGCGCCACCGCGACACGATCGTCGAGCGCTGCTTGCCGTTGGCCGATCACATCGCCCGGCGGTTCGAGGGACGTGGCGAACCACGCGATGACCTGGTTCAGGTCGCGAGGGTCGGGCTGGTCAACGCGGTGGTCCGCTTCGATGTCGAGACGGGTTCGGATTTCGTCTCGTTCGCGGTGCCCACCATCATGGGCGAGGTCCGGCGGCATTTCCGCGACAACAGTTGGTCGGTCAAGGTTCCGCGGCGGCTGAAGGAACTGCATCTGCGGTTGGGCGCGGCCACCGCCGACCTGTCGCAGCGGCTGGGCAGGGCGCCCACCGCGACCGAACTCGCCGCCGAGCTCGAGATGGACCGAGCCGAGGTAGTCGAGGGCTTGGTAGCGGGCAGCTCCTACAACACCTTGTCCATTGACAGCGGTAGCGGTAGCGAGGACGACGACGCCCGCGCCATCGCGGACACGTTGGGTGACATGGACGCCGGTTTGGATCGGATCGAAGATCGCGAGTCGCTTCGTCCCTTGCTCGAGGCGCTGCCCGAGCGGGAGCGAACGGTGCTGGTGCTGAGGTTTTTCGACTCGATGACACAAACGCAGATCGCCGAACGGGTGGGCATCTCACAGATGCACGTCTCGCGGCTGCTGGCCAAATCCCTGGCGCGGCTGCGCGATCAGCTCGAGTAAGCGCGACCGCGCGTCCCGTTCGCGGCCGGTTTTCGCGTGCCCTAGTGTCCGTTGACCGATGTCACGTCTCGAACAGCATGAGCGCGACCCGCTCCGCAGTTGCGATCGGATCCGTGCATTCGCCCGGGTCCGACGGCAGCACGCCGTTGAGCCACAGCATCGAGAAGCCATGGATGAGCGACCACGCCGCGAGCTCGGCGCCGTGGCGATCCGCCACGGCCTTTGGATCTTGGAGCAGTGAGGCGCCCCGGGCGAGCTCCATCGAGGCGGCCGCATGCGCGGCGGCCAGATCGCTATCGGTGCGGTCGATCAGGGACCAGTCGAACATCACCGCGTAGTGGCCCGGATGCCCGATCGCAAAGCGGACGTAGGCGCGGGCGCCGTCGAGGAAGTTTCCGCGGGCCTCACGCAGTGCCTCCGCAAGCAACATGAAGCCTTGCGCCGCTAGTGCGGTGAACAATCCGCGCCGGTCGGTGAAGTGGTGGCCATAGGCATTGTGCGACACGCCAGCGCGGCGGGCCAGCTCACGCACCGACACGGCGCCAACTCCGCGCTCGGCGACCAGGGTGGCCGCTTCGGTCAGGATCGCGTCGCGCAGACCGCCATGGTGATACTGCGAGCGTTCACTCATTCGAGCATCGTACGAGTTGGCCTTGAGCCGCCACGCGTTAGCTCATGGTAAGCCAACGGGGCGGGTCCGGCCCTTCGATCGACGGGTAGGCCAACCCGTGGCGGGAGATTCGGCCCAGCTTATCGACGTTGGCGTGCCGCAGTTCCGCAGCGTCGGGACGCCGTTCGGCTACCGATACCGGTGGCTCATCAAAGTTTGCTGGCTAACGCCTGATTGTCGCGGTCTCGCGTGCTGATCGTGACTCTTGCCGGAAGATTCGCTGTGTTACGGACGTCACAGGCTAACTACGTTTGCCGATCGGCGACGTTGCGTCGAATCCTCTATTGAATGCCGGCGCCGCGAGCAAAAAGCTATGACCTGCTAGTGATTGATCGTTCCGGCTCTGTGTCGCGGCAGCCCGCCGTCTGTCGCCTCGTCAATCGGAACATTCAGCTAACTTCACACTGAGGCGCGTGGTCAATGACAAGTTGTCAATGTCAATATTTTACGTTGACATTGACAACATAGCCATGTACCTAAAGGGGCGTGGCCGCATCGCGCGGTCTGTAGTCCCCCGGGCAGGGAATGCGCGCCGCCCTTGTGTCGCGCGGCAGGTAGCCGTGGCGAATGAGCTGAGGAGTTTCATATGACGGCTGGTACCCCGACGGTCTCGCAATGCCCTGGTGAGGACGACGGGGACCAGGCAGCCCAGTGGGTAGCGGCTTCGGCATCGTTGACCCTTGATCGGTCGTTGCATGAACTCGCCGACGCGGGACACTTCGGACACATCAGTGCCGGAGCCGACGGATCCGCGGTCGATCTCGCCGAGCTCAGTGCGATCGTGGAGCGCGTCGGTGGCATCGATGTCGGCCATGCGGCCCTGCTCGCGGTACATCACGGTGCGATGCAGACCGTCTTGCTGCATGGCAGCAGCCAAGCCCGTCAGCGATTCATCGATCCGATGCGCACCGCCCGGCTGCTGGGTTCCCTGGCGATCACCGAGCCCAGCGTGTCCGGTTCCAACCTGCGTGAACTGGTCAGCACAGCGATCCCCGACGGCTCCGACTGGGTGATCAGCGCCGCGAAATCCTGCATTACCGGTGCGGGATGCACCGGCGTGTTCGTGACTCTGGTGCCGTTCGCCGTCGACGGTGGCACCGCGTTGACCGCGGTGGCGATCCCGGCTGACAGTCCGGGGGTCAGCGTGCTGCCCCCTGAGAGAACCTTCGGATTGCGGTCCGTTCCGGTGTCGGGCATCCGCTTCGATGGGGTGCGGGTAGCGCCCTGGCAGATCCTCGGCGGGATTGGCGATGGGCTCGAGGTGATCGACGAGGGCCTGCGGATCGGCCGCGCTAGCGCCGGCGCGATTGGCCTGGGCGTGATGAAGCGATGCGCGCAGTTGATCTACCGCTTCGCGTCACAACGGGAGGTGAGCACCGGCCTGCTCATCACCGACCCGGTCGTCCAGCGCCGCACGGCGCGCATCGCCGCAGAGATCGAATCGATCGGGGCCCTGCTCGGCGTCGTCGCGACCGAGCCCGATACCCCGCAAGAGATCTTCCTGACGCTCAAGGTCGCCGCCTCCGAGTTCGCCTATCACGCCACCGACAACGCGATGCAGACGCTGGGATGGCGCGGCTACGTGGAGCGCAACCGGGTCGCCGCATTGATGCGAGACGTCCGGTTCCTGCGGATCGGGGAGGGGCCTTCGGAAGCCCTGCTGACCGAACTGGGCGCTCGCTTGGCCGCGCGATCGGACACCGTCTATGACTGGATGGCCAGCCGCGGCTCAGGCCGCGATGCGGCAAACCGGCTGCGGGAAATCGTGGACGAACTCGCTGCCGATACCTCGGTCAACAATTTTCACGACCTGGGCCGGCTTGGGGGCTGGGCGATCCTTGCGGCGGTGGCACCGCAAGGGTCGGCGGCGCAGGCGCTCATCGAGCGGGGTTGGCGTTTCGAACGGACCAAGGTGGGCGGGCGAAACGAGCACGCCAGCGGCTACGAACAGGCGCTACCTGCCTACGCCGATGCGGTCGGCACGCTTGATGAATTTCTCGCCGGCGACGCCGAGGTTGACCCGACCCTGCATCCGCTTCGCCGGCGGGAGGCTGAACCGATCGTCGGTCCCCGGCGGCCGGGCGGGGATCACAGCATTCACGAACTCGTTGCCGCCCAGATCGAGCGCACCCCCCAGGCCATCGCCATTGAAGACGTGGGCGGGGCCACGGTCACCTATGCCGAGCTGGGCGAGCGGGTCGACGCGTTCGCCGAACACCTAGCCGCGGCGGGGGTCCGACCCGGTGATGCCATCGGCGTCTTCCTCGGGCGCAGCGTTCACCTGGCCGTAGCGGCGCTGGCGATCGCGCGATCCGGGGCGGTGGTGGTGGTGCTGAACCCAACCCATCCGAGCGCGCGGGTCGCGGACATGATCACCGATGCCGGTGTCAGTCGCGTTGTCGTCGACGATCAGACCCGGCCATTGGTTCCGGTCAACGCACCCGAGCTGATCGCGGCCGACCGCGCCGGCGCAGCGGTCGCGTCGATGCCGCCGCCCCAGCTCGATCCTGCTGAGCCGGCCTACCTCAACTTCACATCGGGTTCTACCGGCCGCCCCAAAGCGGTGACCAGTTCACACCGTGCATTCTGCAATCAGCTGCTGTGGCGGCGCGACGAATTCGGTCTTGGCGGCGATGATGCGTTGCTGCAGACGGCCGCACCCACATTCGACATCTTCATGTGGGAGATCTTCGGCCCGTTGGTGGCCGGTGCCCGGCTGGTGTTCAACCCGGGGGAGTGGGATCCGCACTCGATCGTCCAACGCGTCAGGCAGTCGAGCATCACGATGCTGCAGATCGTTCCCTCACAGCTGGATGTGCTGCTCGAGGAGCCCGATCTTGGCCAGTGCATGACCTTGCGCTACGTGTTCTGCGGTGGTGAACCGTTGTCGCTGGCGCTGTGCCGGCGGTTTGCCGCCGTGTTGCCCCACGCCGAGCTGGTGAATCTGTACGGACCGACCGAGACGACCATCGATGCGACCTTCTGGCGTGTCGAAGTCGCCGACGAGGCATCCTGGGCGCCTATCGGACGTCCGATCGCCAACGTGTGCCTCTACGTTGTCGATCCGGAGGGCGCGCTGGCCGCCCCGGGGGGCGAAGGCGAGCTGTGGATCGGCGGTGCCGGCGTCACGATGGGCTACCTCGGCTCCCCGGCCATCACCGCGCAGCGTTTCCGCCGCGACGTCCGCTGCGCGCATCCCGGTGCCCGGGTCTATCGCACCGGTGATCGGGTACGCCAAAGACCCGACGGGACGCTGGAGTTCCTCGGTCGGATGGACCGGCAGCTCAAGGTGCATGGCGTGCGGATAGAACCGGCAGAGATCGAGCGAACCCTGTGTGAGCACCCGGGTGTGCAGCATGCGGTGGTCACCGTCAAAGAGCGCGCGCCCGGCGACAAGGCCCTGGCCGCCTACCTCATTTCCGACGCCCCGAACATCGAGCTGGATCTGGAGGCCGTGCTCAAGACCTGCCGCACCAAGTTGCCCGCCACGATGGTTCCGGCCGCGGTGATGGTGCTGGACTCGCTTCCCCGCACCTCGACCGGCAAGGTGGATATGGCCGCGCTACCAGCCGTTTCCTTTGCCGGTGCTGCCGATGCTGCCGATGCTGACGCCGATGTGCGCGATGTGCCGCAGCGACTGATCGGACTGGCCAGAATCTGGGAGGAGATCCTCGGCCGGCCCGTCCTCGATCCCGATGCGGACTTCTTCCGCATCGGTGGGCATTCCCTTGCTGCGTTGCGGGTGATCATGCGGGTGCGTGAACGGATGGGCGTGGTCCTGCAGATGCGCGACTTCGTTTCGGCCGGGACCCTGACCGGCCTGCAAGACCTCATCGAGCACAAACTGCGACAGGTCGCCACCGCCGCCGAGGTCGAGATGCTTGAACCGGCGCCCGTGGACCGGCAGGCGCCCCTGCCGCTGGCACCCATGCAGGCCAATCTGTGGTACCTGCAGCAGCTGGCACCGACGATGTCGGCCTACAACATCGTCGAGGCCGTGCACATTCGTGGCCGGGTGGACACTCGACGCTTGGAAGCCGCGTTCGCCGCGGTGATCGAGCGGCACGAGGCGCTGCGGACGATCTTCCCCTATCAGCAGGGGCAGCCGGTCCAGATTGTGCTGGCACCCGGGGGCGCCGCGCCGATAGAACATGCCGATCTTTGCGGCGGCGGCCAAGACGACGGTGATGCCCGCGCCCACGAGCTCATCGCCGAACTGGGGGCGCGCCCATTCGACCTGCAAAAGGATCTACCCATCCGAGTGCTGCTCATCGCGCTCGGCGCCGATGACCACTACCTGGCCTGGAGCGTGCACCACATCGCCGCCGACGGGTGGTCGGCCGCCGGACTGCTCAACGCCGAGCTGAGCAAGGCCTACGCGGCGCTGGGTAGGGCAGCGCGGCTGCCCCAGCTAAGCCTGCAACCAATCGACTACCACCACTGGGTGGCCGGGCAAATCACCTCCGGCGACCGCGCGGCGCTCGAGGGCTATTGGAGTGAGCATCTGCGCGATGCGCCGCCGGCGACCGATCTGCCCAGGGATTTCCCGCGTCCGCTGCGGGGTAGCTTCCGCGGGGCGCGAGTGCCGATCGTGATTGACGACGACGACCGGGCGGCGGTGCGAGCACTGGCTCGCGAGCATGGCGCGACCCCGTACAGCGTGCTGGTCGCGGCCTTCATGGCGTGGATCGCCAGCCGTGGCCGCCAGCGCGACATCGTGATCGGCGGCGTGACCGCCGGGCGTGAGCATTCCGGCATCGAGAACGTGATCGGCAACTTCGCCAGCACCCTGCCGTTGCGCTGCCGGCTGCGCGACAACCCCACGTTCGCCGACCTGGTCGTCCGCGCCCGCGATGAGGTCCAAGCCATGGTCGACCACAGTGCTTTGGCATTCCCCGACATCGTCAATGTGGTCCGCGCGGAGCGCGCGGGTACCCGCAACCCGATCTTCCAGGCCGTGGTCACGTTGTTCGACGGCGATATCGCCCCGGTGCGCATCGAGGGTGCCGAGGTCAGTCACGTGGCGGTCGACCCGGGGTCGGCAAAATTCGACTTGGTGGCGTCGTTTGCCGACGACGGGAAAACGCTGGGCGGTTTCCTGGAATACGACCGCGAGCTGTTCAAAGCGGCCACGGCCGAACGGCTGGCGGCCGAGTTGGTCGCGACCATCGGTTCGCTCACCCGAACACCCGAATGCCGCATCGAGGACTACGCCGTGGGCGGTGGGGCCTTCGTTGCGGTCACCCCAGCCCCGCTGACCCATGCCCAGCTGCGGATCTGGCTGCTCGACCGGAGGAACGCGGGCGGCCCGGAACTGTGTGCGCAGCGGTATTTCGACCTGCGCGGCAACGTTGACGTCGAGCGGTTGCACGACGCCCTGGAGCTCCTTGCACAGCGCCACCCCGTGCTGCGGACCAGATTCCCCGAACGCGCGACCGGGCCGGTCCAGGTAATCGGGGATGCCGAGCCGGTGCAAGTCCGCGATCTGCGCGGCCATGACCCAAGCGATCGGGAATCGCTACTGCGAGAGCTGGTCTGTGCGGATGCCGCCAGACCGATCGACATCACCACCGACTCTCCGCTGCGTGCGCTCATTCTTCGGCTGGCCGACGACCGGGTGGTGCTCGGACTCAACTACCACCAAATCGTTGCCGATGATTGGGCCGGGGCGACGATCTTGGCCGAACTGTCCCGGCTCTATGGCGCCCTGGGCGACGGGCCGCTCGATGATGAACCCCCCGCCGCGCCGACCATGGGGCAGCTGGCCCTGGCCGAGTCCGCCCAACCCCGCCATCGGCTGGCGGAAACCGACCTGCCGTTCTGGGACGAGATGCTCTCCGGCCTCCCGGGTCGCCTGGAGCTTCCCACTGATTTGCCGGCGCCGTCGGTGGCGTCGTTTTCCGGGGCCAGGTTCGAATCGCCGCTGCCCGATGATGTGCTCGAGCGGCTGGACCGGTTCGCGGCGCAGATCCAGGTGCAGCGGTCCACGGTGGTGCTGGCGATGTGGCAGTACCTGCTGCACCGCTACACCCAGCAAGACGCGCTGCTGGTTGGGCTGCCGTTCCCGGCCCGCCCCGCCGGGGTGCCCGAGGCCGCGATCGGATATTTCGCAAACCTCCTGCCGGTGCGCGCGGATTTCTCGCCGGCGCTCACCTTGCGGTCGCTGACGACCGCCACGGCCGAGCGGCTGGCCGCGACGACGGCCCACGCCGACGTGCCCTTCGAAGAGCTGCGGGAGCGGTTCGCGGCGCGGGACAAGGCGTCGTCGTTGATCGAGGCGGCGTTCGTTCCGGAGGTCCCCGGCTCCTATCGGCCGACGCTGGACGGGCTCGACGTCACCCCGGTGCCACACGACCCCGGCCGTTCGCTGTTCTGGCTTTCGCTGTCCTTGCAGTCCGACGGGACCGCATTGCAGCTGGTGTTCGAATACCGCGATGCGCTGTGGGACGCACCGAGCATCGCGCGGATGGCCGCTCATCTGGTGACGCTGCTGGCCGCGGGTCTCACCCAACCCGATGCGACGTTGGCCGAGTTCTCCATGCTCACCCAGGGCGAGACCGACCAGTTGCGGGCTCTGGATGTACGCCGCGAGATTCGGCCCGCACACTCTGCGCTGCACCGATGGTTCGAGGACCGGGCACGAGTTGATCCGGACGCCGAAGCCGTCCGGTTCCTGGGGCGTGGGCTGACCTATGCCCAGCTAGACGCCGAGTCGAACCGGCTGGCCAGGTTCCTGATCGCCGGTGGCGTGCGTCCCGGCGACAAGGTCGCGATGCTGCTCGAACGCACCCCGCTGATACCCATTGCGGTACTGGCCATCATCAAGACCGGCGCCGCCTATGTGCCGCTGGACCCCAGCTGGCCACCGCAACGAGCCGAACTCGTGCTGTGCGACTGCGCCCCGTCGGCAATCCTCACCGAGACCGCGCTTCAACACGTGGTGGCCGACCATGACGCGCCGATTCTGCAGCTGGATGCGCTGGACTTCTCCGACCAGCCCGGGACCGGGGTCGACATCGAGGTGAACGGCGACGACGTCGCCTATGTCATCTACACTTCGGGCTCGACCGGCCGCCCCAAGGGTGTCGAGGTTACCCACGCCAATGTGATGCGGCTGTTCAGCGCGACCGAGGGCCTCTTCGAGTTCACCAGCGCGGACCGTTGGACGATGTTCCACTCCATCGCCTTCGACTTCTCGGTTTGGGAGCTGTGGGGACCGCTTCTGTACGGCGGATGCGTGGTGATGGTGCCCTATCTGGAGACCCGGACCCCGCGCGCGTTTCGCGAATTGCTGTCACGCGAGCGGATCACCGTACTCAACCAGACCCCGTCCGCGTTTCGACTGCTGCGCGACGCTGACGCCGAGGCCGACACACCGCTGTATCTGCGCTACGTGATCTTTGGCGGCGAAAGGCTGACGTCCTCTGACCTGATCCCCTGGATCGAGGCACACGGCGATTCCCATCCCGACCTGATCAACATGTACGGCATCACCGAGACGACGGTGCATGTGACGTTTCGTCGATTGCGCCGCGAGGATGTGCTGGGCGGGCGGGGTTCGCGGATCGGACGCCCGATACCCGACCTCGAGTGCCTGCTCACCGACGCTGCCGGCAACCTGGTCCCGCTCGGTGTGCGCGGCGAGATCTGCGTGGCCGGTCCCGGGCTGGCAAAGGGCTACCTGGGGCAGCCGGAACTGACCGGTCAACGCTTTGTCCCACACCCGTTTCGCCCTCGGGAGCGGCTGTACCGCAGCGGCGACGTCGGACGGCGACTGCCGTCGGGGGAGATCGAGTACTTCGGCCGCCTCGATCACCAAGTCCAATTGCACGGTTTTCGGATCGAGCTCGGAGAGGTCGAAAACGCCGTCTCGGGGCTGGAAGAGGTGGTGGCCTGTCATGCGATGGTGCGCCACGACGACGCCAAACCCCGGTTGGTGGCCTACGTGGTGACCTCGACCGGCGAGCAACTGCCGATCAGTTCCAGCCGGCAGAAGTTGGCCGCCCGCCTTCCCGGCTACATGCTCCCGTCAGCGATCGTCACCGTCGAATCCCTGCCGCTGACCGCGAACGGCAAGATCGATCAGCGGGCGTTGCCGGCACCGATGGCGGCGGCCGGGGCGCCCGGCGCAACGCCGAGTGAGACCACCGACTCCACCCGGAATCTCGCCGCCTCGACGGTTGACCAGATCCGGCAGGTGTTCGCCGAGGTCCTGGGACTTCCCTCGGTCGGTGCTGACGACAACTTCTTCGATATCGGCGGCGACTCGATGCACGCGGTGCAGCTCTCGGCGAAGGCCAGAGCGTTGGGGCTGGCGGTGGAGGTCCAAGATCTCTTCCAGTGCCAGACGCCCGAGCAACTCGCGGCCGGCCTGATCCGCACCGGTTCGGCCGGTGCCGCCGGTGCGGCGCTGCAATCGCAGCCGCGAACGCCGATGGTCGAGGGGCCGCAACCCAGCGATCTGCCGCCCGGTGTGGCGGATGCCTACCCCCTGGCCGCCCTACAGGCCGGGATGCTGCTGCACAGCCGAGTCGATGGGCCGTGCATCTATCACGACGTGTTCAGCTATCTGGTAGACGCCCCGTGGGACGAGATCGCGTTCCGCGCCGCCGTCGACGTGGTCACCGCCCGGCACCCGATCCTGCGGACGACCTTTGATCTGTCCGGCTATTCGCGACCGCTACAGGTGGTGCATGAAGAGGTTTGCACCCCACTGACGGTCGTCGACCTGTCAGGGCGCAGCGCCGCCGAACAGGAGGCCACCGTGGCGGCCTGGATGGAAGCCGAATCGAGTGCGGCCATGCAGTGGCAAACCCAGACTCCGTTCGGGGTGGTGATCCACGTGCGCGATGGCGAACGCTTCGAACTGGGGCTGACGGTCCACCATGCGCTTCTCGATGGGTGGAGCGTGGCCGAACTTCAGCGTGACCTGCTCGTCAACTACGACGCATTGCGGACCACCGGCGCGCCCCCGGCCCGACCGCGGCTGCAGAACCATTTTCGGGAATTTGTCATGCTCGAGAGCGAAGCCGAGGCCAGCCCGTCGAGGGCCTTTTGGCTCGATCGGCTACAAGGCTTCCAGACGCTGCGCTTTGCGGGCGACCGCCTGCAGCACGTCCGCCCCAAGTTCCGGTGGATCGAGCTGCCCGAGCGCATCGAGGCGGGCCTGGTGCGGATGGCTCGCAGTCGACACGTACCGCTGAAAAGCACGCTGCTGGCCGCCCACCTGGCGGTCAACGGCCGTCTCGGCGCCACCGACGACGTCCTCAGCGGGGTTGTCGTCAACGGCAGGCCCGAAACCGACGACTCGGCCAGCGCCCTGGGGATGTTCTTGAACACGGTCCCGTTGCGGATCAAGATGACGGCACCGGACTACGCCGGGCTGGTCGACCAGGCGTTCGCCGCCGAGCGCGACCTGCTGCCACATCGTCGGGTGCCGTTGCGGGCAATTCAGCGTGACATCGGCATCGGCGGATTGTTCGAGACGGCGTTTAACTTCGTCAGCTTCGACAAGGCCGGTGCCAGTGAGCGCACACCGGTTTCCGCGGGTGCCAGGGATTCGAGAACCTTGCGGCGCAAGATGATCGCCCACACCAATCTGCCGTTGGTCACCATATTCGCCCGCGAGTACGGTGCCCTCGGCATCGGCATCGAATACGATCCGCGGCTGGTTTCCGACGAACAGTTCGACGCGGTTGTCGCCGCCTATCTGGATGCCATCGAAGCCATCGCCGATGGTGGATCAGCTCGACTTCCGGTGTTTCGGCACGAGACGGAGTTGAACTTCCTTCGCCCGACGGGTCTGGTGGCGCCACACGTGGCGGCCAACCCCCAGGAAGTCACCCGCAGGCAGCTGGAGCGGATCTGGGAGCGGGTTCTGGGCCGCCCCGTGGTCGGTACGGATTCGGTGCGCGATTGCGGCGGCGACTCCATCGACGCTTTGGTCATCGGTGAGCACATCGCCACCGAATTCAAGTGCGATCCGCCCCTTGCCGAACTCCTCGACGGTGCCACCTTGCAGTCGCTGGCGTCGACGCTGACGCCGGCGGGCACCGGGTGAAATCTGTGGCCGGGGGCGGCCCTACTTGATCTCGGCGAGCACCGTTCCCTGGGTGATGGCCGCGCCGGCCTCGACCGCAAGCCCGGTGATGACACCGTCTTTGTGAGCGGTGACCGGGTTCTCCATCTTCATCGCCTCGAGGACCACGACGAGCTCGCCGACGACGACCTCCTGCCCTTCTTCGACCGCCACCTTCACCACGGTGCCCTGCATCGGCGCGGTCACGGCGTCGCCGGAGGCGGCGGCACCGGTGTGGGCACCGCGCTTGCGCGGCTTGGGCTTGCGCCGGATGACACCCGCATCGGCGCCGGACCCGTTGGACATCGCCAGATCGGCGGGCAGCGAGACCTCGACCCGGCGACCATCGATTTCGACGACCACGGTTTGGCGTGGGCGGAAGTCTTCGTCGTCGAGCGGTTCACCGGCGGTGAACGGTTCGATCGTGTTGTTCCATTCCGTCTCGATCCAGCGCGTGTGCACCGAGAAACCGTGCTCGTCGCCGATGAATGCCGGGTCGGAGACCACCGCACGGTGGAACGGGATGACGGTGGCCAGGCCCTCGACCTGGAACTCGGCCAGAGCGCGTCGAGCTCGCTCCAGCGCCTCGGTGCGGTTGGCGCCGTACACGATCAGCTTGGCCAGCATCGAGTCGAATTGGCCGCCGATCACCGAGCCGGTCTCCACACCGGAGTCCATCCGCACGCCAGGACCGGCCGGCGGGTGGAACTTGGTGACCGGACCGGGAGCCGGCAGGAAGCCGCGGCCGGCGTCCTCGCCGTTGATCCGGAACTCGATTGCGTGTCCCCGCGGGGTGGGGTCTTCGGTCAGGTCCAGCTTCTCGCCGTTAGCGATGCGGAACTGCTCGCGGACCAGGTCGATCCCAGCGGTCTCCTCGGTGACCGGGTGTTCGACCTGAAGACGGGTGTTGACCTCCAGGAAGGAGATCAGGCCGTCCTGGCCGACCAGGTACTCGACCGTGCCGGCGCCGTAGTAGTGGGCCTCTTTGCAGATCCGCTTGGCCGACTCGTGGATCTCCTTGCGCTGGGCGTCGGAGAGGAACGGCGCCGGAGCCTCTTCGACCAGCTTCTGGTAGCGGCGCTGCAGCGAGCAGTCGCGGGTACCCGCGACCACGACGTTGCCATGCTGGTCGGCGATCACCTGCGCCTCAACGTGGCGCGGCTTGTCCAGGTAGCGCTCGACAAAGCACTCGCCGCGGCCGAATGCCGCGGTGGCCTCGCGCACCGCCGACTCGTAGAGCTCGGGAATCTCTTCCATGGTGCGGGCGACCTTCATGCCGCGCCCGCCGCCACCGAAGGCCGCCTTGATGGCGATCGGCAGCCCATACTCCTGGGCGAAGGCGACCACTTCTTCGGCGTTCTTGACCGGGTCGGGAGTGCCGGGTACCAGGGGCGCCTTGGCGCGGGCGGCGATGTGGCGGGCGGTGACTTTGTCGCCGAGGTCGCGGATGGACTGCGGGCTGGGACCGATCCAGATCAGGCCGGCGTCGATCACGGCCTGGGCGAAGTCGGCGTTCTCCGACAGGAAGCCGTAGCCGGGGTGGATCGCGTTGGCGCCGGACTTCGCGGCCGCGTCGAGGAGCTTCTCAAAGTCCAGGTAGGACTCGGCGGAAGTCTGGCCGCCCAGGGCGAACGCCTCGTCAGCCAGGCTGACGTGCGGGGCCTCGGCGTCGGGTTCGGCGTAGACCGCCACGCTGGCCAGGCCCGCGTCCCGGGCCGCCCGGATCACTCGGACTGCGATCTCGCCGCGATTGGCCACGAGAACCTTGGAGATCCTGGAGCTGGCGTGACTGGCCACTGCGCCTCCTGTAGGGCTGGAAGTCTCTTCGTCTTTAAGAGAATTTCTTACAAGTCTTGTCCGGGGAAGTTTAAGCGGCGCGCCGGAAGCTCGGTCACGCGGTTCCCCTTTCACACGGTCTCGCGCAGCCGCCGCTTGATTCGGGCGAGCATCGCCGACATCCCGCGCAGCCGTAACGGGCTGATCAGATCCGCCAGGCCCAGTTCGCTGTAGAAGTCCTCAGGCACGGCCAAGATCTCGGATGCGGGTTGCTGGTCGAGGCCGGCGGCCAGGATCGCGGCAAAGCCACGGGTGGTCGGCGCCTGCGCCGGGGCACTGAAGTACAGCCGCACCCGGTCTGGGTCTTGCGCGTCGACATGCAGGAACAGCGGGGACTGGCACTCGGGCACGGGCTCCATGGCGGCCTCGGCGAGATCGGACGGCAGCGGCGGTAGCTCGTTGGCGAATTCCAACAGCAAGGCGAGCTTGTCCTGGCCCTGGACTTCGCCAAAGTCGGACACCACCTCCGCCAGCGGAGCGGGCATGCTCATCGCCGCGACGCAAGTCCATCGGCGGATCCGGGGCTCTCGCCCCCGACGATCGGCACCCGCACGGTATTGCCCCACTCGGTCCAGGATCCGTCGTAGTTACGCACCCCGGGCTTGCCCAACAGATGGGTGAGCACGAACCAGGTGTGGCTGGAGCGCTCGCCGATGCGGCAGTACACGATGGTCTTGTCATCGGGGTCCAGGAAGCCGTAAAGCTCGTCGAGCTCGGTGCGGCTGCGGAACCGCCCACTCTCGTCGACCGCCTTGGCCCACGGGATGGACTGCGCCGTGGGGATGTGGCCGCCCCGCAACACGCCTTCCTCCGGGTAGTCGGGCATATGCGTGCGCTTGCCGGTGTACTCGTCGGGGGAGCGCACGTCGATCAGCGGCTGAGTGCCCAATGTGGTCAGCACGTCGTCCTTGTAGGCCCGGATGGGGGCGTCGTTTCGCTCCACGATCGGATAACCCGCGGAGGTCTTGGCGGGCACGCTCAGCGAGGTGTCCCGGCCCTCTGCGATCCACAGGTCGCGGCCCCCGTTGAGCAAGCGCACGTCGGGGTGGCCGAACAGGGTGAACACCCACAGGGCGTAGGCCGCCCACCAGTTGCTCTTGTCGCCGTAGATCACCACGGTGTCATCGCGGCTGATGCCCTTGCGGTCCATCAACTCGGCAAATTGCGCACCGTTGATGTAGTCGCGCACGCGCGGATCGTTGAGGTCGGTATGCCAGTCGATCTTGACGGCGCCCGGGATGTGGCCGATGTCGTAGAGCAGGACATCTTCGTCGGATTCCACGATTGCCAGGCCGGGAACGCCCATGTGGGCGGACAGCCAGTCGGCGGTCACCAGGCGTTCGGGGTGGGCGTAGGCCGACAGGGTGGGATTTGGGTCTGGGGGCAACGGCACGGTGTCAGCCTACCCATCGCACTATCAGGTCAAGCAGCATCAGGGGAGCGGATTCGATGCCCAAAGTGCGGCTATGGATATACCGGCGCGGCTGATCAGGTCCCGCGTCAGCGGCAGCCCAATTCCCACCACGGCGGACGGATCGCCCTCGACGCCGGTGATGAACCAGCCGCCCAAGCCGTCCAGGGTGAACCCGCCGGCCACCTTCAACGACTCCCCGGTGGCCAGATAGGCCTCCAGGTCGTCGTCCGAGGGGGCCGCGAAGTGGACCGTGGTGGTCGAGGTCTCGTCGTCGCGGTGCGTGACGCGTTGCTCGGTCAACCGGACGACGCTGTGCCCGGTGTACAGGTGCCCGCAGCGACCGGCCATCGAGCGCCACAATTGCCGGGCGTCGTCGACGGTCTCGGGCTTTCCGCACAGCCGGCCGTCGATGTAGAGCATCGAGTCGCAGCCGATGACAAGGCAGTCCGCGGCGACGGAAGCCCGCTGGGCGATCAGGGTGGTCGCTACCTGTTCGGCCTTTGCGCGCGCCAGCACACGCACCACATCCGCCGGTGTTGCGGCCGGACCCAGCCCGGCCATGATGGCGTCCTCGTCGACTCCGGAGACCACCACCAGCGGATCAACGCCAGCCTGCTGAAGCACCTTGAGCCGACCCGATGAGGCCGAGCCCAGTACCAGTCGGGTCATCGCCGCATGTGCGTCATTTCCTGCAACGTGATGCGCTGCCAACTGAAGACGGGGTAGCGCAATCTGTCTACCGGCAACCCCCACCGGGATGGCTCGGGCGCTGCGGCCGGGGCTGCGCTGCGCAGGCTGCCCAGCACCGCGACCAGCGCCGCGAGCTCCTGTTCGGTCGGCGCTCCCTTGAGCACGTGGATGTGCGGTTCCAGCGGGTCATGCGCCGGCGCGGTCACCGTACCCTCGCCGCCCTCGCCGCCCTCGCTGGCCTCGGGCTTCTGCTCGATCGGCTGGTTGCCGTTGTTCACGTCGCTCACAGGGGGATGTTCCCATGCTTCTTGGGGGGCTGCTGGGCGATCTTGCGTTCCAGCAGACGCAACGCGGTTCCGATGTACCCGCGGGTGTACGACGGCGGGATCACCGCGTCGACGTACCCGCGTTCGGCGGCGATGTAGGGATTGACCAGGGTGTCCTCGTACTCCTGCTGCAGCTGCAGCCGCAGCGCGTCGACATCCTTGCCGGCCTCGGCCGCTTCCTTGAGCTGCTGGCGATACACGAAGCCGACCGCCCCGGACGCGCCCATCACCGCGATCTGCGCTGTCGGCCAGGCCAGGTTGACGTCGCAGCCCATGTCTTTGGAACCCATCACGCAGTACGCGCCGCCGTAGGCCTTGCGGGTGATGACGGTGACCTTCGGGACGGTGGCCTCGCCGTAGGCGTAGAGCAGCTTGGCGCCGCGGCGGATGATGCCGTTGTACTCCTGGCCGGTTCCGGGCAGGAAGCCCGGAACGTCCACCAGCATCACGATCGGGATGTTGAAGCAGTCGCAGGTCCGCACGAAGCGGGCCGCTTTCTCGGAGGCATCGATGTCCAGGCAGCCGGCGAAGTGGGTCGGCTGGTTGGCGACGATGCCCACCGGCCGGCCCTCGATGCGCCCGAACCCGACCACGATGTTCTGCGCATAGCCGGCCTGGATCTCGAGGAACTCGTCCTCATCGAGGATCCGGGTGATGACCTCATGCATGTCGTAGGGCTGGTTGGGCGAGTCCGGGATCAGCGTGTCCAGCTCCAGGTCCTCGTCGGTGAGGTTCTCCTCGATGGGCCCCTCGGGGGCGGGAGCGGGGTAGCGCGGTGCGTCGGTGGCGTTGTTGGGCGGCAGATAGCTCAGCAGCTCGCGCACATATTCGAAGGCGTCCTGCTCGCCGGACGCGACATAGTGGGCGGTACCCGACTTGACCATGTGGGTGTGGGCACCGCCGAGCTCCTCCATGGTGACGTCCTCGCCGGTGACGGTCTTGATGACGTCGGGTCCGGTGATGAACATCTGACTGGTCTGGTCGACCATGACCACGAAGTCGGTCAGTGCCGGGGAGTAGACGTGCCCGCCCGCGGCGGCTCCCATGATCAGCGAGATCTGCGGGATGACGCCCGAGGCCAGGATGTTGTTGCGGAAGATCCGGCTGTACAGGCCCAGGGAGACGACACCTTCCTGGATGCGCGCGCCGGCGCCGTCATTGATGCCGATCAACGGTCGTCCGGTCTTGACCGCCAATTCCTGAACCTTGACGATCTTCTCGCCGTACACCTCACCCAGGCTGCCGCCGAACACGGTGGCGTCCTGGCTGAAGATGCACACGTCGCGGCCGTCGATGGTGCCGTAGCCGGTGACCACACCGTCGCCGACCGGGCGGTTGCTCTCCAGGCCGAAGTTGGTGCTGCGGTGCTTTGCCAGCGCGTCCAGCTCCACGAACGAGTCCTCGTCGAGCAGCGCATAGATCCGTTCGCGTGCGGTCAGCTTGCCTTTGGCGTGCACCTTCTCGATGGCGCCCTCGCCGACCGGATGCAGCGACTCGGCGCGGCGCTTGTGTAGCTCTGCGAGCTTGCCCGCGGTGGTGTGGATATCGATGGTGTGCTCGGCAGCGGGCTCAGCAGTGTGGTCGGTAACGCTGGTCATGGGAGTTGATGGTATCGGCCGCACCCGCATCGGTTGGTCCGGGCGTACCTGAGCACCCGACGGTCGCGCGGGGATTGCCGATGTGCGCCGCGGCGAACCGTCCGACAGTTGATCTCCCACGGCCGGCCCGGCGTTCTCTAGGCTTGTGCCGTGACGGACCGCGATCAGCTCAGGTTGCCGTTGGACGCCAGCAAGTTGCGTAGTGAGGCGATCGACTCGGGATGGCGCCAGCTCGACGTCGTCGATGAGACCGGCTCCACCAACGCCGATCTGCTGGCCCGGGCCGCTGCCGGGGCCGATATCGAAGGGGCGGTGCTGATCGCCGAACACCAGACGGCCGGACGGGGGCGGCTGGGGCGCGGCTGGTCGGCCACGGCGCGAGCGCAGATCACCATGTCGGTCGGGGTGCGGGTGGACGGCGTCCCCACCGCCACCTGGGGCTGGCTGTCGCTGGCCACCGGGTTGGCCGTGGTGGACACGGTGACCCCGTTGCTTGACGGCACCGCGGCGCAAGCGGGTTTGAAGTGGCCCAACGATGTGCTGGCCGGTCCGCCCGGATCGTTGGGCAAACTGGCGGGCATTCTCGCCGAGGTGGCGATGCCCTACGCGGTGATCGGCATCGGGCTCAATGTCACCCAGGCGCCCGACGAAATTGCCGGGCCCACAGCGACCTCGCTGCTGGACCTCGGGGTGCCGGCACCGGATCGCAACGAACTGGCTGCCCGGCTGTTGCGCGAGCTTGCGGCGCGGATCGATGAGTTCAGACGCGCCCACTCGCGGCTATCGGCCGACTACCGGGCCCGCAGTCTGACCATCGGCTCGCGCGTGCGTGCGCAACTTCCCGGCGGGCGCGAGATCGTCGGGATCGCCCGCGACATTGATGAGCAGGGGCGATTGCGCCTGCAGACTACGCCCGACGAGGCGGGCAAGTCCGGTGAGACGGTCGTGGTGGCCGCGGGTGACGTGGTGCATCTGCGCTAGTGCGGCGCGGCCATCCGTCCAACTTCAGCAAACAGCAGCCAACGGGGGATAAGGTCGCCACCATGGGCTATCCGGACAATGCCATGGCCGCAGGCGAGCAGGTCGTCCTGCATCGTCACCCGCACTGGACCCGGCTGGTCTGGCCGGTCGTGGTGTTGATCCTGATCACCGGGCTGGCCGCGCTGGGCTCGGGGTTCGTCAACTCGACGCAATGGCAGCAGCTGGCCAAGAACATCATCCATGGCGTCATCTGGGGGATCTGGTTGGTGATTGTCGGCTGGCTCACACTATGGCCGTTCCTGAGCTGGCTGACCACACATTTCGTGGTCACCAACCGCCGGGTGATGTATCGCCAGGGCGTGCTGACCCGCAGCGGGATCGACATCCCGTTGGCCCGGATCAACAGCGTGGAATTCCGGGACCGGATATTCGAGCGAATGCTTCGCACCGGGACGCTGATTATCGAATCGGCGTCACAGGATCCGTTGGAGTTCTACAACATTCCGCGCCTGCGAGAAGTGCACGCGCTGCTCTATCACGAGGTTTTCGACACCCTGGGCTCCGAGGAAGCCCCCAGCTGAGCGGCCGATCGCGCATCTGAGCGGTTGGCCCTGGCGGACTTGTTGCGCCAGGAACGCAACAGGGTGACGTTGCCGCCCTCGATCTCGTCTTCGAAGACTTCGGCGATGCCGCCCGCGGTCAGCGCCGACTCCAGCGCCTTGTCCGGGTTGCGTGCGAACGCGTCGGGGAACACCCAGCGGCGGAACGCCCAGAAGCGGAACGCCATCTGCAGCAGATTTCCGATGATGTAGGCCGAGACAAAGTCGGCCAGGTTCTCCACGGTCAGCGACACCATCGGCACCCGCAACTGCAAGACGTAGCTGGAGAACCACAGCGGGGCCATGCTCAGCAGCACACCCACGCCGCTGAACGCGAAGAACAGCAGCGCCTCGTGGTGGCGCTCCCGGCCGCCACGGTCGCGGAAGCTCCATTCCCGGTTGAGCACATAGGACGCGATGACCGCGACGATTCCGGCGATCACCTTGGCCGTCACCGGCTTGGGCTCCAGAATCGTCAACTTCAGCGTGTAGAAAATTGCCGAGTCGATGATAAAAGTAGTGCCGCCGACGATGGCAAATTTGATCAGTTCATGATGACGCTGCGCAAAGGGCTGAACCACCCTGGGAAGGCGCGCGATTGTGGCATCGGCAAAGGACACAACAAGTCAGTGTACGGATTGACACGAAATAGACGCAAAATGATACATAACGATTTGGTGTTGCAGCCGCCAAACACGCCGGTCATGGGCCATGACACCATGATGGCCGTGCCAAGTTCTCGCACCCCCCAGGTTGCCATGGTCGGTGGTGGCCAGCTCGCCCGGATGACCCATCAGGCCGCCATCGCCCTGGGTCAGAACCTGCGTGTGCTGGTTAACTCCGCCGATGACCCGGCGGCGCAGGTGACACCCAATGTGGTGATCGGATCGCACACCGATTTGGACGACCTGCGCCGCATCGCGGCCGGAGCCGACGTGGTGACCTTCGACCACGAGCACGTTCCCGCCGAGCTGCTGGACAAGCTGGTGGCCGAGGGAGTCGTGCTGGCGCCGCCGCCACAGGCTTTGGTGCACGCGCAGGACAAGCTGGTGATGCGCCGGCGGCTGCAGGCACTCGACGTCCCGGTGCCGCGCTACCTGGGCATCCACCAGCTCGACGAGCTCGGTGAGCTGGACGCGTTTGCCCGCGAGCTGGACGCGCCGCTGGTGGTCAAGGCGGTCCGGGGCGGCTACGACGGCCGCGGTGTGCAGATGGCGCGCGATCTGGCCGATGCCCGCGACATCGCCAGCGGCTACCTGGCCGGGGGTGTTCCGGTGCTGGTGGAGGAGCGGGTCCAGTTGCGTCGAGAGCTCTCGGCGCTGGTGGCGCGCTCGCCGTTCGGCCAGGGGGCGGCGTGGCCGGTGGTCGAGACGGTGCAGCAGGACGGCATCTGCGTCGCGGTGATCGCGCCCGCGCCGGCGCTGTCCGCGCAAGCTGGCGCCGATGCGCAACAGCTGGCGCTGCGGTTGGCCGCCGAACTGGGTGTGGTCGGGGTGCTCGCCGTGGAGCTCTTCGAGACCACCGACGGCGCTTTGGTGGTCAACGAGCTTGCGATGCGGCCGCACAACTCCGGGCACTGGACCATGGACGGATCGCGTACCAGCCAGTTCGAGCAGCACTTACGCGCGGTGTTGGACTACCCGCTCGGCGATACCGAGGCGATCGCGCCGGTGACCGTGATGACCAACGTGTTGGGGGCGGCCGCGCAACCGGCGATGAGCCTGGACGAGCGGCTGCACCACCTGTTCGCCCGGATGCCCGATGCCCGGGTGCACCTCTACGGCAAGGACGAGCGTCCCGGCCGCAAGGTGGGACATATCAATTTCCTCGGTTTCGACCCGGCGGCCGTTGCCGGGCTGCGAGAGCGGGCCGAGCTGGCGGCACACTGGTTGTCACACGGACAGTGGACGGACGGATGGGATCCCCATGGCTGAACAGCCCCGGGTCGCGGTGATCATGGGCAGCGACAGTGACTGGTCGGTAATGGCTGACGCCGCCAAGGCGCTGGCCGAATTCGACATCGCGATGGAGGTGCGCGTGGTCTCGGCGCATCGCACCCCGCAGGTGATGTTCGACTACGCGCGCGAGGCGGCCGGTCGTGGCATCGAGGTGATCATCGCCGGCGCCGGCGGAGCCGCGCACCTACCCGGAATGGTGGCCTCGGCCACCCCGCTGCCGGTGATCGGGGTGCCGGTGCCGCTGGCCCGCCTCGACGGACTGGACTCGCTGTTGTCGATCGTTCAGATGCCGGCTGGGGTGCCGGTGGCTACCGTGTCCATCGGAGGCGCCCGCAATGCCGGCCTGCTGGCCGTGCGGATGCTGGGATCATCCGATCCGGCGCTGCGCGCGCGGATCGCCGCTTTCCAAGACCAGCTGGCGCAGACCGTGCAGGCCAAGGATGCGGAACTTCAGAAACTTGCGGGTAAGTTAACCCGCGACTAGAAGCCGACTAGGAGGGCTCGCAAGATGGCTGGTTGGGCCGGAAACCCGTCTTTTGATTTGTTCCAGCTTCCGGAGGAACACCAGGAGTTGCGGGCGGCGATACGCGCGCTGGCGGAAAAGGAGATCGCGCCGCACGCCGCGGACGTGGATGAGAATTCCCGGTTTCCGCAGGAGGCCCTTGATGCGCTCAACGCTTCCGGGTTCAATGCGGTGCACGTCCCCGAGGAGTACGGCGGCCAGGGGGCCGACTCGGTGGCAGCCTGCATCGTCATCGAGGAGGTCGCTCGCGTCGACGCCTCAGCCTCGTTGATCCCGGCGGTCAACAAGTTGGGCACCATGGGCCTGATCCTGCGCGGTTCCGACGATCTGAAGAAGCAGGTGTTGCCGTCGCTCGCCGACGGCGCCGCGATGGCCTCCTACGCGCTCAGTGAGCGCGAGGCCGGTTCGGACGCCGGAGCGATGCGCACCCGGGCCAAGGCCGACGGTGACGACTGGATTCTCAACGGCACCAAGTGCTGGATCACCAACGGCGGCAAGTCCTCCTGGTACACGGTGATGGCCGTGACCGACCCCGAAAAAGGTGCCAACGGCATATCGGCGTTCATGGTGCACAAGGACGACGAAGGCTTCGTCGTGGGCCCCAAGGAGCGCAAGCTGGGGATCAAGGGCTCACCGACCACGGAGTTGTACTTCGAGAACTGTCGGGTTCCCGGCGACCGGATGATCGGGGACCCCGGCACCGGCTTCAAGACCGCCCTGGCGACGCTGGACCACACCCGCCCGACCATCGGTGCCCAAGCGGTGGGCATCGCTCAGGGCGCCCTTGATGCCGCAATCGCCTACACCAAGGACCGCAAGCAGTTTGGGAAGTCGATCAGCGATTTTCAGGCGGTGCAGTTCATGCTCGCCGATATGGCGATGAAGGTGGAGTCCGCGCGGTTGATGGTTTACTCCGCCGCCGCGCGCGCCGAGCGTGGCGAATCCAACCTCGGATTCATCTCCGCGGCGTCGAAGTGCCTGGCCTCCGACGTGGCCATGGAGGTCACCACCGACGCGGTGCAGCTGTTCGGTGGTGCCGGATACACGGTTGATTTCCCGGTCGAGCGGATGATGCGCGACGCCAAGATCACCCAGATCTACGAGGGCACCAACCAGATTCAGCGCGTCGTGATGTCGCGGGCATTGCTGCGCTGAGGTACCGAACCGCAGATTCGCTTCATCGCATCCGATCCGCCAGTACAGTCAAAGTCACGGCACCGCCAAACAATCGGGTGGGCACCGCTGCGCAAAGTCGCCGCGTTCTGCCAGTTGCTGGAGCGGCGTCATGCGGATCAGCTCGACGAACGCGGCATCGAATACATCGGCTTCGCGGTCGACGGGGCCAAACGCATGCAGTTCCTGATCAACGACCTGCTCAGTTTCTCCCGGGTCGACCCATCGACATCCTGCTCGTCGAAGACGATCCCGGGGACGAACTCATCACCCGGGAGGCGTTCGAGCACAACGAGGAGGGGCTGGATTACCTCTATCAGCGGGGCAAGTACCAGCGGCGCGCCGGCCTGATCTGATCCTGCTCGACTTGAACCTACCGAAGTATGACGGTCGGCAGTTGCTGGAGAAGATCATGTCCGACTCCGAGCTTTGTCGTATCCAGGTGGTGGTGCTGACCACGTCCTCGGCCGAGGAGGACATTCTGCGCAGCTACAATCTTCATGCGAACGCCTATGTCACCAAGCCGGTCGATCTTGACCAATTCATGACCGCCGTCCGGCAGATCGATGAGTTCTTTCTTCAGGTGGTTAGGCTTCCGCAAAGCTGAGTAGCGGCGCGGCTCAACGTTTTCCGGCGGGCTGGTTGGACGCCACGATCCCGTGTTGATCGACCTCGTGTACGTGGACGGTCGAGAAATCGAAGAACATGCCGACGATCTGTATCGCACCGGAGGCTATCGCGGGAGCCAAGACCTGGTTGTGCGCAAGCCTTTCCAGCTGAATCGCCACATTGACCACAGCTAGCTGGTCGAGTTCGCCGAACCCGATGGACGCCGCGCTCGCCCGTGCCGGATGACCGTCTCGGAACGCGGCCAAACTATCGTGTGCGTGTTCAAGCCAGTGGTTCATCGGGCGGTCGACGTCACTTGCGCCGTTGTCCAACAACGACTGCATTGCCCGGCATGCCGAGTGTCCGCATACGACAACCGAACTCACACCAAATTGGTTGACCGCGAAGTCCAGGGCGGCATCCACCGAGCGTTCGGTTGGATCGATCGGTACCAGGTTGCCGACGTTGCGGACGATATACAGGTCGCCCGGTTTGCTGGCCGTGATGACGTCGGGCAGGATCCGGGAATCGGCACAGGTGAGAAAGACCGTGTCGGGGTTGGCCGGATCCATCAGCTCCCGCACATGGTGGTGCAGCGATCCCACACCGTTGCGGTGGTACTCGTCAACGCCATCGAGGATTGAGGCGTCGGTATCCTGCTGATTGTCGCGGCGGGAAGTCCATGGTTCTCGTAGCGCCCTAGACATGAAGTGGCGTTTCGGCGGACTGCTGTGTGCGCTGATCATGTTCGCGGGTGAGGTCTCGATAATGGTTACCGTCCCGCCCGCCGCTTCGTGGGAAATCTTCCAGTCGGAGATGGTTTCGGACACCGAGTGATCGATGTAGTCCGCGTTCAGGGTCAACGTCACATCCGATCCATCCGGCAGGGTGGAGAGCACCTTGGTCAGGCGCGGTAGCAGCAAGAAGCTCAGCGTGCCGTCGATATCCACCCGCCAATGCTTAGCTTGTCCACCTACCGGCCTGGCTTCGATAGGTGCGCGCATGACCCGGATCAACAAGAAGGCGATCGCAACACCGAGTCCAATGACCACGCCCTCGAGCAGGTTGAGGAATATGACGCCCAGGATGGTGATGACATAGATCACAAAGTTGCCGGTCCGCCACGCAATCTGGATGTGTGCCAGCTGGATGAGCTGGGTGCCGACCACAATCAGGAGCCCGGCGAGCGCCGCCTTGGGGATCAGTTCCACCAGGCCGGTGAACAGCGAGGCGAACAGCAAGATCCAGACCCCGTGCAGCACCGCTGAGGTGCGGGTGCGGGCTCCGGCCGCCACATTGGCCGAACTGCGCACGATGACGCCGGTGACGGGAAGCCCGCCGAGCAGTCCGGAGAGCACGTTGGCGCTGCCCTGGCCGAGCATTTCCCTGTTGAAGTTGGTCCGCGGGCCTTGGTGCAACTTGTCCACACCGACCGCACACAGCAGCGATTCGACGCTGGCGATCAGGGCGATGGTCAGGATGCCGACGGCGATGCTGCTGATGTCGTTGCTCCAGGGCTGGCCATCGGGGGTCAGCGCGGGCAGCCGGGGCAGCGAGATGGCCTCGAAGAAGTTGCCCGAAAGGTTGATGCGCTCCACATCTAGATTCACCATCAGCGACAGTGCGGTGGCTCCGGCGATGGCCACCAGGGGGCCCGGAACCATCCGCACCATGGCGGGCAGCCGTGACCACATCAACAATATTGCGATCATGGTTCCGCCGACGATCACTTCGTGTAGCTCGTGATGGAGGATGCCGTTGGGCAACGCCGTGATGTTGCGCCACGCCGAGCTGTGCGATGAGCCGCCCATCAGGACATGGATCTGTTGCAGCACGATGGTCACGCCGATGCCGGCCAGCATGGCGTGCACCACCACCGGTGCAATGGCCAGCGCGGCGCGTGCCATCCGGCTCAGCCCGAAAATGATCTGCAGGACGCCCGCGCCGAGGGTCATCAGGCACAACATCTGCCAACCGACCTGTTCGATCAATCCGGCGACCACCACGGTGAGGCCGGCGGCCGGGCCGCTCACCTGAACCGACGACCCGCCGAGCAGTCCGGCGACAATGCCACCCACCACCGCGGCGATCAAACCGGCCATCAACGGAGCCCCGGAGGCAATGGCGATCCCCAGTGACAGGGGCAGCGCTACCAGGAAGACGACGATCGAAGCGGGGAAGTCATGGCGCAAGTTGGCCAGGATCCACTGGGATCGAGATTCGGGTGCCCCGGCGGAGTTCTTGACTGCGGTGCTCATTTGTTGACTCCTCAAAGCCGGTCAAAGAGGCCATCCCGGGCTGGCCGGCAATCGAGACCTGACACCCCTTCGACACCGGCTTGAATGTGATCTGTCAAATCAAGTGTCCGCCGAGCGTCGTAGGTGCGTGTGAGGCAGTTCATATTTGTGCGCAGCAAATCTATGAGTCTGCAGGTTTTATATCCAAAATCCTCCACGCTTCACCGGCCCATGCGGCAAACCCCGGCACTGATTCATTGACAACTCACAAGAAAGTTTCCGGTGCTGACCGCGAAACTTAGGATTCGCCCAGAAGTGTTTTGTTGTGCTCGCCGGTGGCCGGCGGGGGATCGGCGAGCACCGCGCTGAAGCTCGAGTAGCGCGCGGGCGTCCGGATCACCGTGACGGCGTCATCGCCACTGCCGACCTCCAATGCCAGCTCGTTCTCGGCGAACAACGGCGTCGTGACGACCTGTTTCCAGGTGTAGGCCAGGCAGGCCATCAAACCGCCTTCGTGTAGCAGTTCGACCCACTGCGCGGCGGTCTTGGCGGCCAGGGCCGATTCCAGTTCTTCGGTCAATTCCGCGCAGTTGATCGCCCGCGCGCGTTGGTCGATGAAGCGCTCGTCGTCGAGGAGATCGGGCCGGCCGATGATCTCGCACAGCCGCTGCCAGTGCTTGGGCACGTAGGCGCTGATGAGCAGGTAGCCGTCGGCGGCGCGGAAGGCATCCGATGGCTGGGTCGCAAAGGCAACCCGCTTGCGGCGCGCGCCTGTGGGTGTCTGCTCGGGCTTGGTGGGCGCGTCCGAACTGGGGCGATTGAGGTGCATGGTGAGCTGGTTGGCCTGCAGCCCGACCGCGACGTCGTACATCGCCACCCGGACGGTGTCGGCCACCCCGTGCCGCTCGCGGTTGAGCAGCGCGGCCAGGACCGCCTGGGCTAGCACGTGCCCGCTGGCATTATCGACCAACTGAAACGGGATGATCTGTGGCTTGCCGTCGGGGGTGGGCATTCCGGTGGTCATTCCCGCCTCGGCGGCGACCATCAGATCGACGCCCGGTCGAGTGCCGTGCGGGCCGTTGCCACCGAATGCCGACAACCGGGCATAGATCAGTTTGGGGTTGCGGGCGCGCAGGGCCTCAGGGCCAAGGCCCATTCGCTCCATGACGCCGGGCCGAAACCCCTCCAGCACCACGTCGGCGGTGTCGGCGAGCCGCAGGATCTGCCGGCGAGCCGTGTCGGTGGACAGATCCACCGACACCGACTTCTTGCCCCTGTTGTTCGGCAGGAAATAGGTCGCTAGCGGCGGGCGGTGCGGCAGCACGGCGGTGATGTGCCGCGCCGCCTCACCGCCGGGGGCCTCAACCTTGATCACCTCGGCGCCCAGGTCGGCCAGGACCTGTCCGGCCAGCGGCCCGGCAACGTTCTGGGTGAAATCGAGCACCCGAAACCCATCGAGTGGTTTGGCGGGGTTGCCCTCGGGCATCGGCAAATCCTTCCCTGCTGCGCGTGTCACCAGGCGACCGGCTCGGCGCGCTCGGTGGGACGAGTCGCGACATCGTGACGTTCGCCCCGAAAACTCGAGCTGTCAAGTGGGATATCAAGATCGGCCACTGCTCAGCCCGGTTGACGAGCCGCCGGGGCGGCGCAGCGCACCGTGGCTCAATCGCTGCTGTCCGGATTGCGCAGGACGGCGTTTTGCAGGGTGGTGGTGAGCCAGGCTTCAAAGCGCTGCAAGCTGAACCCGCCGTGGGTAACCATGATCTCGTGGCTAGCTGGACTGGTGAGGGCCCAGGCGGTATCCACCGCGTCTTGGCGGGGCAATCGCAGGGCATCGTCGGGGATGGCCACCAGCAGTGCCCGCATCGTTTCCCGGCGCAGCATCTGGATCTGATGCCACTCCGCTGCGATGGCGCTGTCGACGCCGGATCCGTCGCGGTAGGCGCGCCACGCTATTGCCGAGCGCCGTGCCGCATCGCAGACCAATGCGGAAACCTGGGCCAGGGTCCCGGCGGGGCTATCGGGTTGAAGTTGGGCGGCAAAGTGCTGTCCCGACGGCGCGGCGTCGGGGGCGAGGGTGCTCTCGAGATAGCCGCGGAGCAGCGCGCGTTTGCTGCCCCAGGCGAGGTAGAGCGTTTGCACGGTCACCCCGGCTCCCTCGGCGATCCGGCTGACCGTCGAGGCGACGTATCCGACACGAGCGAATTCTTCGGCGGCGGCCGCGAGCAACAGGTGACGGGTCTGCGCGCGCGACGCGGCCCCCGCTTCGCGTACCCGGGTCGTGTTTCGCTGCCGCTTTCTTTCCATCGAAGTCAGCATACTTCAGCGTGCTAGATTGTAACTCAATCAGGATTGAGTGCCACTCAAGTTTGAACGTGAACAGGAGTTATCGTGCCGACGCGAAATCCAATCTACGACCGTCCATGGCGGCGGGCCGGGGTTGTCCGCTACGCGGCGGCTCGGGTACGGGCAATCCTGCGGCCGCCGGTGAGGGTGTCGGCGGCGCCGCCGGACCTGGTGGTGGACCGCGACGTTTCCGTTCGGATGCGCGATGGTGTGGTGCTCCGGGTCAACGTCTACCGTCCCCCCGGTTCGGGCCCGTTTCCCGTCATCCTGGCGGCTCATCCGTACGGCAAGGACCGGCTGCCCAAGCGCAGATGGTGGGGCTGGGGCATCAATCCGCAGTTCAGGATCCTGCGCCAGCCCGGCCAGGTGGAGATCTCGAGCGAGACCAGCTGGGAGGCGCCCGATCCGGTCTGGTGGCTGGCCCATGGCTATGCCGTCGTCAACGCCGACATCCGCGGCGCCGGGACATCCGATGGCGCCGGGGCGTTGATGTCCGACCAAGAAGCCGAGGACGTCTACGACCTGATCGAGTGGGCCGGCGCCGCGCCCTGGTCCAGTGGCAGCGTCGGCATGGCGGGCGTGTCCTACCTGGCGATGGCACAGTTCAAGGCCGCCGCGTTAGGACCGCCGAGCCTCAAGGCGATTTGCCCCTGGGAGGGGTTCACCGATGCGTACCGGGACATGTTCAACCCCGGGGGAGTGGCGGAAAAGGGCTTCTCGCGAGTCTGGCAGACCGGCACCAAGCATGTGATGCGGGTGACCGAGGACATCGGCGCGCAGCGCCGGGTGCACCCGCTGCGTGATCAGTGGTGGCAGTCCCTGGTGCCCGACCTCGGCCGGATCGAGGTCCCGATGCTGGTCTGCGCCAGCTTTTCGGATAACAACCTGCATGGGCGCGGTTCTTTCCGGGCATTCGAAAAGGTCGGTGCCGAAGACAAGTTCGCCTACACCCACCGGGGCGGCAAGTGGACGACCTTCTACAGCCCCGAGGCCCGCCAGGCCCAGCTCGCCTTCTTCGACCTCTATCTCAAACACCTTGATGTGCCCAAACCGCCCCGGGTTCGGCTCGAGGTGCGCGAGCGGGGCGACGTCATCGCGGAGACTCGCGCCGAGCGGCAATGGCCACTGGAAAACACCGACTGGCGCGACCTCTACCTGGCCGACGACGGTGTGTTGGACCATGAGCCCCCGGCGGCCGAGGGATCGGTCAGCTTCCACACTCGCAGGCGCGCAGCGGCATTCACCCTTCCCGTGGTGGCAGATCTCGAGCTCACCGGTCCGATGAGTTTGGCGCTGTGGGTGTCAGTCGAGGGTGCCGACGATGTCGCGTTGTTTGCCGGCGTTGAGAAATGGGTTGGCAACAAATGGGTTTCGTTTGAAGGGTCCTACGGTTACGGTCGGGACCGGATCACCACCGGGTGGCAACGCGTATCGCTGCGAGAACTCGATGTCGAGCAGTCGACGCCATACGAGCCGGTGCACACTTTCGCACACTCCCAGCCGCTGTCGCCGGGTGAGGTTGTTCCCGTCGAACTCGCATTGGGCCCATCAGCAACCGCCTTTCGCCACGGCGATCGCATCCGGCTGGTCATCGCCGGTCGCCAGCTTGCCCCGCGCAATCCGCTCTACGGAAGTTTTCCCGCCCTGTACGCGCCCAGCCCGCCGGCGCGCTGCACCCTGCACTGGGGAGCGGACCGGCCGGCACGGTTACGGGTCCCGGTGATCGGCTCCGGCGACAACGCCCCAGCCTGAGAATTACTACCGCCCAGCTCAACCGCGCCGCGCGCCAACCTGTCCGAGGGTCACAGAAACTTGACCTACCATCGCCTGATGAACTCTTCCGGTTCGGTCGGCAAGGTAGGTGACTTGGCCGGCGACGCCTGCTGCGATGTGTCCACGGCACCGGCGCATACCGGGCACTCCGGCGATGCGGCCTGGCAGCAGGGCGTTCGATGGGCGCGCCGGCTGGCCTGGATCAGCTTGGCCGTATTGGTCACCGAGGGTGCTGTCGGGGTGTGGGAGGGCGTTGCCGTCGGGTCCGTCGCATTGACCGGATGGGCCCTCGGTGGCGCATCCGAAGGGCTGGCCAGCGCAATGGTGTTGTGGCGGTTCACCGGTTCACGCACGTTGTCGGAGACCGCCGAGCGCCGCGCCCAACGTGGTGTCGCCGTGTCTTTCTGGTTGGTTGCCCCGCTGGTTGCCGCGGAATCCATTCGCCACCTCACCGACAAGCACGAGGTTGGCACCTCGGTGATCGGAATCGGGTTGACGGCCTTCGCTTTGGTCGTCATGCCCATCCTCGGCCGGGCCAATCACAAGCTGGGTGTGCTCTTGCAGTCCGGGGCCACCGAAGGTGAAGGCACCCAGAACTATCTGTGCGCGGGCCAAGCCGCCGGGGTGTTGCTTGGGCTTGCGATCACCGCGGCCTGGCCCGGCGGCTGGTGGATCGACCCGGGGATCGGGCTCGTCATCGCCGGCATAGCCGTCTGGCAGGGTGTCAGAGCCTGGCGCGGCCAGGACTGCGGCTGCTGAGTAAGGCCTCGCCGATCCGAGGCCTTACCCGAGCATCGAGGCCTCACTCCAGGCGGTACCGGATCAGCCGGGAGCTGTTGGCTACCACCGCCACTGAGGACGCGTTGTGCAGGATCGCGGCCAGCACCGGTGAGAGCGCTCCGCCCGCACCGATCAGCAGTCCGGCGGCATTGACGGCGATCGACATACCGTAGTTCTGTCGGATCACGTCGACTGCCCGCCCACCGAGATCGCGGACGTCGAGCAGCCGATGCAGATCGTCGTTGGCCAGCGCCACATCGGCGGTCTCCACGGCGACGTCGGTTCCGGCCAGGCCCATCGCGATTCCGATATCGGCGGCGGCCAGTGCCGGGGCATCGTTGATGCCGTCACCGACCATGCCGACCACGTAGCCCTCGTCCTGTAGGTCCCGCACCACTTCGAGCTTGTCCTCGGGCATCACCTCGGCGCGCCATTCGTCGATCCCCAGCTCTTCGGCGACGACTTTGGCGATGTCGGGGTGATCCCCGGTGAGCATGACGATCCGGCGAACTCCGTTGTCCCGCAACTTGGTCAGCACCTCGGCGGCCTCGGGCCGCACTTCGTCGCGCAGGCTGATCAGCCCGACCAGCGTGCCGTCCACGGCGAGCAGCAGCGGTGTTTCGGCCTGTTGCCGCAGCTTGCCGACCCATTCCGATGCCTTCTTGGATACCTTGACCTGCTCCGACTCGAGCAGCGATGGGCTGCCGAGCAGCAGGGTCCGGCCGTCGGCCCAGGTTCGCATGCCCAGCCCCACCAGGACCTCGCACTCCTCGTGCGGCGGGATGCTGATGCGGCGTTCCTCGGTCGAACGGATCACCGCCTCGGCCAGTGGGTGACGGGAGTGGATTTCCGAGCTGGCGGCGTAGGCCAGAACCTGCTCGGGCTCCCAATCCTTGTGCATCGCAATAATGTTGGTGACCACCGGACGTCCCACGGTGAGGGTTCCGGTCTTGTCGAACACGATTGCGTCGACCCGGCCGGCCTGTTCGAGGTGCGATCCGCCCTTGATCAGGATGCCGCGCCGGGCGCCGTTGCCGATGGCGGCGCTGATCGCGGTCGGGGTGGACAGGCCTACCGCGCATGGGCACGCGATCAACAGCATCGTCATCGCGCGCCGGACATCCCCGGTGACCAACAAGGTGATGGCCGAGACGATGAACGAGGTGGGCACGAAGCGGCGAGAGAAGTTCTCGCCCACCGTTTGAATCGGTGCCCGGTCGTTCTGGGCTTCTTCGACCCTGGTGATGATCCGCCCGATCGTGGTCTGGCTGCCGACCGCCTGCGCACGCACCACCAGGCGCCCGCGTACCACGACGGATCCGGCGTGCACGGTCGCGCCGGCCACGACGCTGACCGGCAGGTTTTCCCCGGTGATCGCCGACTGGTTGACGATGGCCTCACCGTCGACCACTTCACCGTCGACCGGGATGGCAACGTGATCGTGCACGACGACCTCGTCGCCGATCTGCACACTGTCGATCGGTACCTGGACCTCGGTTCCTGCCTCGGGGCCGTCGGTCAGCCGGATCCAGGCGGTGTCCTGGTTGCCGCGCAGTAGCTCCGAGATGGCGCGCCGGGTCCGGCGCAGGGTTAGATCCTGCAGGTACTCACCGATATTGAGCAGCCACAGCACGGTGAGCGCGACGACGTTTTCCCGCAGGATGAGGCTGGCGATCGTGGCCGCCGAGACCAGCGCGTCGGTGCCGGCCTTGCCGGAGCGCAAGGAGCGCAGGGCGCCGCGCAGGAAGGGATAGCCGGTGAAGATGGTGACGCCGCTGGCCACCATCCTCCCGCTCGGCCCCAGCAGTGGTGGGCGCGCGAACACATACCGGCGAACGCCCAGCAGCGCCAGTGCCGCTCCACCGATCACCATGCGCAGCACATCGGTGTTGCGGATCTCGGTCGAGTGGGGTGCGCGCGCCGGGATCAGTTCGGCGGCAACGTGCTTGGCGCCGCCGATCGCTTCCAGTACCGCGGCGCGATCACAACGTCGCGGTGAGTACCACACCACGACCGACCCGGTGCGCGGGTAGGCGTGGACGACCCGTACCCCGTCCTGCTTGGCGACGGCCTCTTCGACGGCTACCGCGCGCCGGGAATTGCCGCGTACCCAGTCCGCCCGGACACGCATGCGTCCGGCCGCGTCGGAAAGTACGACCAGGTCGGTGGTGTCGTCACCGTCCGCACCTGCTGGGACCTCTTTAACGATCGCTAGGGTCATGTCGCCGGATCAGTGGTCGTGGTCGTGCGCGCCGACGGCGGGGGTGGGCGCCTCTTCACCAATGCGTTCGCGGGCCTCGGACATCACGTCGGAAATCTTGAGCCGGGCCGACTCCGCGGCCTCTTCGGCCTTGCGGGTTCCGCGCAAGCTCAGCTCCGCTGCCGACACCGCGGTCTGGCGCAGTGGTGCCTTCTTCGCGGCCTTGCGGACCACGTCATAGGCCGCCGCCCCGACCACACCGTGGACCACGAGTGTGCCTAGCTTCGCGAACAATCCGTACGCCACCATTACCTGAACCTACCTTCCGTCGTGTTCTCGCCTTGGGCCCTCGACGCTAACATCTAAATATCGCGATATCAACATGTATTGGGCGTGCCGAGTGCGGCGCTGATCACGCGCCGGATCACAAGACGCGCGACACCTTTTCCATCTCGATCCGGCGCTGCATGGCCGCCGGATCGGGGTTGGCTACCTGCACCAACGACGCGCCCACGGACAGAATTGCCAACAGGTGATCCACCAACTCACCGGGGCTGGTCCAGGTACCGGTGGACAGCACCCGGTCGGCCGCCGTCAGGTGCCGCGCCGTCGCCGACTCGGCGCACTCGCGCAGCACTTGCTCGACCGATCGGCCGGCCAGCGCCGGTCCGGGCCGCCGTTCGGGACTGATCTGGTCGCCGTGCACCCGCACCGAGGTCGCGTAGTCGGTGACGCCCACCGGTAGGTCGGGAGCGGGGCGGCCGAACGGGTCCAGTGACAGCACCGCCACCTCGCCGGCCGCGTCCTGCACGGCACTGTCGGCTTCATCGAGGCGCCCCGCGGTGCACAGCGCGACGTCGGCCGCACCGTCGAGCACCACTTCGGCCCCGATCCACCACACCCCGAACAGCACCGCAGCGGTCTGCCAATGGGCCGGCAGCAGAATCGCGACCCGGCTTTGCGGCCCGGCGGCCAGTTCGTCGCGCAGCAGGTTGGCGGTCTTGGCGGCCCAGTTGGCCAGTGTCACCGCCGACAGTTCGATGCGCTCGCCGGTGGCATCGTCGTAATAGGTGATTCGGGGGCCGACGGGATCGGCCCGCAGCATCGGGTCGAGGATCGCCGCGCTGAGCGTGCTCAGTTGATGCACTCCGGCTGATCTGATCCGGCGGTCAGGATCGGCGACGGCGGGGGAGCGGTGTCGGAGTACCCGGGGTTGGAGGCATGCGCGGGAGCCATCGCGCCGCCCAGTCCGGAGCCCGGGCCGCTGTAGTCGTTGGACAGCACCACCCGAACGGATCCGCTCGGTATCGACGTGTCGGCGACCACCGGTAGGCCGCCCAATTCCTTGGCGACCTGCTGTGCTCCCAGATCGTCGGTGGTGGCGGCGCGAACCTGGCTGAGCTTGACATGGCCGGCCTCGTTGTTGCCGACCGAACCGGTGGTAAACCCTTTTGCGCTCAACACATCTGACACCGCCGCCGCCAGTCCGTTGATGTCGGTGTCGTTGACCACGTCGGCGGTGGTCTTGGCGGGCGCGTACGCGAGTTCCGCGGTCTTGCCTTCGTTCTGCTCGTTGAGCAGGCTGCCGACCCAGTCGGCAACCTGGTGCGGGTCGACGCGGACCACGCTTTGCATGCCGTCGTCGCTCCAGCCGGACCCGTCGAGCACCGGGATGGTGGCGAAGGCGACGTTGCCGCCGGTCAGCTGTTGTAGCTGTTGGACGAAGTCAATGATGTTCCAGCCGGAAGACAGCACCACCGAGCGCTGCACGGCTTGTTCCAGGCGCCGCACCGTCGTCGGGCTGGACAGTGTCTTGCCGGAGATGACCCGGTGGGCCAGTGAGGCCATCACCGCTTGCTGACGCACCACCCGGTCCAGGTCGCCTCGGGGCAGCTCGTGGCGCTGACGCACGAAGGCCAGTGCCTGCGGGCCGGTGAGTTTCTGTCGCCCGGCCGGAAAATCCGCTCCCGAAAGCGGTTCGTAGACGGGCCCGTTGAGGCAGACATCGACGCCACCGAGCGCATCGGTGATCAACGCGAAACCCAGCAGGCCGATCTCGGCGTAGTGATCGACGGTGACACCGGTGAGGTCGGCAACGGTCTTGATCAGCGCCTCGCGACCGGCCTCGGTACCCGCGGCCGCGGCTTCCGCCGCCGAGGCGCCGGCCTGGACCAGGCCGGCCCGCTTGGTCTCCCTGGTCTGGCCGTAGACGCCGTTGATCTTGGTCTTGCCCAGGCCGGGGGCCTGGACATAGGAATCGCGCGGGATCGATATCGCGGTGGCCGACCTCCCGTTGTTGGGGATCCGGACCAGGATGATCGTGTCGGTGTTGGTGGCTTCCTCGTCGCCGGCCCGCAGGGTCGCCAATTCCTCGGGCGTCAGCGGATTGCCGTGGGCATCGGTACGGCTGTCGAGGCCGACCAACAGAATGTCGATCGCTCCGTCGTCGGCGCCGTGTCCCAGCGAGGGTGCGGACATGTGGAAGATGCCGCCTTCGAAGGACCGGACGTTGGTCCACGCCAAACCGGTGCCCAGGACGACCACGACGGCCAATGCGGTAGCGACCGCACGAACCACACGTTGCACAGGCATCACTGTAGGTTACTTGTGTAACAGCCGCTTTCCTGTTAGCCCGCTCCGGCGTGCCAGACTCGAACGCATGGTTGGCAGGTCAGAGAGGCTGGTTATCACCGGCGCAGCGGGGCAGCTCGGCGGTGTTTTGGCTGCCCAGGCGGTGCGTGCGGGCCGTGATGTGTTGGCAAAAACGTCATCGGAATGGGACATCACCGACGCCGCGGCCACCGGGGAGATCATCGGAACCGGTGATGTCGTGATCAACTGCGCTGCCTACACCGACGTCGACAGCGCGGAAAGTGACGAGGCTCGCGCCTACGCCGTCAACGCCACCGGCCCGGAAAATCTCGCCAAGGCCTGTGCGCGCGCCGGTGCGGCGTTGATTCACGTCTCCACCGACTACGTATTCGATGGTGATCACGCTGATCTGCCCGACGGGGCGCAGCCGCAACCCTACGAGCCCGGCGACAAAACGGCGCCACAGGGCGTGTACGCGCGCAGCAAGTTGGCCGGTGAGCAGGCGGTGCTGGCGGCCCTGCCCGATGCCGTCGTGGTGCGGTCGGCCTGGGTCTATACCGGCGGGACGGGCAGTGATTTCGTCGCCATCATGCGCCGACTGGCCGCTGGAGAGGGTCCGGTGGATGTGGTGGACGACCAAACCGGGTCACCGACCTATGTGGCCGACTTGGCGGCCGCGCTGCTGGAAGTGGCCGATGCCGGCGTGCGCGGGCGCCTGCTGCACGCCGCCAACGGGGGCGCGGTCTCGCGGTTCGGGTTGGCCCGCGCGGTGTTCGAGGAATGCGGCACCGATCCGCAGCGGGTGCGCCCGGTCAGCACCGCACAGTTCCCCCGGCCGGCGGTGCGGCCGGGCTACTCCGCGCTGGGCGGGCGGCAGTGGGCCGCAGCAGGCCTGACTCCGCTGCGTCCGTGGCGCAGTGCCCTGGTCGCCGCGTTGGCCGCGGCTTCGGACCGGGCGTTGGCCGGTCGACCGGTACCCTCGACGAGTGACTGACGTCCTGCCGGTCGTGGCGGTGACCTACTCGCCGGGCCCCCACTTGGAGCGCTTCTTGGCGTCTTTGTCGCTGGCCACCGACCGTCCGGTAAGTGTGCTGCTGGCCGACAACGGCTCCACCGACGGAACACCTCAGGCGGCCGTCGAGCGCTACCCCAACGTGCGGATCTTCCACACCGGGGCCAACCTCGGGTACGGCACCGCGGTGAACCGGGCCGTCGCCCAACTCACCGAACAACCGGAGCCAGACGACTGGCTGATCGTGGCCAACCCGGACGTGCAGTGGGGGCCGGGCAGCATCGACGCGCTGCTCGAGGCCGTCGAGCGCTGGCCCCAGGCCGGGGCGTTGGGCCCGCTGATCCGCGATCCCGATGGATCGGTGTACCCGTCGGCGCGCCATCTGCCCAGCCTGGTCCGCGGCGGTATGCACGCGGTGCTCGGGCCGGTATGGCCCCGCAATCCCTGGACCAAGGCCTATCGCCAGGAACACCTCGAGCCCAGCGAACGGCCGGTGGGCTGGCTATCGGGTTCGTGCCTATTGGTGCGCCGCTCCGCGTTCCGCCAGATCGGCGGTTTCGACGAGCGCTACTTCATGTATATGGAAGACGTGGACCTCGGCGACCGGCTGGGCCAGGCTGGCTGGCTCAGCGTCTATGTGCCGTCGGCGGAAGTGCTGCACCACAAAGGCCACTCCACCGGACGCGATCCGGCGAATCACCTGGCGGCACACCACCGAAGCACCTACATTTTCCTGGCGGATCGCCATGCCGGCTGGTGGCGGGCCCCATTGCGCTGGACTTTGCGAGGATCGCTGGCGGTACGCTCCCGTCTGATGGTGCGCAGTTCGCGCCGAAAGCTGGTAGAAGGGCGGCACTGACTTGGCAACCAACGGCGTCGACGCGGTGGTCCTGGTTGGTGGTAAGGGCACCAGGCTGCGCCCGCTCACCCTGTCCGCACCCAAGCCCATGCTGCCCACGGCTGGGCTGCCGTTTCTCACCCACCTGCTCTCGCGCATCGCCGCGGCGGGGATCGAACACGTGGTGTTGAGCACGTCGTATCAGGCCGGGGTGTTCGAGGCCGAGTTCGGCGACGGATCCAAGCTGGGCCTGCAGATCGACTACGTCACCGAAGACAAGCCGTTGGGGACCGGTGGCGGCATCGTCAACGTCGCCGGAAAGCTGCACCACGACACCGTGATGGTGTTCAACGGCGATGTGCTCTCCGGTGCGGATTTGGGCCAGCTGCTCGACTATCACCACCAGAATCAGGCCGACGTCACCCTGCACCTGGTGCGGGTGGGCGACCCCCGGGCATTCGGCTGCGTGCCCACCGAGGACGGCCGGGTCACGGCGTTCTTGGAAAAGACGCAGGATCCGCCCACCGACCAGATCAACGCCGGCTGCTATGTCTTCAAGCGCGAGATCATCGACCGGATTCCCCGGGGCCGTGAGGTATCGGTGGAACGCGAGGTGTTCCCCTCGTTGCTGTCCGACCCCGACATCAAGATCTACGGCTACGTCGATGCCACCTACTGGCGGGACATGGGCACGCCGGAGGACTTCGTGCGCGGCTCGGCGGATCTGGTGCGCGGGATCGCGCCTTCCCCGGCGCTACAGGGCCAGCGTGGCGAACAACTGGTACACGACGGCGCGGCGATTGCTCCCGGCGCGGTGCTGATCGGCGGCACCGTGGTGGGCCGAGGCGCCGAGATCGGACCCGGTGTCCGGCTGGACGGCGCCGTCATCTTCGATGGCGTCAAAGTCGAGGCGGGCAGTGTGATCGAACGATCGATCATCGGCTTCGGCGCGCGCATCGGCCCGCGTGCGCTGGTCCGCGACGGCGTGATCGGCGATGGCGCCGACATCGGCGCGCGCTGCGAGTTGCTGCGCGGCGCCCGCGTCTGGCCGGGCGTCTCCATTCCCGACGGCGGCATCCGCTACTCGTCGGACGTGTGATCGCCGGCCGCCCAGGCTGCGGTCGGTGTCAGGCCCTCTCCGCCGCGCGGTCGACCAGGTACCGCAGCGCGTGATCGGTGCCTGGCGGCAACGCATCCGGCGGCCACCACTGCAGATCGTCGGATTCCTCGCTTACCGTTATTTGCGCCCCGGCCGGCGCACGCGCCACGAACTGCAGGTCGAGATGACGTGTCGGCACTCCCAGTGAGCAGGTCACCGGGTGGACATGCACGGCCACCAATTCGGGGTCGATGAGCAGGTCGTCGATGCCGGATTCTTCGGTCGCTTCCCGCAATGCCGCGGCGACGATGTCATCGTCGTCCTCGCAGTGCCCGCCCAGCTGCACCCAACGGCCCAGCCGCGGATGCAGGGTGAGCAGCACGTGGCCACGCTCGTCGAGCACCAGCGTCGACGCGGTGATATGACCGGCTTCGCACTCGCGCAGACACGCATCGGCGCGGGCGTGCAGGAAGGCCAGCACGGCATGACGTAGCGAGTCCTGGGCCGGGTCCGGGGCCCGCCACTGCGACAGCATCGCGATCGCGGACTCTCGAACACCGACGGGGGCAACCTTCATCGTGATCCCCGTTTGATCCGGCGATCACGCAGCGTCATCCAGGCCGAGCGGCATCGCGCCACGGCGTCTGGACCCATGTCCAGTTCGCCGATCAGCACATGTCGGTCCACCAGGTCCAGCGCCTTGTCGATCTCATCGGCCTTGAGCAGCAGGTCCAGATCGGTGGCCAGCTCGGCACCGGCATGGGTAGGCGGGGGAATCGGAAGTAGCTCGGCCTCACGGGGTTCCAGTTCCAAGATGCCTCCTCCGTAGCTGCGGCCCATGATCTCGGCGAAGGCGAATGTCACGCTGTTGTGGAACGCCACGGCCAGGGCCGTCGGGTCGACCCGGGGCCCTGCCGTCTTGATCCGGACTCGATGCACCGTGTCGGTGCTGGTTGCCGCCGCGGAATTGACGCTCAGACGCGGCGTCCGATGGATTTGGCGCAGCATGAACAAATCTGGGACCCACAGCGACGGTGTGCTCCACCACGGCTTGCGGATCGAGCACTTGTAGCCCAGGTGGACACCAGCCGCCTCGCCGGCGTCGATGTGCGCGATCAGCGCTGGGTCGGCCGGATCGGCGGGAGCGTCGAGCAACCAGGTCCGATGATCGGCGGCGATATCGCTTGCCCGGCAGTTCGGGTCGTAGACCAGACCACGCAACTGCGCGCTGCGGGAAACCAGCGGCACGCAATGTGCCGCCAGCCCCAATTGGTGGGCCACGGTGTCGGTGAAAGTGAAGAAGCTGTTGCGGCCCGTCACGATGCCCACATTCACATCGGCCACCGCGCCCAGCCGGATCAGCGCATCGCATTGTTTGAGCGCCCGCATTGTCTGAATTTGACGGGGGTCAAGAAAGTATTTTGTCCACTTCTCATTTTCGTGCAGCAGCGCGGCCGCGGGCTCGACGTCAAGATCAGCGGTCGCAAGCGCGTCGGCGTCGCCGAGGTTGACCGTGCGGATCTGCGCGGCGTCACTGCCTACGACACCACAGAACAAAACAACTTCCTGCAAGACTCCATCGAATACCAACCGGTCGAAGGTCACCAAGGTGATTTCCCGGAACCGGTCCAGCAAGAATTCGCGTAATTGACCGGCGTAGCCGACCTGAAGCAGTTCGGCGGGTAGCACCAGACCCACTCGTCCGCCGTCGCGCACCACGATGGTGCTCGCCACAACGAACGGTACCCATGCGTTGGTCAATCTGGTGGGGTTCAGTCCGACCTGTCGCATGAGTTCCAAAGCCGGGTCTCGTTGGTCGGCCGGCCAGTTTCCGAACCTGATGTAGGGCGGGTTGCCGGCCACCCCGTCCCAGCGGCCGGTCGCTGACTCGTCCAGCCAGGTGAACAGGTTCGTATTGTCGACGGGCGCGAACCGTCGAGCCTTGGCCGCTTCGTCCGCGATGAGCTCCACACCCCGGGCGCTGCCACTGGCCGCGGCCAGCTCGGCCAGGATCCGGCCGTCGCCGCACGATGGCTCCAGGATCTTCGCCCCGGCCCGGCCGACCCAGCGCGCCAGAAATCGGGCTACCGGCGCCGGGGTGTAGTAGCCGCCGCGGACCTTGTCAGCAGACGCGGCGGTCTTGCCCGCGAACGTCTTCATTGCGCCAAGTATCGTCGCAGTCGTCGGCTCACTTGCGGATCAGCAGGTCCCGGGGGTGCACCGGGTCGCGTAACTCGGCCGGCTGCTGCGCGTAGCCGATCGCGATGGCGCCCAATGGCTCCCAGTCGGCGGGCAGCTGCAACTGTGCGCGCACCAGGTCGGCGGCAAAGATCGTGGAGCCGATCCAGCAACTGCCCAGCCCGCGCACCGCCAAAGCCACCAGCAGGGCCTGCACGGCCGCTCCCACCGCGACGGTGAACATAGTGTGCTCGGCTTGGGTGCGGGCCCCGTCGGGGTAGGTGTGCGCGCCGTCGGGGACCAGCATCGGAATCACGACCTCGGGCGCATCGTAGAGAATCTGACCGCGCGCGACTCGGCGTTCGATCGAATCAGCCGACCTGCCGTCGCCGGCGAGGTCGTGGCGCCACTTGTCTTTCATGGCGTCGAGCAACGCAATTCGGGTGGCATGGGATTGCAGCCAGACGAACCGCACCGGGCGGGTGTGGTGTGGCGCCGGAGCGGTGAGCGCTTCTGCGACGGCGGCCTCCAGCAGCTGCGGGGGGACCGGCTCGTCAGCGAACTGCCGGATCGACCGGCGCATCAGTTGGGCTTGTTGGTGGCCCAGCTCGATGGCTTCGGCGGTGCCCAGCCAGAACAAGTCTTCCTCGCCCGGACGTACCAGATTCCGGGCGGTTGAGCCGTCGTCGCGCACCGGCAGCCCGCGCACCACGGCCACTGGCATCGCGGTCAGTTTGCCCTTGACCAGATCCGCCGCGGCGGCGATTTCGTCGGCGACCGCGATCTCGGTGACGATCAACTCGTTGCCATGCCGGTCGGTGGCGCCCGAATAGTTGTGCAGTACCGAGACGCCGGCGGCGCCGACCGCGGCGTCGATCTGGCCGTTGCGCCAGGCGCGGCCCATGGTGTCGGTAATGACCACGGCGACGGTGACACCGAGCCGCTCCCGCAGGCCGGTACGCAGAGCCGCCGCACTGGCGTCGGGATCGACTGGCAGCAATGCCAATTCAGATCGATCCACGTTGGAGCCGTCCACGCCGGCGGCAGCCTGGACCAGTCCGAGCCGGCTCTCGGTGATCAGGGTGCGGCCCTTGCGCGCGAGTACCCGCACCGCTTCGTCGTCGACCAACTTGCGGCGCAGCTGATCTCGGGCTTCTTCATCGGCAGGTGCGGTCACCAACCGGCCCTCGCACTTGGACACCACTTTGCTGGTGACCACGACTACGTCGCCGTCGCGCAACCACGGTGCGGCCGTGGCGATGGCCGTGCTGAGCTCATCACCGGGGCGGAATTCGGGCAGGTCCTCGACCGGCAAGATCTCGATAGCCGATGCCGTGCCGTGTTCGCCCGTCGGCGGTAGCGCAGGACCGCTCACACCGTCACGCCTGCAAGCTCGAGACCGGCCCGCACCATCTGTGCCGTCGCTTCCGGGTCACTCATCAGCAGCGGTATCGATCGCACCGTGACTGAGTCGATTTCGGCCTGATCGCCCTCGGCGACCAGCCAGTAGTCGAGTACACCGGTGGCGGCGCGGGCGCCGTAGTGCCGGCCGACCGCCTCCGCGGTGGTGTCCACACCGATCACCGAAAGGCAGGCATCGGCCATGCCGCGCACCGGCTTTCCGGCGATGATGGGGGAGTAGCCGATGATCGGGGCGCGGGTGGCCCGCAGCGCGGCGCGGATGCCGGGAACCGCAAGGATGGCCCCGATGCTGACCACCGGGTTCGACGGCGCCAGCATGACGACATCTGCGTCGGCAATCGCTGCCGCGACTTCTGTTGTGGCGCTAGCTGTTTCGGTGCCGATGAAGGCAAAGCTGTGCGTTGGCAGTTCAGCGCGATAGCGCACCCACCATTCCTGGAAATGGATCGCGCGCTGCGCCTGGTCGGCCGGATCGGTGACCACAACGTGTGTCTCGCAACGATCGTTGCTCACCGGTAGCAACGTCGCGCCCGGTTGCCAGCGATCGCACAGTGCCGTGGTGATCTGTGCCAGCGGGTAGCCGGCCCGCAGCATCTGGGTGCGCACCAAATGGGTTGCCAGGTCTCGATCACCCAGCTGGAACCAGTCGGGCTGGACGCCGTAACGTGCGAGTTCCTCTTTGGCATGCCAGGTTTCGTCTCGATGGCCCCAGCCGCGCTGGGGGTCCACGCCGCCGCCGAGGGTGTACATGCAGGTGTCCAGGTCTGGGCAGATGCGCAGCCCGTGGATCCAGGCGTCATCGCCGATGTTGACCACTGCGGTCAGTTCGTGGCGCGCGTTGTCGTCGGGTGTGGCAAACTGGCCCAGGCCGAGCAGACGCTGCGCCCCGAGTAGGAAGCGGGCGCCGCCCACTCCGCCGACGAGAACGGTGAGCTTCACAACGCAGGACAGTACCTGTTGGCTAAGGCAGGGTCGGGCGGGGTCAGGCACGCGGGGTTAGTCGGGCGGGTAGTCTGTCGCCGCACATCGTGACCGACCCGTGACCGAGCCAGGAAGGACTTTCGGCAAGTACTGTGACGAGTTCCATTCGACACGCCGGGACCGCAACTGAAACAGAAACGCCGAATTTTCATCACGAGATGATATGGAAATGCGCCGTAGTGCTTGACCAGGCTGCCCAACCCGTGTCTAATCACATCAGTGTCATTTCCCGGTTGGCCGGCCGGTTTCGGTGTCGCAGACCGAGATTCGATCACTAGTTCGAATTGGGTTGGCTGTACATCAAAACAGTGGGAAACCATTCATTATCTATTAGGTGAGGAGGCGGAGGCATGCCCTATGAGCACCTTCGGGGCGTAATGGGAGGCACACCGCACACCACGGCCGGTTCGGTGACGGTGTCGCCGATGGAAATTGCCCGGCCGCATTTGAGTTTGGTTCCCGATGCGTCTGCCGCATTCGAGCCTGAACCGCTGCCGGAGCCGGTAGACCCGCCCGCCGACCAGTGGCAGGACCGCGCCCTTTGCGCGCAAACCGATCCCGAGGCTTTCTTCCCGGAGAAGGGTGGCTCCACCCGGGAGGCCAAGAAGATTTGTCTGGGCTGCGAGGTGCGGCACGAGTGCCTGGAGTACGCACTGGCCCACGACGAACGCTTCGGCATCTGGGGCGGCCTGTCCGAGCGCGAACGCCGCCGCCTCAAGCGCGGCATCGTCTGATCAGAGCTGAGTCGGATGGGGTCCAGACCTGATCCACTGCGGATGCGACTGGGCCAACCGTCGATCTAGTCGTCGCCGATGGTCGGATCGATGACCGAGGGTTCAACGTCCAAATGAATGGCCACCTGGGCCACCAAGATCTCATGCAGTAGTTCGCCAAGCTCGATGGTGTCTTTAGCCCGTCGCTCTATTGGCTTGCGGAACAAGACAATTCGCGCCCGCGTGGAGTTGCCGCGGACGTCCACTCCTGCCGGAATCAGCCGGGCAAGCGCAATGGGGCCGTCGGCGATCACTTCGGGCGGCCACTGCACACTGTGCGGATCCTTGGCCGCGATGCGGGGGATCTCGTCGACCGCGATGTCCAGTTCGGACAACCGATCTTGCCAACGACGCTCGATGGGTTCGTATGCCTCCAGCACCGCCATGTCGAAGCGCTCGGCGCGGCTGCGCCAGCCGGGCACCGTGGGCGGCAGCAGCGGGCCGCGCAAATCGCGACCCCGGCGTCTGGCTCGGCGCGACGCGGGCCTGCCGCTGGGCCGACCGCTTCGCTCGAAGCCGCGGTAATCGCTCACGCGCCGATGGTAACGGTTGGACATCGTGGCTAGAGCGGATGCGCGTGTCCGCCCCTTCGGCGGCGTTTCCGCACGATAGCCTTTGCCTCGTGAACGTACCCCGTCGCTGCTGCCGGCCCGGGTGTCCGCACTATGCAGTGGCCACGTTGACGTTCGTCTACTCGGACTCGACTGCGGTAATAGGTCCGCTCGCTACCGCGCGGGAACCACACTCCTGGGACTTGTGTGTTGGTCACGCTGGCCGAATTACCGCCCCGCGCGGGTGGGAGCTCGTGCGCCATGCGGGCCCACTGCCTACCCACCCGGATGAGGATGACCTGGTCGCGCTCGCCGACGCCGTGCGCGAACAGGGCCCAACCGCGGATGCATCCTGCGCGGGTGCAACAGGTGCGGCACACAACGGATTCTCTGACCAGGTGATGCGTCATGCCGGAGCGCATGCCACCGCGCCGAGCGGTGGCGTGCTGGCTTCACCCGAACATCGCTCCGGCCGGCGCCGTGGACACCTGAGGGTGTTGCCCGACCCCTCCGATTAGTTCTGGGCCCGACTTCGGCCCAGCCCCGGTCGGTCGCTGTCGGCGGCCCCGGCAACTCGACACCGTTCGGGTCCCCGGCTGATTCGGCGGGCCGATAGGCTGGCGGCCAAGAGTCCAACCAATCTAGGTCGTCAGGAGCCCCCGCCATGTCTTGGCCCGCCGCGGTTATCAATCGTGTCATCAAGGCTTATGACGTCCGAGGGCTGGTAGGCGAAGAGATCACCGAAGCCCTGTGCGCCGATATCGGCGCCGCGTTCGCGCGGTTGATGCGCGGCGAGGGGGCGCGGCAGGTGGTGATTGGCTACGACATGCGCGACAGCTCGCCGGCGCTGGCCGCGGCCTTCGCCAGTGGGGTGGTCGCGCAAGGCCTCGACGTGGTGCGCATCGGTCTGGCATCCACCGACCAGCTGTATTTCGCCGCCGGGCAGCTCGATTGTCCGGGCGCGATGTTCACTGCCAGCCACAACCCGGCGGCCTACAACGGCATCAAGCTGTGCCGGGCCGGCGCCAAGCCGGTCGGTGCGGACACCGGGCTCAACGCCATTCGCGAGGACCTGGTCAATCCGGTGGCGATCGCCGTGGCCGAGACCGCCGGAACAATCGCCGACAAGGATGTGCTCGGGGACTACGGGGTGTTTCTGCGCTCGCTGGTCAACACCGCGGATCTGCGACCGCTGCGGGTGGCCGTGGACGCCGGTAACGGGATGGCCGGGCACACCGCGCCGGCCGTGCTCGGTGCGATCGATTCGGTCACGCTGTTGCCGTTGTATTTTGAGCTCGACGGCACCTTCCCCAACCATGAAGCCAACCCGCTGGACCCGGCGAATCTGCTGGACCTGCAGAAGTTCGTGGTGGCAACCGGTGCCGACATCGGGCTGGCCTTCGACGGGGATGCCGACCGCTGCTTCGTGGTGGACGAGCGTGGGGAGCCGGTCTCGCCGTCGACGGTGACCAGCCTGGTGGCGGCGCGCGAGCTCAGTCGGGAGATCGGCGCCACCGTGATCCACAACGTGATCACCTCGCGCGCGGTGCCCGAGCTGGTCGTCGAGCGCGGCGGCACGCCGCTGCGTTCGCGGGTCGGCCACTCCTATATCAAGGCCCTGATGGCCGACACCGGCGCGATATTCGGCGGGGAGCATTCGGCGCACTACTACTTCCGCGACTTCTGGGGCGCCGACTCGGGAATGCTGGCCGCGCTGTACGTGCTGGCGGCCCTCGGTGAGCAGAGCCGACCATTGTCGGAGTTGACCGCCGACTATCAGCGCTATGCATCCTCGGGCGAGATCAATTTCACCGTGGCTGACGCGCCGGCGTGTGTCGAGGGCGTCTTGAAGTCATTTGGTAGCAGGATTGTATCCATCGACCACCTGGATGGGGTGACGGTGGATTTGGGTGACGACAGCTGGTTCAACCTGCGCAGCTCTAACACCGAGCCGCTGCTGCGGCTCAATGTGGAAGCCCGCAGCGCCGAGGATGTCGACGCGGTGGTCCAACAGGTCAGCGCGGAAATCGTTGCCCAGTCACCCCGGGGAGAGGCGGGACCGTGAAGGCCACCCAGGCGATCGATCTGGAAGATGCCGATGGCCTGATTGCTGCTGATCGAGACGGCCTGTTGCGGGCCGCATCGACGGCCGGCGCGCAGGTGCGCGCCATCGCTGCCGCGTCCGACGAAGGCGAACTGGACTCACTGAACATCGATGACCGACCACGTACGGTTATCTGGGTGGCCGGCCGGGGCACCGCCCAGGCCGCCGGGGACGTGCTCGCCGCAACGCTGGGGGCGACGGTTGGTGCGCCGATCACGATCGCCACTGAGGCGCCGCCGTGGGTGGGCCCGCTCGACGTGATGGTCGTCGCCGGCGACGACCCCGGAGATCCCGCGCTGGTGGGGGCGGCCGCGATGGGAGTGCGTCGAGGTGCGCGGGTTGTGGTCGCGGCCCCCAACGAGGGGCCACTGCGCGATTGCGCGGCGGGTCGGGCCGCGGTGCTGGCACCGCGGTTGTCGGTCCCCGACGAATTCGGGCTGTGCCGCTACCTGGCCGCGGGGCTGGCCGTGCTGCGCACCGTGGATCCCAAGCTGCGCATCGACCTGGCGGCGCTGGCCGACGACCTGGACGCCGAGACGTTGTGCAACAGCGCCGGTCGCGAGGTATTCACCAACCCGGCCAAGGCACTTGCCGCGCGCATCTCCGGTCGCCGGATTGTGCTGGCCGCCGATGGTGCCGCGACATTGGCCCTGGCCCGCCACGGCAGTTCCGTGCTGCTGAGGATCGCGCACCAGGTCACCGCTGCCACCTGGCTGGCCGACGCGGTTGTCGCGCTGCGTGCCGGGGCGGCTTCCGGGTACGACGCCGGTGTGGACGCGTTGTTCCACGACGAGGAGATAGACGGCCCGCGGTCGGAGCAGATGCGAGTGCTGGCACTGACGCTGGCCGCCGAGCGCACAGTGGTCGGCGCGCGGGTCGCCGGGATCGACAACATCGACCTGATTGCGGCCGAGGATGCGGCACAGGTTCCAGGGGGACCAGGCGGGCCCGCCGGCTCGGACCGTGCGCCGGCTCCGACCGCCGCACCCCGTGCCGAACAACAACTGGCAGTATTGGCCGTTCGCCTGGAGATGGCTGCGGTGTATTTGCGACTCGTGCGGGGATAGGTAGAAGGTGGAACTACTACGCGGAGCGTTACGGACATACGCGTGGGGATCGCGCACCGCCATCGCCGAGTTCACCGGTCGGCCGGTACCCGCCGCTCATCCTGAGGCCGAACTCTGGTTCGGCGCGCACCCCGGCGACCCGGCCTGGCTGGAGACCGATGGCGGCGAGAGCTCGCTGCTCGAGACGCTGTCCGCAGATCCGGAGGGACAGCTTGGGCCCGGCGCACGAGCCCGGTTCGGTGACGTGCTCCCGTTTCTGGTCAAGGTGCTGGCCGCCGACGAACCGCTGTCGCTGCAGGCCCACCCGAGTGCCGAGCAAGCCGTCGAGGGATATCTGCGTGAGGAACGAATGGGCATCCCGGTGTCCTCACCCGTGCGCAACTACCGCGACACCAGCCACAAGCCGGAACTGCTGGTGGCGTTGCAGCCCTTTGAGGCGTTGGCCGGATTCCGTCAGGCGGCCCGTACCCGCGAACTCCTGCAGGCGCTGGCGGTGTCGGATCTCGACCCGTTTATCGACTTGCTCTTTGACCAGTCCGACGCCGATGGCCTGCGTGCCCTGTTCACCACTTGGATCACCGCTCCCCAGCCCGACATCGACGTGCTGGTGCCGGCCGTGCTCGACGGCGCCATCCACTACGTCAGCTCCGGTGCGACAGAATTCGTTGCCGAAGCCAAGACGGTGCTCGAACTCGGTGAGCGTTATCCCGGTGACGCCGGAGTGCTGGCGGCGTTGCTGCTCAACCGCATCAGCCTGGCCCCCGGGGAGGCCATCTTCTTGCCGGCCGGCAATCTGCATGCGTACCTTCGCGGTTTTGCGCTTGAGGTAATGGCCAACTCCGACAACGTATTACGCGGCGGACTGACTCCGAAGCACGTGGATGTCCCCGAACTGCTGCGGGTGCTCGACTTCGCTCCGACTGCCGCTTCCGACCTGCGGCCGCCGGTTCGCCGGGAAGGCCCGGAACTGGTGTATGAAACCCCGACCGACGAGTTCGCGGTCGCGCTGCTGGTGCTCGACGGCGACTACCTCGGCCATGAGATCGACGCATCCTCGAGCCACGAGGGACCGCAGATCTTGTTGTGCACCGAGGGTTCCACGGTGGTGCATGGGAAGTCTCAGTCGCTGACGCTCGAACACGGTAATGCCGCTTGGGTGGCGGCTGACGACGGCCCGATCCGGTTGCTTGCCCAGGAGCCCACCAAGCTGTTCAGGGCGACCGTGGGGCTGTGAGGGTTCGGCCGCGGCTGCTGGCCGATTGCCGCCGTTCGCGCAACCACAGTCCTACATTGTGGGCGATGGTGCGACCGATCAGCCGCGGTGGCGGGACGATGTAGAGGCTGTCCAGCAATGAGAACCTGCGCAGAAACCATTCGGCGAGAACGGGATCGGTTTCGGCGGCCCCGAGGAACTGATCGAACAGGGCCCCGGCCGGCCGCCACCAGGCCGGTGGCGACTGCGTGAGGCCATGGTGGAAGCTGATGTCGCCGATAGCGTTCATCGTCCACACCGGGTAGGTCGTTTTGGCGGTGGCCCGATTCAGTTGGGTGGCCAGGTCACCGTGCGGGGATTGCAGCGCACGGCGCAGATGACCGGCTTGTAGCGATGTCATCGTCATGCCCTGCCCGAAGGTGGGATTGAAACTGGCCACCGCGTCACCGAACGGCACTATCCCGGCCGGGAAGCGGTCCAGGTTGTCGTAGCGGCGCCACTTGCTGGCGGGGAAGGCGTGAAACATCGGGGCCCCGATGGGTTCGGACTGTGCCAGCGCGGCGTTGAATCGGGCCGGGAGCAGCCGCTCGGCGAGCGCGCGCATCTCGCCGAAGGTCGGCGGTGGCTTGGCGCCGGCGACTCCGAAGGTGGTCATGACCCAGGTGCCGTCCTCGTAGCACAGCATCCCAAGCCCAAGCGAGCGGTCATGTGCGACACCGGCTACCACCACTTTTTCCTGGATCAGGCCGTCGGGGATGCGTAGCTGTTGACTCGCGTAGTTGATGCCGATGTCCATGCTTTGTTCGGCGGGGCGCTGATACCCCCACTTGCTCAACCAAACCGGTAGGCGGGTACCCCGGCCTGCCGCGTCGACCACGAGGTCGGCGGCCAGAAACTGTGGCTCAGCACCATCGTCGTCGGGGGGTGCGACCAGCACCCCGCACACTGTCTGGGTCGTCGGTTCGAAACGGGGCTCGATGACAAGCCCCCGCACGATTTCGACGTTGTCGAGTTCGAGCACTCGCCGGCGCAGCTGCCACTCCAGATGTGGCCGACTGGGTACGTAGGCGGTGAATTCTTTGCGCAGGGTGTGACCCGTGCCCAGGGCGTGGCCCGCGGCGGCGAAGTAGATGCAGTCCGGCCGGTTCTCCAACATGGGCACGCCCGCGGCCACCATGTCGGTCAGCAGGCCGGGGAACAGGTTCTCGAATTCGTTTGCCCCACGGGCCATCAACATGTGCAGGTGGCGGTCCTGCGGAACGGTCGCACGACCGTGTGGCGCGCTGGGTAACTCGTCGCGCTCGATGAGAGTCACTCGGTGGAAAAAATCCGAGAGCACCCGTGCCGCGCAGAGCCCCGCGATGCTTGCCCCGATGACCAGCGCATGGTTATTCGAAGTGCTCAAGGTCCCCCTCATCTGCGCAGGGTACCCATTGCCATGCCGTAACTACCGTGATGTGGCCGATGGTTTCGGCCGGCGCTGCCGAAGCCACATCCGCGCGTTGTGTGCGACGGCGCGGCCGATGATCAGTGGCGACGGCACCATGTAGAGACTGTCGAGCAGCGAGATCCGGCGCAAGAACCATTCGGCGAGAACGGGATCGGTTTCGGCGGCACCGAGGAATTGGTCGTAGAGCCCCCCGACCGGCCGGTACCACCGCGGCATCCGCCCCTCGGCGTGTTGGAAGCAAAGGTCGGTGAGTGCGTTCATCGTCCACACCGGTCGGATGGTCTTGGCGGTCGCCCGGTTGAATTCGTTCGCCGGTTCGGCGGGGTGGGATTGCAGGGCCCGGCGCAGATGACCGGCTTGCAGCGACGCCATGGTCATGCCCTGCCCGAAGGTGGGGTTGAAGCTGGCCACCGCATCCCCCAACGCCACGATTCCGGCCGGGAAGCGGCTCAGCTTGTCGTAGCGGCGCCACCTGCTGGCCGGAAATGCGTGAAACACCGGTTCGCCGATGGGTCCGGCCGCCGCCAGCGCGGCAACGAATCTGCTGGGGAGCAGCCGGTAGGCGAGTTCGCGCATCTCGCCGAACGTCGAGGGCGGCTTGACCTTGGCCACCCCGAAGGTCGTCAAGATCCAGCTGCCGTCCTCGTTGCACAACATGCCCAACCCCAGTGATTGTCCTGGTCCGACACCGGTGACCACGATCTTTTCCCGCATCAGGCCGTCCGGGATACGGAGCCGCTGGCTGGCGTAGTTGATGCCGATGTCCACGGTTTCCTCCGGTGGGCGCTGATATCCCCATTGGGTCAACCACACCGGCAACCGGGTGCCGCGTCCGGCCGCGTCGATTACCAGGCCGCTGGCGATCAGTTCTGGACCGCCGTCGTGGTCATCGAGCAGCAGTCCGGTAACCCGCTGGCGTACCGGATCGAAGTGCGGCTCACGAACCTTGCGCTGCCGGATTTCGACGTTGCCGAGGGCAAGCACCCGTCGTCGCAGCTGCCATTCCAGGTGCGGCCGGCTCGGCAGATAGGCGGTGTATTGCTTGCGCAGCTTTGCGCCGGTGCCCAGGACATGGCCCGCGGCACCGAGATGGATGCAATCCGGACGGTTGTCGAGGATGGGCACCCCCGCGGCCACCAGGTCGGTCAGCAGTCCCGGAAACAGGGTGTCCAACTCCGCCGCGCCGCGGGCCATCAGCAGGTGTAGGTGCTGGTCCTGAGGAACCGTGCCGCGCCCGGATGGCGTGCTCGGTAAGTCGTCGCGTTCGCAGACAATGACCTTGGAATAGAAATCGGATAGCACCCGCGCGGCGCACAAACCACCGATACTGGCGCCGATTACGGTCGCGTGTTCGGCGGGATTTACGGCGCGCTTCTCTACGCTCGCGCCCATCCCGGAAGCGTACCCAGTACTGTGCGTTCACATCCGTTGATGAGAGGGACAAATTGATGGCCGGTCGTTTGCGCACGAAGTCGGTAGAACAGTCAATCGCCGACACCGACGAGCCGGAGACACGGCTGCGCAAGGACCTCACCTGGCGTGATTTGGTGGTCTTTGGTGTCTCGGTGGTGATCGGGGCGGGTATTTTCACGGTTACGGCGTCGACCGCGGGTGACATCACCGGCCCGGCCATCTGGATATCGTTTCTGATCGCCGCGGGCACCTGCGCGCTGGCGGCCCTGTGCTATGCCGAATTCGCCTCGACGCTGCCGGTGGCGGGGAGCGCTTATACGTTCTCCTACGCCACTTTCGGTGAGTTTTTGGCGTGGGTGATCGGCTGGAACCTGGTGCTGGAATTGGCCATCGGCGCGGCGGTGGTCGCCAAGGGCTGGTCCAGCTACCTCGGCACCGTATTCGGATTCTCCGGTGGCACCGCCGATTTCGGATCGATACGCCTCGACTGGGGTGCGTTGCTGATCGTTTCCATCGTGTCGCTGCTGGTTGCCTACGGCACCAAATTGTCCTCGAGGTTTTCCGCCGTGGTCACCACCATCAAGGTGGCGGTCGTGATCTTGGTCGTGGTGGTCGGGGCGTTCTACGTCAAGGCCGCCAACTATTCGCCGTTCATTCCTGAACCCGAAGCCGGGCCACAGGGCAGAGGCGCCGATCAGTCTTTGCTGTCACTGCTTACCGGTGCTCCGGGCAGTCATTACGGCTGGTATGGCGTGTTGGCCGGGGCCTCGATCGTCTTCTTCGCGTTCATCGGTTTCGACATCGTGGCCACCATGGCAGAGGAGACCAAACATCCCCAACGCGATGTCCCGCGGGGAATTCTGGTGTCGCTCGGTGTTGTCACCCTGCTGTACGTGGCCGTTTCGATCGTATTGTCCGGAATGGTCTCCTATACCCAGCTACGCACGGTCTCCGGCGGCGGACACGCGAACTTGGCCACGGCATTCAAGGCCAACGGTGTGTATTGGGCCAGCGGCATCATCTCGGTGGGTGCGCTGGCCGGATTGACCACCGTGGTGATGGTGCTGATGTTGGGGCAGTGCCGGGTGTTGTTCGCGATGGCGCGCGACGGACTGCTGCCGCGCCAGTTGGCCAAGACCGGGGCACGCGGCACCCCGGTTCGGATCACCGTGCTGGTGGCGGTGGTGGTGGGTGCGACGGCATCGGTGTTCCCGATCACCAAGCTTGAAGAGATGGTCAACGTCGGCACGCTGTTTGCGTTCGTCCTCGTTTCGGCCGGCGTGATCGTATTGCGCAAGAAACGGCCTGACCTGGAGCGTGGGTTCCGCGCGCCCTGGGTGCCAGTGCTGCCCATCGCCTCGCTCTGCGCGTGCCTTTGGTTGATGCTGAACCTGACGGCCCTGACATGGATCCGATTCGGCGTCTGGTTGTTGGTGGGCACCGTGATCTACGTCGGGTACGGGCGCAAGCACTCGATGGTGGGTCGTCGGCAGCTGGCCGAAGCCGCGATGGACAAATAATAATCGTTTGATAATTAACTGGACAAAATAGGCAGCTGTGTCTAGACAGCTGACGAATAGGTGCGTATTGTCCAAACCTACGTGGTGTGACTCACGAGGAGGTTTGGCATATGACCACACAGTTCAGGTCCGACGTACCTGATGCGCCGGAAACCGAATGGCGAGACAAGAAGCGCTATCTCTGGCTCATGGGGCTCATCGCCCCCACCGCGCTGTTCGTGGTCTTGCCGATCGTCTGGGGGCTGAATCACTTTGGCTGGCACCTCGCCGCCCAGGTGCCCCTGTGGGTGGGCCCCATGCTCGTCTACATCCTGCTGCCGCTGCTCGACCTGGGGTTCGGGCCCGACGGGCAGAACCCGCCGGACGAGGTGATGGAGCGGCTGGAAAACGACAAGTACTACCGCTACTGCACCTACATCTACATCCCGTTCCAGTACCTCAGCGTGGTGCTGGGGGCCTACCTGTTCACCGCCTCGGACCTCGGCTGGCTTGGTTTTGACGGCGGCTTGAACTGGTTGGGGAAGATCGGTGTGGCGTTGTCGGTCGGGGTTCTCGGCGGCGTCGGCATCAACACCGCCCACGAGATGGGGCACAAGAAGGATTCGCTGGAACGCTGGCTGTCCAAGATCACCCTGGCGCAGACCGGCTACGGCCACTTCTACATCGAGCACAACCGGGGCCACCACGTGCGCGTCTCCACACCGGAAGACCCGGCATCGGCGCGCTTCGGGGAGACCTTCTGGGAATTTCTGCCCCGCACCGTTTTCGGCAGCCTCCGTTCGGCGATCGGGCTGGAGGCACAACGGCTGCGCCGGCAGGGGCGCAGCCCCTGGAACCCCAAGACCTATCCGTCCAACGACGTGCTCAACGCCTGGGCGATGTCAGTGCTGCTGTGGGGCGTGCTGATCGCGGTCTTCGGGCTGGGGCTGATTCCCTTCGTGATCATCCAGGCGGTGTTCGGCTTCTGCCTGCTGGAAGCGGTCAACTACCTCGAGCACTACGGGCTGCTGCGGCAGCCGACCTCCAACGGCCGTTATGAGCGTTGCGCGCCGGTGCACAGCTGGAACTCCGACCACATCGTCACCAACCTGTTCCTCTACCACCTGCAGCGACACAGCGACCACCACGCCAACCCCACCCGTCGGTACCAAACGCTGCGCAGCATGGACGGCGCTCCCAACCTGCCCAGCGGGTACGCGTCGATGATCTCGCTCACCTACTTCCCGCCGCTGTGGCGCAAAGTGATGGACCACCGTGTGCTCGAGCACTACGGCGGTGACATCACCAAGGTCAACCTGCACCCCCGGGTGCGGGACAAGATGCTGGCCCGCTACGGGGCTTCGCACCAAGGCATCGGGTGATGACCGCCTACCGGTGTCCCGTCTGCGATTACACCTATGACGAGGGCAAAGGCGATCCGCGGGAAGGGTTTCCGGCCGGCACCCGGTGGGACCAGATTCCCGACGACTGGTGCTGTCCGGACTGCTCAGTGCGCGAGAAAGTTGATTTCGAAAGGATGGGAGGCAAGTAAGTGAGTGACTACAAGTTGTATCAGTGCGTCCAATGCGGCTTCGAGTACGACGAAGCGTTGGGCTGGCCGGAAGACGGTATCGCACCCGGCACCAGATGGGACGACATCCCGGAGGACTGGAGTTGCCCCGACTGCGGTGCGGCAAAGGCGGACTTCGTGATGGTGGAGGTGGCTCGACCGTGATCGACACCAACTCCTTCGCCAAAAGAGATATCGTCGGCCCTGTGAAGCGCGTTCCCTACGCCGAAGCCTCCCGCGTCCTGCTGCGTGATTCGGTCCTGGATGCCATGCGTGATCTGCTGTTGACCCGCGACTGGTCGGCGATCACCTTGTCCGACGTTGCCCGGTCCGCGGGCATCAGCCGCCAGACCATCTACAACGAGTTCGGCTCGCGGCAAGGCCTTGCCCAGGGCTACGCATTGCGTCTGGCCGACCGCCTGGTCGACAAGGTGCATGCCGCCCTGGACGCCAACGTCGGCAACATCTACGAGGCGTTCCTGCAGGGCTTTCGGTCATTCTTCGGTGAGTCGGCGGCCGACCCGCTGGTGATCTCGCTGCTGACCGGGGTGGCCAAGCCCGACCTGCTACAGCTCATCACCACCGACAGCGCGCCGATCATCACGCGTGCCTCGGCTCGACTGGCGACGGCCTTCACCCAGACCTGGGTGGCGACCAGCGACGACGACGCCAATGTGCTGGCGCGGGCGATCGTACGTCTGTCGTTGAGTTATGTGTCGATGCCGCCGGAGGCCGACCACAATGTGGCGGCGGATCTGGCTAGGCTGATGACCCCGTTCGCCGAGCGTCATGGTGTGATTAACGTCCCCTGACCTGCGCGGCTTGGGGGCCGAGGGATACAGTGGCGCGAGAGCATTTATAGCCAAAGTAGTCTGCTCAGTTTTTCATAGGTCCCCTAAGTAAGGATGTAACCCGTATGACGACTACCGAAACTTCGCTATCTGCCGACACGAAGAACGGCATCGATTTCAAGATTGCCGATTTGTCGCTAGCGGATTTCGGGCGCAAAGAACTGCGGATCGCTGAGCACGAGATGCCCGGCCTGATGTCGCTGCGCCGCGAGTACGCCGAGGTGCAACCTCTCAAAGGTGCCCGTATCTCGGGTTCGCTGCACATGACCGTCCAGACCGCGGTGTTGATTGAAACCCTCACCGCGCTAGGCGCCGAAGTTCGTTGGGCGTCATGCAACATCTTCTCGACCCAAGACCATGCGGCGGCCGCCGTTGTCGTCGGCCCGCATGGCACCCCCGAGGAGCCCAAGGGCGTCCCGGTGTTCGCCTGGAAGGGCGAATCGCTTGAAGAGTACTGGTGGTGCGCCGAGCAGATGCTGACGTGGCCCGACTCGGACAAGCCGGCGAACATGATCCTCGACGACGGTGGCGATGCCACCATGCTGGTGCTGCGCGGGATGCAGTACGAGAAGGCCGGTGTGGTGCCTCCGGCCGAGGAAGACGACTCGGCCGAGTGGAAGGTCTTCCTGGGCCTGCTGCGCAGCCGCTTCGAGACCGACAAGGGCAAGTGGACCAAGATCGCGGAGTCGGTCAAGGGCGTCACCGAGGAGACCACCACCGGCGTGCTGCGGCTTTACCAATTCGCCGCGGCCGGGGATCTGGCCTTCCCGGCGATCAACGTCAACGACTCGGTCACCAAGTCCAAGTTCGACAACAAGTACGGCACCCGGCACTCGTTGATCGACGGCATCAACCGCGGCACCGATGCGCTGATCGGTGGCAAGAAGGTGTTGATCTGTGGTTACGGTGACGTCGGCAAGGGTTGTGCGGAGGCGATGAAGGGCCAGGGTGCCCGCGTCTCGGTCACCGAGATCGACCCGATCAACGCGTTGCAGGCCATGATGGAGGGCTTCGACGTGGTTACCGTCGAGGACGCCATCGGCGACGCCGACATCGTCGTCACATCGACCGGTAACAAAGACATCATCATGCTCGAGCACATCAAGGCGATGAAGGATCATTCGATCCTGGGCAACATCGGCCACTTCGACAACGAGATCGACATGGCCGGCCTGGAGCGTTCCGGAGCCACGCGCACCAACATCAAGCCGCAGGTCGATCTGTGGACCTTCGGCGACACCGGTCGCTCGATCATCGTGCTGTCCGAGGGCCGTCTGCTGAACCTGGGCAACGCCACCGGGCACCCCTCCTTCGTGATGAGCAACAGCTTCGCCAACCAGACGATCGCCCAGATCGAGCTGTGGACCAAGAACGACGAATACGACAACGAGGTCTACCGGCTGCCCAAGCACCTCGACGAGAAGGTGGCGCGCATCCACGTCGAAGCCCTTGGCGGTCGCCTGACCAAGCTCACCAAGGACCAGGCCGAATACCTCGGCGTGGACGTCGAAGGCCCCTACAAGCCCGACCACTACCGCTACTGACACTCAACGGAAGCCACGCTGGTAGCTGCACCGCTGCCCGCGTGGCTTCCGCTTTTGGCGGGTACGGCAAGTGCCCGCTGCAATCGCGCTGTTGTGGCTTCGACCGTTAGGCGGTCGTGAGCGGACGCGCGACCCAAGTGTCGGTAGCGGCGATCGCCATGACGGCCACCGCGGGACTGCCCGTTCCCCCGAAGCCCCCATAGGCGGCCGCTGATCCGAGTGGCGACATTATCGAAGACCGCAACCCCAGACACCCGAGTGCATGAGTTGGGGTGTGGTGGGACCGGGGTGCGGGTGATGGTTGGGGTGTTTGTGGGTCTGTCTCGGTGTTGAGACGGGTTTGGTGGTTGCCGGTGGTTGTTTGTGCAGATCGGGTTGGGGTGGCTAAGACGCTGGTGGGCGGCGTGCGGGAGCGGTGCTACTCAACTTTTGACGATCTGATTTTTCTACGGATGCATCGCTGACCTGCGGTTATAGCGTGTTTGGACCGGTTGGGTGCGGGTCGGGTCTTTGCCTTTGGGTGGATGGGCGGTGGGTGTTGTGTCGTTTGTGAGTGTGGTTCCGGAGTGGGTGGCGGCCGCGGCAACGGATGTGGCCGGGATTGGGTCGGTGGTGGGTGCGGCTAATGCGGCGGCGGCGGGGGCGACGACGTCGGTGACGGCGGCTGCCGGTGATGAGGTGTCGGTGGCGATTGCGGCGTTGTTTGGGGGGTTTGGTCGCGAGTATCAGGCGGTGTGTGGGCAGTGGGCGGAGTTTGAGCAGCGGTTCGCGCGGGCGTTGGGGGCCGGGGCGGGGGCGTATGCGGAGGCTGAGGCGGCCGCGGTCGGCTATGTCCGGGACTATCAGGCGATCAGCGCGCAGGTGGATGCCGCGCCGCTGCAGGCCGTCGAGCAAGACCTGTTGGGCGTGATCAATGCGCCGACTCGAGCCCTCTTGGGGCGCCCGCTGATCGGCAATGGAACAAGTGGGACGGCCGCCGATCCCAACGGCGGGGCGGGCGGGCTGCTGATCGGCGACGGTGGAACTGGTTATTCGCAGACGACGGCAGGGGTCGCCGGTGGGGCCGGCGGCGCGGCGGGGCTGATCGGCAACGGGGGCGACGGTGGTGCCGGCGGTGCTGGCGCAAATGGCGGGGCCGGCGGTCGCGGCGGCTGGCTGATCGGTGACGGCGGGCGCGGTGGGCAGGCGGGAGCCGCAGCAAGCGGGCCCGCTACCGTCGGCGGGCCGGGAGGCAGGGCGGTCCTGATCGGCAATGGCGGCGATGGGGGTGCCGGCGGCACCAACGCGGCCGGTGGGGCAGGAGGCCTCGGCGGCTGGTTGTTTGGGCAGAACGGGGCCGCTGGTGTTGGTTCACCGGTGAACGTCACCGTCCCGTTGGACGTCGCCGAAGGTTACGGTCTGACTTCGCCGAACGTCAACGTCTCGGTGAACGGGGGACCGAGCGTGCCCGTGCTGGTTGACACCGGATCCAGGGGCCTCGTCATCCCGTTCTGGGCGGTCGGGTTCCAGAACCTGGGCTGGCCCACCGGCATTGGCATCGCTAGCTACGCCTCGGGTCTGGACTTCGTCACCATCAGGTTCAACACGACGGTGGATTTCGGCAACGGCGCCGTTAGCGCGCCGACGCCGGTTGAGGTCGCCGTCCTGCCCTTCCCGACTACTCTGAACAGCCTACTGATCATTGCGCTGAGCCCAGTCCTACAACCCGTTTTCGGCGTGGGCATGTTCGGTTTGGCACATGGCACGCTGGGCGTTGGGCCCAACGCCGGGGGCCCGGGGATCAGCAGTCCTACTACGGCGTTGCCGGGCCAACTCGACGAGGGCGTGCTCGTCAACGCGCCCCAGGGTGAGCTGCAGTTCGGCCCCAATTCACTACCCTCGGGCATCTCGGTTCCGGGTGCGCCGATTACCCCGCTGCTGGTACAGGTCAATGGCGGTCCGCTGCAACCCATTACCGCGGTCATCGACTCCGGTGGTGTGGACGGGACTATTCCGTCATCGGTGCTCGGAACCGGTCAGGTCTCTGGAACCGTGCCAGCCGGGACAACCATTTCGGTGTATACCAGTGACGGCTCCACACTGCTGTACTCGTACACGACGACGGCGACCAACGGCCCAACGGTGACCTCGGGAACCTCGATGAATACCGGATATCTCCCCTTCGGGCAGCAGGCGATATACATCTCGAACAGCCCCAGCGGCGTCGGGACCACCATCTTTCACAACTGACACGCAGGTTGCCGAGCGCCCACCCGATTTCCGCTGATGTCGACCGGGCGGACTGTCGCGATCGTGTCGTGTGCATGCCCAACCCGAAGTGGCCACCGGCGTCGCCGGTGCGCCGCCTTGGCAATCGGTAGCGTTCGCACCTTGTGCGTATTTCAACGCACCATGAATTATCAAGAACTCCGGTTAATTTCACCAAATAGAGTGTTGGCGACATTTCATCGCGTTATGAAATAATCGAAGCGACAATTTATTTCGCTTCTAGCAGGTCGTTGAATATCTCATCCAACTATGAATTATCAAGTGGCTCAAAGTTATTCCCGATAATCGACATCTATGTAGACTCCGTCGCAATAACTGGGCGGGCGGTCGCCGATGGTTGCGGCCGGAAGGGGATGTTGTGATGAATTTTTCGGTCATGCCACCTGAGATCAATTCGGTGTTGATGTTCGCCGGTGCGGGCTCCGAGCCGATGCTGCTGGCGGCTCGAGGGTGGAGCGAGTTGTCCGCGGAACTGCAGTCGGCGGCGGCCGGCTTTGCTTCGCTGACCTCGGGGCTCACGGGTCAGTTCTGGCAGGGCGCGGCGGCGCAGGCGATGACGGGTGTGGCGCAGGCGTACGCGGCGCATCTATCCGCGACGGCCGCACAAGCTGGGCAGGTGTCGGCGCAAGCCAATGGTGTTGCCGCGGTGTTCGATGCGGCGCGGGCTGCGATCGTGCATCCGTTGCAGGTGGCGGCCAACCGCACCCAGCTGGTGTCGTTGGTGGTATCGAATCTGTTCGGTCAGAACGCACCGGCGATTGCCGCGGTCGAGGCCAACTACGAGGAGATGTGGGCCCAGGACGTGTCCGCGATGTCTGGCTACTACACCGGCGCCTCGGCGGCGGTCGCGCAGTTGACCCCCTGGGAGCTGACGTCGGAGGGCATCGTCATACCGTTGCCCGACCATATTGGCGTCCTCAACTTCACCCCGGGCAACATCGGCTCCCTCAACCTGGGTATCGGTAACGTCGGCGACCTCAACCTGGGCAGCGGCAACACGGGCGCGGGCAATCTGGGTCTGGGCAACTTCGGCGAGCTCAACCTGGGCAGCGGGAACGGCAACTCGGGTAACGGAGACTCGACGACCCCGCTTTCGGCCAGCTTCAACCTGGGCAGCGGAAACCTCGGTGACGCCAACCTGGGTAGCGGCAATCTGGGCATGCTCAACCTGGGCAGTGGGAACAAGGGCGACACAAACTTCGGCTTCGGCAACATCGGCGACCTGAACCTGGGCAGCGGGAACATCGGCAGCCACAACTTCGGCTCCGGGAACAGCGGCAGCGCCAACTTGGGCAGCGGAAACACCGGCAACTCCAACTTCGGTTTGGGCAACACCGGCAGCACCAACCTCGGCAGCGGGAACACGGGATCGGCAAACTTCGGCAGCGGCAACCTCGGTGACGCCAACGTCGGCTGGGGGAACCTGGGTAGCCATAACCTCGGCTTCGGAAACAACGGCAGCAACAACATTGGTATCGGGCTGACCGGCGACAACCAGATCGGCATCAACTTCGGTGCGCTCAACAGTGGCCACGGAAATATCGGCCTGTTCAACTCCGGCAACGACAATGTCGGTTTCTTCAACTCCGGCGACAAGAACATCGGCATCGCGAACTCGGGCTTGGGAGTTGGGCCGCTGAGCACGGAATTTTTCACCTCGGGGGAGTTCAATTCGGGTGTCGGGAGCTCGGGGACACTCAACACCGGCTGGGGAAACTCGGGTTCCACCAACACCGGCTACTTCAACGCGGGTCACACCAACACGGGCCTGTTCAACTCCGGTGACACCAGCACCGGTCTGTTCAACTCCGGTGACACCAACACCGGCCTGTTCAACTCCGGTGACACCAACACCGGCTTCTTCAACGCCGGCACCGCCAACTTCGGTAGCTTCAACGGCGGCAGCACCAACACCGGCGACTGGAACTCGGGCAGCATCAATACGGGCTACGCAAACTCCGGTGGTACGAATACCGGCATCCTCAATGCGGGCAACCTCAATACCGGCGCGTTCAGTCCCTTTGATCAGCCGGTGGTGAACTCGGGCTTCTCCAATGATTTCGATGGCCCCTTCGGTAAAGGGGGCGTCAACCAATCGGGCGCCTTTAACCAGGGCGTCGGTAACTCGGGCTTCGATTCCGGCGACAACATAAAGGGCGGCACCGTGAGCTCTTCGGGCTTCGAGAACCACGGAAACTTCGGATCCGGTTTCCTGAATGCCGGTTCGTTTAGTTCGGGCTTTCGCAACACCGGCCCCGAGGGCATCAACCCCGGCTTCATGTCGGGCTTCGTCAACAGTTCCGGGACGTTCATCTCCGGCTTCTTCAATGCGGGCACCTTCACCCCGGGGTTGTTGGAGACCTTCAATTCGGGGTTCGGGAACCTGGGTAACCAGGTATCAGGCTTGTTCAACGCCCAGAACGTCAAGTCAGGGCCGATTCACTGACCGTGCGGATGGGCACCGACATGCTCCGCAGAAGTGCCGCACGGCGCGCAATAGGCTGATGCCGTGCTGATCGCGATCGAAGGCGTTGACGGCGCGGGCAAGCGAACTTTGTCCGAGGGTCTGCGCAAGGAGTTCGAAGCCGCCGGAAGATCGGTGGCCACGCTAGCCTTCCCGCGCTACGGAAACTCGGTCACGGCCGATATCGCGGCCGAGGCGCTACACGGCGAGCACGGCGATCTCGCGTCCTCGGTGTTCGCGATGGCGACGCTGTTCGCGCTGGACCGCGCCGCCGCGGTCGACGAGATCCACGGCTTGTGTCTGGCCTACGAGGTGGTGATTCTGGACCGCTACGTGGCGTCCAACGCCGCCTACAGTGCGGCGCGCCTGCATCAGGACTCGGCGGGGGAAGCTGTGGCCTGGGTGGGGCGGATGGAGTATGAGCGGTTCGGGCTGCCCGAACCGGACTGGCAGGTACTGCTCGCGGTGCCCGTCGAGCTGGCCGGCGAGAGGTCGCGTGGGCGGGCCCGCAGCGACCCGGGCCGGCCCCGCGACAGCTACGAACGCGACGATGGGCTGCAGCAGCGCACCGGCTCGGTGTACGCCGAGCTGGCCGCCGCGGGCTGGGGTGGTCGGTGGCTGGTTGTCGACGCGGACGTCGATCCGGGGGCTCTGGCGGCGACATTGATGTCGCCGACGGCCCCAGAGGGGGGAAATTGAGGGGTATTTGCCCTAATCAAGCGCGAAACGCCCGTGTGGTGCGCCAGTTTTGTCCCAATCTGGTGCCACCATGGACACCATGAGGCAAAGGATTCTGGTTGTCGACGACGACGCTTCGTTGGCGGAGATGCTCACCATTGTGTTGCGTGGGGAGGGTTTCGATACCGCGGTCATCGGCGACGGTACTCAGGCCCTGACTGCGGTGCGCGAGTTGCGCCCGGACTTGGTGCTGTTGGATTTGATGTTGCCCGGGATGAACGGGATCGACGTGTGCCGGGTGCTGCGCGCCGATTCCGGGGTGCCGATCGTGATGCTGACCGCTAAGACCGACACCGTCGATGTGGTTCTCGGCCTGGAGTCTGGCGCTGACGACTACATCATGAAGCCGTTCAAGCCCAAGGAGCTGGTGGCCCGGGTGCGGGCGCGGCTGCGCCGCAACGACGACGAGCCCGCCGAGATGCTGTCCATCGCCGACGTCGACATCGACGTGCCGGCGCACAAGGTCACCCGCAACGGCGAGCAGATCTCGCTCACGCCGCTGGAGTTCGACCTGCTCGTTGCGTTGGCACGCAAACCGCGCCAGGTGTTTACTCGTGATGTGCTGCTCGAACAGGTGTGGGGGTACCGGCACCCGGCGGATACCCGCCTGGTGAACGTGCATGTCCAGCGTCTGCGGGCCAAGGTTGAGAAAGACCCTGAGAACCCGACCGTGGTATTGACCGTTCGAGGAGTGGGTTACAAGGCCGGACCTCCGTGATCTGCACCGGCGACGATGCAGAGCGCGGCGATGCTGAGGATCGGTGCCAGTGATCTGGGGCTCGCGACGGCGCATGCGGGGTCGCTGGGGGCGTTCCGGTCCGATGACGCGCGGGTTGAGCGCGTTGAGCCGAGCCGTTGGCGTTGCGTGGCGTCGGTCGCTGCAACTGCGCGTGGTGGCGCTGACGCTGGGGCTTTCGCTGGCTGTCGTCATGGCGCTGGGCTTCGTGCTGACCAGTCAGGTCACCAACCGCGTGCTCGATATCAAGGTCAAAGCCGCCATCGACCAGATCGAGCGGGCCCGTAACACCGTCAGCGGAATAGTCAACGGCGAGGAGACCCGCTCGCTGGACAGCAGTCTTCAGCTTGCCCGCAACACTTTGACCTCGAAGACCGATCCGGCCTCGGGTGCCGGTCAGGCCGGTGCGTTTGATGCGGTGCTGATGGTGCCGGGTGACGGTCCGCGCGCTGCCTCCGCGGCCGGCCCTGTCGACCAGGTGCCCAGCGCATTGCGCGGCTTCGTCAAGGCGGGGCAGGCCGCATATCAGTACGCCACCGTGCATACCGATGGCTTCTCCGGGCCGGCGCTCATCGTCGGCACCCCGACGTCGTCGCGGGTGGCCAACCTCGAGCTGTACCTGATCTTTCCGCTGGCCAATGAGCAGGCCACGATCACGCTGGTGCGCGGCACGATGGCCACCGGCAGCCTGGTACTGCTGGTCCTGCTGGCCGGTATCGCGTTGCTGGTCTCGCGCCAAGTCGTGGTCCCGGTCCGGTCCGCATCGCGGATTGCCGAGCGCTTCGCCGAGGGACACCTGTCCGAACGGATGCCGGTGCGCGGTGAGGATGACATGGCGCGGTTGGCGCTGTCGTTCAACGACATGGCCGAAAGCCTGTCTCGTCAGATCACCCAGCTTGAGGAGTTCGGCAACCTGCAGCGTCGGTTCACCTCCGATGTCAGTCATGAGCTGCGCACCCCGCTGACCACGGTCCGGATGGCCGCCGACCTGATCTATGACCACAGCGCCGACCTGGATCCGACGCTGCGGCGCTCCACCGAGTTGATGGTCAACGAACTGGACCGGTTCGAGTCCTTGCTCAACGACCTCCTCGAGATCTCGCGCCATGACGCCGGTGTGGCCGAGCTGTCGGTTGAGGCGGTCGACTTGCGCACCACCGTCAACAGCGCGCTGGGCAACGTGGGTCACCTGGCCGAGGAGGCCGGCATCGAGTTGTTGGTGGAGATGCCGGACAGCGAGGTGATCGCCGAGGTCGATGCGCGCCGGGTGGAACGGATACTGCGCAATCTGATTGCCAACGCCATCGATCACGCCGAGCACAAGCCGGTGCGGATCCGGATGGGCGCCGACGAAGATACCGTCGCGGTCACCGTCCGCGACTACGGCGTGGGACTGCGGCCCGGCGAGGAGAAGTTGGTGTTCAGCCGCTTCTGGCGGGCGGATCCGTCCCGAGTGCGCCGGTCCGGTGGCACCGGGCTGGGTCTGGCCATCAGCGTCGAGGACGCGCGGCTGCACCAGGGCCGGCTGGAAGCCTGGGGCGAACCCGGCCAGGGTGCCTGCTTCCGGCTGACCTTGCCGCTGGTTCGGGGCCACAAGGTCACGACCAGCCCGCTGCCCATGAAGCCGATCCCGCAACCGGCGGCGCAACCGAATGCGCTGGAGCACACCGACCGCCTGCGCCCACGTGAGCACGCGGAGTGGAGCGGCTGATGCGGGAGTTTCCGACGATGGTTCGGTCGGTATTTGCCCTGGTGTTCGCGGCTGTGCTGCTCGGTGGCTGCGCGAGCGTGCCGAGTTCATCAGCTCCACAAGCCATCGGCACCGTCGAGCGTCCGGCGCCGTCGAATCTGCCCAAGCCGATCCCGGGCATGGATCCCGACGTGCTGCTGCGGGAATTCCTCAAAGCCACGGCCGATCCGGCCAACCGGCATCTGGCGGCGCGGCAGTTCCTCACCCAGTCGGCCTCCAACGCGTGGGACGATGCCGGTAGCGCCCTGCTGATCGACCACGTGGTCTTCGTGGAAACCCGTGGTGCCGAACGGGTTTCGGCGACCATGCGGGCAGACATCCTGGGCTCACTGTCCGATATGGGAGTCTTCGAGACCGCCGAAGGCGAGTTGCCCGACCCAGGACCGATCGAGTTGGTCAAGACCTCCGGCGGCTGGCGCATCGATCGGCTGCCCAACGGAGTCTTCCTGGACTGGCAGCAATTCCAATCGACCTACAAGCGCAACACGCTGTATTTCGCGGACCCGACCGGCAAGACAGTGGTTCCCGACCCGCGCTATGTTGCCGTGTCCGACCATGACCAGCTGGCCACCGAGCTGGTGTCCAAGCTGCTGGCCGGCCCACGTCCGGAGATGGCGCATTCGGTGCGCAACCTGCTGGCGCCGCCGTTGCGGCTGCGCGGTCCGGTGACGCGAGCCGATGGCGGCAAGAGTGGCATCGGCAAGGGATACGGTGGCGCGCGCATCGACCTGGAGAAGCTGTCCACCACCGATCCGCACAGCCGGCAATTGCTGGCCGCGCAGATCATTTGGACGTTGGCCCGAGCGGACATCCGAGGGCCCTATGTGATCAACGCCGACGGTGCCCCGCTGGATGACCGGTTCGCCGAAGGGTGGACCACCTCCGATGTCGCCGCCACCGACCCGGGGGTAGCCGACGGTGCCGGGGCGGGACTGCACGCCCTGGTGGGGGGGTCACTCGTGGCGCTGGACGGACAGCGGATCACCACCGTCGGGGGAGCCTTCGGTCGGATGGGGGACCAGACGGGTGCGGCGTTGTCACGCACCGGTCGCCTGGCGGCCTCGGTGGTGACGCTGCGGCGCGGCGCCCCCGACGTGGCCGCCTCACTGTGGATCGGTGAGCTCGGCGCCGAGGCGGTGCAAGCCGCCGACGGCCACAATCTGTCGCGGCCCAGCTGGTCGCTCGACGACGCGGTCTGGGTGGTGGTTGACACCAACAATGTGCTGCGCGCGATCCAAGAACCCGCGTCCGGACAGCCGGCCCGGATTCCCGTCGACTCCACCGCGGTGTCCAGTCGCTTCCCCGGGGCGATCACCGATCTGCAGCTCTCCCGGGACGGCACCCGCGCGGCGATGGTGATTGACGGGCGGGTGATTCTGTCCAGCGTCGAGCAGACCCAGGCCGGCCAGTTCGCCCTGACCTACCCGCGGCGGCTGGGTTTTGGGCTTGGTACTTCGGTGGTCTCGTTGTCCTGGCGAACCGGCGATGACATCGTGGTGACCCGTAACGACGTCGGCCATCCGGTGTCGTATGTGAACCTGGACGGAGTGAATTCCGATGCGCCGGCGCGCGGTCTGCAGATTCCGCTGTTCGCCATCGCGGCCAACCCCTCGACGGTGTACGTCGCCGGACCGCAAGGGGTGATGATGTACTCGGCCTCATCCGCCGAAGGCCAACAGAGCTGGGCGGAAGTGCCCGGCCTGATGGTGGCCGGGGCGGCGCCGGTGTTGCCGGGATAACCGCTGGGCTGCGCCGGGCCGGGCGGGCCAACTACCCTCGCAGTGAGGAGTCGCTTTCCGATGTCGCCCAAAGTTCCTTTCCTGCGTTGGGATGATCCGTTCCGCGCGCTGGAAATGCTGGGCTCGCTATGGTCATCAACCGGTTTGCAGTCGGTGAGCGCGGGAGCCGCCCAGGCCGTCGCCATGCCATACCGGACGCTGTTCATGACGCTGCAGCAACTGCTTGTCGGCAAGGAAGTCACCGTGCGCATGGGCGACCAGGACGTGGTGCTCACCGTCACCGAGTTGGACTCCGCGCTGGACCCGCAGGGCCTTGCCGTCGGGCAGCTCGGCGAGGTCCGGGTGGCCGCCCGGGATGTCAGCTGGGATGAGCAGCGGCTGCAGAGCGCAGTCGCGGTCCTGCGCAACGTGCACATCCGCCCGGGGGTACCACCGATGGTGGTGGCGGCACCGGTCGAGTTGTCCTCGGTGCTGCCGGCGGCGATCTTCGACGAGGTGCTGCAGCAGGTGGCTCCGCAGCTGCGTAGCGAGCTGTCCGAGGATGGGACCGCCCGACTGCGCTGGTCGCGCCGGCCCGAGTGGGGCGGACTGGAGGTGGACGCCGACGTGGTGGGGACGACGCTGTGGCTGCGACCCCGCGCCGTGATGACCGGACGCCGACGCTGGTCTTTGCCGGCCCGGATGCCCGCCTACCAGGTACCGCTGCCGCCACTGCCGCACGGATTGCTGATCACCCACGTCAACCTCGGACTTGATGCACTGCAGCTGTCTGCGCTGCTGCCCGAGTGGCGCATGGAGTTGCCGCTGCGGCACCTAGAGGACCTGATCACCCGGCTGAGCCAGGGAGCGCTCAGCTTCAGTTGGCCCTCCCTGTTGCGCGGCTCGGACTGAACGTCGGCCTCGGATGTCACCCCGAGCGGCGACACTTCTTTCGTGCTCGACCTCGTCTTGCCGCTGGAATGCGGCGGCTGCGGAGTCCCATCGACGCGGTGGTGCGCTGCCTGCGCCACCGAGCTCGCGGTGGCCGCCACCCACCCGCATGTGGTCAGCCCCCGAGCCGACCCGCAGGTGCCGGTGTTCGCGTTGGGTCGCTACGCGGGTGCGCGGCGCCACGCGATCCTGGCCCTGAAGGAACGCGGTCGCGGCGACCTCGTGGCGCCGTTGGCCCGGGCGCTTGCCGTCGGTGTCCATCGGCTGCTGTGCTGGGGCATCGTCGGCACCCCGCTGACGCTGGTGCCCGCACCGACCAGGCGTGCCGCGGCGCGGCGCCGGGGCGGGGACCCCATCACCCGGATCGCGGACGCGGCGGTGGCGGCTCACCCCGACATCGCCGTAGTCCAGGCGCTGCGGATGAGAGCACTGGCTCGCGACTCGGTGGGCCTGGGCAGCTCGGCCCGGGAACGCAACGCCGCGGGCCGCGTGCTGATGCTGAAGGGACGGCAACTGGGCACCGAAATCGTCGTCGTCGACGACGTCGTGACGACCGGGGCGACGGTGCGGGAGTCGGTTCGGGTGCTGCGGGCCGCCGGGGTTCGGGTGGCCGCCGTGCTGACCATCGCGGCGGCGTGATGGGGCGAATCGAAAGCCGTGAATGTCAACGCATCCGCGCAACCCGATGAATCTGCCAAGAGACGGTGAAGAACACACAACACGTGTGCCAATTAGGTGGCACGGTAGGGCAAACACCAGCTAACGTCGAGAGCAGATTTCAGACTCAATGAGAAGACTCACGGTCGATTCTCCTAGGTTCCAGCAATACCCGCGGTAGGAGGTGAGCTACTCGACATCTTGCTCCGGCGGGCAGCCTGCGGCGGTGCTTGCTCCAAACCGCTCCAACCCCCGTCGGCGCGTATCAGAAAGCCGGGCACGCAGGGCGCGTGCGACGTGAAAAGAGAAACGAGTTGTCACGAATGACAAGGCTAACTGTGGATTCCGACCAGGTTCTGGACCAGGCGCCGGCACAATCCGGTCAACCGGAGGAACCGCAAGCGACCGCCGAGATCGTCTTCAAAGGCCGCAACGTCGAGATTCCCGACCACTTCCGTACCTACGTTTCGCAGAAACTCTCCCGCTTGGAGCGGTTCGACCGAACCATCTACCTGTTCGACGTCGAACTCGACCACGAACGCAACCGTCGCCAGCGCAAGTCTTGTCAGCGGGTGGAGATCACCGCGCGCGGCCGGGGGCCGGTTGTGCGCGGCGAGGCCTGCGCCGACAGCTTCTACGCCGCCCTGGAATCTGCGGTGGTCAAGGTTGAGAGCCGGCTGCGGCGCACCAAGGACCGGCGCAAGGTTCACTACGGCGACAAGACCCCGGTTTCGGTAGCCGAGGCGACCGCGACGGTGACAGCGCCCGAAATGGCTTTCGCTGCGGAGCCGGCCGAGCCGCACGAACACGATGGGGCGGTGTTGGACCACCAGCCCGGGCGGGTCGTGCGCACCAAGGAACACCCGGCCAAGCCGATGTCGGTCGATGATGCGCTCTACGAGATGGAACTCGTCGGACACGACTTCTTCTTGTTCTTCGACCAGGAGACCGAGCGGCCAACCGTGGTGTACCGCCGGCATGGCTATGACTACGGGTTGATCCGATTGTCGTGACCGGGCTCGACTGACGATCACCGGTCATTACCGCCTCGTCACCTACGATGGGAGTCGCCTAACCGAAGAAGACTCCTACCCACAAGGGACATTGCTGTGCTGTCGAAGTTGCTGCGCGTTGGCGAAGGTCGCATGATCAAGCGCCTCAAAAAGGTCGCTGACTATGTCGAATCACTGTCCGGAGACGTCGAGAAGCTCACCGACGCCGAACTGAGGGCCAAGACCGACGAATTCAAGAAGCGGCACGCCGAAGGCGAGAGCCTCGACGAGTTGCTGCCTGAAGCCTTCGCGGTGGCTCGCGAAGCCGCATGGCGAGTGCTCGATCAGCGCCCGTTCGAGGTCCAGGTGATGGGTGCGGCCGCGTTGCACCTGGGCAACGTCGCCGAGATGAAGACCGGTGAGGGCAAGACCCTGACCTCGGTGTTGCCGGCCTACCTCAACGGCATCGGCGGCAAGGGCGTGCACATCGTCACCGTCAACGACTATCTGGCCAAACGCGACAGCGAGTGGATGGGCCGGGTGCACCGCTTCCTGGGGCTGGACGTGGGCGTGATCCTGGCCCAGATGACGCCGGAGGAACGTCGTGTCGCCTACAACGCCGACATCACCTATGGGACCAACAACGAGTTCGGCTTCGACTATCTGCGCGACAACATGGCCCACACGCTCGACGACTGCGTCCAGCGCGGGCACAACTTCGCGATTGTCGACGAGGTCGACTCCATCCTGATCGACGAGGCCCGCACCCCACTGATCATCTCCGGTCCCGCCGACGGCAGCTCGAACTGGTACACCGAATTCGCCCGGCTCGCACCGCTGATGGAAAAAGACACCCATTACGAGGTCGACCTGCGTAAACGCACCGTCGGGGTGCATGAGCTCGGGGTGGAGTTCGTCGAAGACCAGCTCGGCATCGACAACCTCTACGAGGCCGCCAACTCGCCGTTGGTCAGCTACCTCAACAACGCCCTGAAGGCGAAGGAGCTGTTCAACCGCGACAAGGACTACATCGTCCGCAACGGTGAAGTGCTCATCGTCGACGAGTTCACCGGCCGGGTGTTGATCGGCCGGCGCTACAACGAAGGCATGCACCAGGCGATCGAGGCCAAGGAGCACGTCGAGATCAAGGCCGAGAACCAGACGCTGGCGACCATCACGCTGCAGAACTACTTCCGCCTCTACAGCAAGCTTGCCGGCATGACCGGTACCGCCCAGACCGAAGCGGCCGAGCTGCACGAGATCTACAAGCTGGGTGTGGTCCCCATCCCGACCAACAGGCCGATGGTCCGCGAAGACCAGTCGGACCTCATCTACAAGACCGAGGAAGCCAAGTACATCGCGGTGGTCGACGATGTCGCCGAGCGCTACGAAAAGGGCCAACCGGTGCTGATCGGCACCACCAGCGTGGAGCGCTCGGAGTACCTGTCCCGGCAATTCACCAAACGGCGCATCCCGCACAACGTGCTCAACGCCAAGTACCACGAGCAGGAGGCCGGCATCATCGCCGAGGCGGGCCGGCGCGGAGCGATCACGGTCGCCACCAACATGGCCGGCCGCGGTACCGACATCGTGCTGGGCGGAAACGTCGACTTTCTGACCGACAAGCGGCTGCGCGACAACGGTCTGGATCCGGTGGAGACCCCCGATGAGTACGAGCAGGCCTGGCACCAAGAACTGCCCAAGGTCAAGGAGGAGGCCGGCGACGAGGCCACCGAGGTGATCGAGGCCGGCGGCCTGTACGTGCTGGGCACCGAACGTCACGAGTCGCGGCGCATCGACAACCAGCTGCGCGGCCGTTCCGGCCGCCAGGGTGACCCCGGGGAGTCGCGCTTCTACTTGTCGTTGGGCGACGAGCTCATGCGCCGGTTCAACGGCGCCGCGCTGGAGTCGCTGCTGACCCGGCTGAACCTGCCCGACGATGTCCCGATCGAAGCCAAGATGGTCACCCGGGCCATCAAGAGCGCCCAGACCCAGGTCGAGCAGCAGAACTTCGAGGTGCGCAAGAACGTCCTCAAGTACGACGAGGTGATGAACCAGCAGCGCAAGGTCATCTACGCCGAGCGCCGCCGCATTCTCGAGGGCGAGAATTTGCAGCAGCAGGCCAAGGACATGCTCACCGACGTCATCACTGCCTACGTTGACGGTGCGACCGTCGAAGGCTACGCCGAGGACTGGGACCTCGACGCGCTGTGGACGGCGCTGAAGACGCTGTACCCGGTGGGCATCAAGACCGACACGTTGATGCGGCGCGACCAAGACTCCGATCGCGACGACCTGACTCGTGATGAACTGCTCGAAGCCCTGCTGCAAGACGCGGACCAGGCCTATGCGACACGAGAAGCCGAGCTCGAGGAGCTGGCCGGCGAGGGCGCGATGCGCCAGCTGGAACGCAACGTGTTGCTCAATGTCATCGACCGCAAGTGGCGTGAGCACCTCTACGAGATGGACTACCTCAAGGAGGGCATCGGCCTGCGCGCGATGGCGCAGCGCGATCCGCTGGTCGAGTACCAGCGCGAAGGCTACGACATGTTCATGGCCATGCTCGACGGCATGAAAGAGGAATCGGTCGGATTCCTGTTCAACGTCAGCGTCGAGGCGGTCCCGGCCCCGCAGGTTGAGGTCGCTCCCGTCGCCGAGCCCGAAGACCTGGCCGAATTTGCCACCGCGGCCGCGGCCGCGGCCCAGGAGGGGGGCGCTGGCCCCAAGACTGCGGCGGCGCGCGAAGAAGCGCCGAGTAGGTTGCGCGCCAAGGGGATTGAGGACGAGTCGCCCGCTCTGACATATTCCGGACCGTCCGAGGACGGCTCGGCGCAGGTGCAGCGCAATGGTGGTGGCGCGGCCAAGACCCCGGCGGGAGTACCCGCGGGTGGCAGCCGGCGTGAGCGACGTGAGGCCGCGCGCCGGCAGGGCCGCGGCGCCAAGCCGCCGAAGTCGGTCAAAAAGCGCTGATGTGCTAGCTACCCGCGGCATTGGTGATCGGCTACAGTAGGCACCCTCACCAGCTGCGCAGTGTCGCCAACAGGAGCTTGCACGATGAGCGGTGTGTCGATTTCTTCGTTCGAGAAGGTCACCTCCCGTCACAGCAAACGCCCCGGTGCGACGCCCGCGCGGACCCATCTGGCCGGTCATGCGCGCAAGGGGTTCGCCAATCTGACCCACCGCCGGCAGCCCTCGTCGGCGGCGGTTCTGCTGGTGGCCGCATTTGGCGCCTTCCTAGCCTTCCTGGACTCGACGATCGTGAACATCGCGTTCCCCGATATCCAGAAATCGTTCCCCTCCTATGACCTCGGCGGCCTGTCCTGGATCCTCAACGCCTACAACATCGTCTTCGCCGCTTTCCTGGTCGCTGCGGGCCGGATGGCCGATTTGCTGGGCCGCAGAAGAACATTCACGTTCGGAGTGGTGATATTCACCATCGCCTCCGGGCTGTGCGCGGTGGCCGGCAGTGTCGAGTGGTTGGTGGCCTTCCGGGTGCTGCAGGGCATCGGGGCGGCGGTGCTGGTCCCGGCATCCCTGGCCCTGGTCGTCGAGGGTTTCGAGCCGGCGCGCCGAGCACACGCGGTGGGTCTGTGGGGCGCGGCCGCGGCCATCGCGTCCGGTTTGGGCCCGCCCATCGGCGGCATGCTGGTCGACTGGGCAAGCTGGCGATGGGTGTTCCTGGTCAACATTCCCCTGGGCGTCGTCGCGGTGCTGGCAACCAGTCGGGCGCTGGTCGAAAGCCGCGCCGCGGGGCGCCGGCGCAAACCCGACCTGCGTGGTGCGACGCTGCTGGCCGGGGCGCTGGGGCTGCTTACCCTGGCACTGGTCAAGGGCCCGGATTGGGGCTGGGTGAGCGTGCCCACCCTGGCCGTGTTCGCGGCCAGCGCGATCACCCTGGTCGGCTTCGTGCTGAGTTCGATGGCCGCGCCGGTGCCGCTGGTCGAGCCGGCGTATCTGCGCAGCCGGCCGTTCGTGGTGGGCAACCTGCTCACGCTGGTCGCCGCGGCCGGCTTCTACTGCTACGTACTGACCCACGTGCTGTATCTGAACTACGTGTGGGGCTACTCGCTGCTGAAGGCGGGGTTCGCGATCGCGCCGGCCGCGCTTGTCGCGGCGGTGGTAGCCGCGCTGCTCGGCCGGGTAGCCGACCGCCACGGGCACCGGGTCATCGTCACCCTCGGTGCTCTCGTCTGGGCCGGGAGCCTGTTCTGGTACCTGCAGCGGGTCGGTGCCGAACCGGATTTTCTGCGCAGGTGGTTGCCGGGCCAACTGCTGCAAGGTATCGGTGTCGGTGCGACGTTGCCGGTGCTCAGCAGCGCCGCCCTCACCGGGGTGGCTAAGGGCGGCAGCTATGCCACCACATCGGCGGTGGTCAGCACGACGCGTCAGCTCGGCGCGGTGATCGGCGTGGCGGCCCTGGTGATCCTGATCGGCAAGCCCGAGCATGGCGCCGCCGCAGACGCGCTGCGGCGGGGATGGGCGATGGCCGCGATCTGCTTTGTCGTAGTGGCGATCGCCGCGGTGTTGTTGGGCCGTACCAAGAGCAAGCCCGGTCAGGAGCTCGAACCCGAGCCGGCGGCCGCGCCGCGCGCGGCGCCCACCACGACGGAGTCGGTGGCGGCACTGATCGCAAACCGGGCCACCGATGAGGCGGACCTGCTGGGAAATCTGCCGCTGTTCGCCGGGCTGGATGCGGCCGCCCTCGCCGAACTCGCCGATCGAGTCGAAGAAGTTGAACTGCAGGCGGGTTCGTATCTGTTTCTTGCCGGCGACGCTTCCGACTCGCTCTACGTGATCCGCAGGGGCCGCGTGCAGGTGCTACACGGTGACATTGTGATCAAGGAGCTGGGCCGCGGCGAGGTCCTCGGGGAGCTTGGGCTGCTGATCGACGCGCCCCGCTCCGCATCGGTGCGGGCGTTGCGTGACTCCAGGCTGGTTCGGCTCACCAAGGCCCAGTTCGATCAGATCGCCGACCGTGGCGTGCTGGCGGCGCTGGTCAGGGTGCTGGCCACCCGGCTGCGTGAGGCGCCACCGCCCGCCGTTCACACCACCTCGCCCGGGGTGGTGGTGTCGGTCGTCGGGGTAGGGGCCGACGCCCCCGTGCAGTCGGTCGCGGCTGGACTGCTGACGGCCTTGTCGAAGCAGCTGCGGGTGGTGGATCCCGGCCGGGTCGACATCGACGGTCTGGACCGCGCCGAGCGTGGTGCCGACAAGGTGCTCCTGCACGCTGGCGCCCAGGATGCGGACTGGCGCGACTTCTGCCTGCGGGTCGCGGATCGGATCGTGCTGGTGACCGGGGATCCGGACCCAGGCGCGGCCGCACTGCCGGCACGAGCCCAGGGTGCGGACCTCGTCCTGGCCGGGCCGACCGCCAGCCGCGAACAACGGCGCAGCTGGGAGCAGCTGATCACGCCGCGATCGGTGCACGCGGTGCACTACCGGCGCGTGGTTCAGGACCTGCGGCCACTTGCCGCGCGCCTGGCCGGGCGATCGATCGGGCTGGTCCTCGGCGGCGGCGGTGCGCGGGGCTTTGCCCACCTCGGAATACTCGAAGAGCTGGAGCAGGCCGGGGTCGCGATCGACCGCTTCGCTGGTACCAGCATGGGGGCGGTCATCGCGTCGCTGGGAGCCAGCGGCTTGGACGCCGCCACCGCGGACGCGTACGCCTACGAGTATTTCATTCGGAACAATCCGCTGCGCGACTACGCGGTACCGATCAAGGGGCTGGTTCGTGGCCGGCGGACCCTGACGCTGCTCGAAGCTGCGTTCGGAGATCGGCTGGTGGAAGAGCTTCCGAAGGAATTCCGTTGTGTCAGCGTGGATCTGATTGCTCGGCAACCCGTCGTGCACCGCCGGGGCAGGCTCGTTGATGTCGTTGGATGTTCGCTGCGGTTGCCTGGAATCTATCCGCCGCAGGTCTACCAGGGTCGGTTGCATGTGGATGGTGGCGTGTTGGACAACCTGCCCGTGTCCACCCTGGCAACGTCGGACGGCCCGTTGATCGCGGTGAGTCTGGCCTCAGGCGAGGTGCCTGGCGCCCCGCTGCAGCCCGACGGCCCGCCCCGGGTGCCCGGAATCGGCGACACCTTGATCCGCACCATGACGATCGGCAGCCAGCGCGGGGCCGATGTCGCGTTGGGCCTCGCGCAGGTCGTGATCCGTCCCGACACTTCCGCCGTTGGGCTGCTGGAATTCCACCAGATCGACGCCGCTCGCGAAGCGGGACGCGCTGCCGCCCGAGAGTCGATGCCGCAGATCATGGCGCTGCTGAATCAGCAGCGTTAGGCGGCGACACCGGAAATTGTGGGTGCAATTGCTGCTGCGGGGAGCACAATCGAGTAATGAAGCGTTATCTGATCATCGGGTATGGAGCGGCGGGCTACCTGTTGTTCTTGATTGCCACTTTGTACGCTATCGGCTTCGTCGGTGCAATTGTGGTGCCGCGCAACATCGATCACGGAATCGACGGGCCCATATGGTTGGCGGTGCTGGTCAACGTGGCGCTGCTGGGCCTGTTCGGTATTCAGCACAGCGTTATGGCGCGACCGGGTTTCAAACGTTGGTGGACGCGATTTGTGCCGAAGACGGTTGAGCGCAGCACCTACGTATTGCTGGCAAGCGCGATACTACTGCTGCTGTTCTGGCAGTGGCGCACGATGCCGGTCGTCATCTGGGACGTGCAGTATCCGCCCGCCCGGGTGGTGCTGTGGGGGCTGTTCGGGCTGGGGTGGGTGGTCGTGTTTGCCTCGTCGTTCATGGTCAGCCATTTCGACCTGCTCGGTCTGCGTCAGGTGTATCTGGCCTGGCGTGAAAAGCCCTATACCGAAATAAAGTTTCGCGTCAATTTCTTCTATCGGGTGGTGCGCCATCCGCTCATGCTGGGCTTTATCATCGCGTTCTGGGCAACGCCCACAATGACGGCGGGACATTTGCTGTTTGCCATTGTTACGACGGCCTACGTATTGGTCGCCGTGCCCCTGGAAGAGCGCGACTTGGTGGCCGCGCTGGGGGATCAGTACCGCGATTACCAGCGCTCGGTACCGATGTTGCTGCCGGTACCGCACCGCGGCTCGGGTAAAACGGTTGGTCAGCACTGATTTTCGGCCACCCGGCCGGTGCCGCGCGGGCGGCCCGAAGCCCGGCCGCCGGCTATGAGTTTGGTCGTTGCCACTATGATCTTGACGGCATTTCGTTAAGTATTGGGGTATGGATGTCAAGGAGGTGCTGCTGCCTGGCGTCGGTCTCCGCTACGAGTTCACTAGCCAGAAAGGCGAGCGGATCGGCATTATTGCCCGGCGCACCGGCGATTTCGAGGTCGTCGTATACGCCGCCAACGACCCGGATGCGGCGCGGCCGGTCTTCTGCCTGACCGATGAAGAGGCTGATGCGTTGGCTCAGATCCTGGGTGCACCACGGATCGCCGAGCGGTTCACCGAGCTGACCCGTGAGGTGCCCGGGCTCGAGGCGGGCCACATCATCATCGCGCCACAGAGCCCGTTCGTTGACCGGCCGCTCGGGGAGACCCATGCCCGCACCCGCACCGGCGCGTCGATCGTGGCAATCGTGCGTGGCCAAGAGGTGGTCGCATCGCCGAACCCGGCGGAGCTGTTGCGCGAGCGCGACGTTCTTATCGTGATCGGTACCGAAGAGGGCATTGCCGGAGTCGAGCAGATCGTCGACAAGGGCTGAATCGGTGGAGGTTTCGAGGGCGCTGCTTTTTGAGGTCGGCGCACTCCTGACAACGCTTGCCCTGCTTGGTGCCATCGCGCGCAGATTCGCGTTGTCCCCGATCCCGGTTTATCTGCTGGCCGGCCTCTCGTTGGGCAAGGGCGGCGTCCTGCCGGTGGCCGCCGCCGACGATTTCGTCGCCACCGGCGCGCCCATCGGCATTGTGCTGCTGCTGCTGACGTTGGGTCTCGAGTTCTCCGCGACCGAATTTGCCAGCAGTCTGCGCCACCACATGCCCTCGGCCATGGTCGATATCGTCCTCAATGCCACGCCAGGGGCGGTGGCCGGCTGGCTGCTGGGGTTGGACGGTGTCGCGATCCTCGCGCTGGCCGGGGTCACCTACATCTCGTCGTCGGGCGTGGTGGCGCGGCTGCTGGAAGACCTGCGCCGGCTCGGTAACCGCGAAACACCGGCGGTGTTGTCGGTGCTGGTGCTCGAAGACTTCGCCATGGCCGGCTATCTGCCCTTGTTCACGGTGCTGGCCCTGCACGGCGATTGGCTCCATGCGCTCGGTGGAACGTTGGCCGCGATCGCAGCCCTGCTCGGGGCCTTCGCGGCGTCCTTCTACTGGGGCCATCACTTCGGCCGGCTGTTCGCGCACCCCGATTCGGAGCAGTTGTTGCTGCGGGTATTGGGCATCACCCTGATGGTTGCGGCGCTGGCCGAGACGTTGCATGCCTCGGCGGCGGTGGGCGCATTCCTGGTGGGCCTGACCCTCACCGGCGAGACCGCTGAGCGGGCCCGCAGGGTGCTGGGGCCGCTGCGCGATCTGTTCGCGGCGATCTTCTTCCTGGGCATCGGCCTGTCGGTCGCCCCCAAAGAGTTGATTCCGGCGCTCCCGGTGGCCATGGTGCTGGCCGTCGTCACCGCGGCAACCAAGGTGCTCACCGGAATGTTCGCCGCTCGACGCGACGGAGTGGCCCGCCGCGGACAGTTGCGTGCGGGTACCGCGCTGATCGCCAGAGGCGAGTTCTCACTGATCATCATCGGACTGGTCGGCGCGTCGATCCCTGCCGTAGCGGCGTTGGCGACCGCGTATGTCTTCATCATGGCGGTCGCCGGACCGGTGCTGGCCCGCTATACCGGCGGGCCGGTGGCAACCACCGCCTGACCGGTCTCGGGTGGCACTCAACCGATATGCAGGGCGACGACCACCCAGCGCGGTGTGCCCAACGCGGCGACCCGCTCCACCCGGCAGGCGATCGCGTGAATCCGGTCTGCGCGGCTGTAGGTTCCAAAAACCTCGGCCGCGGTGTCACGGCCATCGCACCCGACGGGCTGAAGCCCGAGCCGGCGCAGCGCGGCGGTGCCGTTGCGCCCGGCCATCGATTGACTGGCCGACAGCACCGAATCGACCAGGCCGGGCGTCAGCAGCGACCGAAGCTGCCCCGCCGGACGGCGGCGGTCGATGACCTCCAGAACGCGGCGCAGCGCCGCGTCGGTGAACGCGGCCGCCTGGCGCATCGGCGCGGACATGGCATCGGTCGCTGTGGCGGCGGGCTGTTCGCCGCGGGCGGGACCGCCGGTGCGGGCCAGGCGTGGCCGCGCCGGTGCGTGCGACGAGGGCCGGCGCCGCCCGACGGTGCGGCTCGCAGGTTCGTATTCGACTACCGGGATGACGGCGAAGGCCGCCCGACGGGGCGCGGCGGCATCAGGACCAATACTCAAGTGGCACTCTCCAACTCGTAATGGCGCAAACCAACAACCGACCCAAAGATTGGGTGCGAGTGCCCGCTGGAGAGTGGCAGACAAACTGCGGGCCATCATCGCACAAATGACGGCGGCGCGTACCCGCGCCCGCAGGTGGCCACACCAGCGGTTACGGTGACCCACATCGGTTGAGGCAACCAGTCGACAAGGAGGACAGGGCCGTAATGGTGACCCGGCTGTCCAACACCGATGCGTCTTTCTATCGGTTGGAGAACACCGCTACCCCGATGTACGTCGGGTCGCTGATGATCCTGCGCCGTCCGCGTGCCGGGTTGAGCTATGAGGCGCTGCTGGCCACGGTCGAGCAGCGGTTGGCTCAGATCCCGCGCTACCGGCAGAAGGTCCGTGAGGTGCGGATCGGCATGGCCCGGCCGGTGTGGATCGACGATCCGGACTTCGACATCACCTATCACGTCAGGCGGTCGGCACTGCCGTCGCCGGGCAGTGACGAGCAACTGCACGAGTTGATTGCGCGGCTGGCCGCGCGGCCCTTGGACAAGTCGCGCCCGCTGTGGGAGATGTATCTCATCGAGGGGCTGGAAAAAGGTCGCGTCGCCCTCTACACCAAGACGCACCAGGCCTTGATCAATGGGGTGACAGCGCTGTCACTCGGACACGTCATCGCTGACCGGACCCAGCGCCCACCGCCGTTCCCGGAAGACATCTGGATTCCTGAGCGCGACCCGGGCAACACCAGGTTGGTGATGGGGGCCATCGGCGATTGGGTGGTGGGACCCGGCGCGCAGTTGCAGGCGGTCGGATCGGCGATCGCCGGGTTGGCGACCAATCAGAGTCAGCTCGTCAACGCCGGCCGCCGGATCCTCGATGTCGCGCGTAACGTCGCGCGCGGCACCGCCCCCAGCAGTCCGCTAAATGCGCCCGTTTCGCGGAATCGAAGGTTGACGGTTGCCAGCGGACGCCTGGAGGACTACCGGACGGTGCGGGCCCGCTACGACTGCGACGTCCACGACGTGGTGCTGGCCGTGATAGCCGGCGCCCTGGGCAACTGGCTGATGTCGCGCGGTGAGACGGTTTCCCAGACGGCAACGGTGCGTGCGATGGCGCCGCTGTCGGTCTATGTGGAGGACCAACTCGACTCGTCCGGGCCCGGTCAGCAGATCAGCCAGGTGACGCCGTTCCTGATCGACCTGCCGGTGGGGGAGCGCAATGCCGTGGTGCGGCTGTCGCAAGTCGCTCACGCCACCGAATCGAACCCGACGGCGGCCAGCCTGGTCGATGCCCGCACCATCGTCACGCTGTCCGGCTTTGCGCCGCCCACCCTGCACGCGATGGGTATCCGGGTCGCCACCAGTTTTCCCAGCTTTTCCAAGCGGACGTTCAACTTGTTGATCACCAATGCCCCCGGAGCCCAGTCGCAGATGTATGTGGCCGGCGCCAAGTTGTTGGAGGCCTACGCGGTGCCGCCGCTACTGCACAATCAGGCCCTGGCCATCAGCGTGACCTCCTACAACGGCATGCTCTACTTCGGCATCAACGCCGACCGCGACGCGATGAGCGACGTCGAGCTGCTGCCGGCGCTGCTGGCTCAATCACTCGAGGAGCTGCTGGAAGCTTCTCGGTAGTCGCCGGGGCAAAGGTGCTGCTTAGAGATAGCATTCGTTGATGTGAGCACCGCGACGAATGACGGCGCGCCGGCGAAGGCGAAGAAAAAGAAGAAGAAGTCAGCCGGGGCCGGCAGACACAAGATTTCCAAAGGCGTCTACGAAGCCGAATTATTCCGGCTACAAACCGAATTCGTGAGGCTGCAGGAGTGGGTCCGGCACGCGGGCGCGCGTGTGGTGGTCATCTTCGAAGGTCGAGATGCCGCCGGCAAGGGTGGCGCGATCAAACGGATCACCGAGTACCTCAGCCCACGACACGCCTACGTTGCCGCGTTGCCGGTGCCCAACGATCGGGAACGCGGGCAGTGGTACTACCAGCGCTATATCGCCCATCTGCCCGCGAAAGGGGAAATCGTTTTCTTCGATCGGTCCTGGTACAACCGCGCCGGTATCGAGAAGGTGATGGGATTCTGTACGCCCCAAGAACATGCGCTGTTCCTGCGGCAGACGCCGATCTTCGAACAGATGCTCATCGATGATGGGATCTTGCTGCGCAAGTACTGGTTCTCGGTCTCCGATGAGGAACAGTTGCACCGGTTCAAGGCGCGCCAGACCGACCCGGTCCGGCAGTGGAAACTCAGCCCCATGGACCTGGAATCGGTCTATCGGTGGGAGGACTATTCGCGTGCCAAGGACGAGATGATGGTCCACACCGATACCCCGGTGAGCCCGTGGTACGTCGTCGAATCCGATATCAAGAAGCATGCGCGGCTGAACATGATGGCGCATCTGTTGTCGACGATCGACTACCGCCCGGTGGAGATGCCCAAGGTCAATCTGCCCGACCAGCCGATCGTCACCGGTAACTACAAGCGCCCACCACGCGAATTGTCCAAGTATGTCGAGGACTACGCGTCGACGTTGATCGGGCGCTGAATGACGATCCCAAATGCGGTGGGCCGGTGCTGGTGCAGACAGCCGTGCCAACAGGTGGTCGGCCGATGATCCAGGTTTATGTGCCCGCGACGCTGGCCATGTTGCAGCAACTGGTGGCTGATGGCTCGTTGTGGCCGGTCAATGGCACGGTGTTCGCGGTGACTCCGACGTTGCGTGAGGCCTACGCGCAAGGCGACGACGATGAGCTGGCCGAAGTGGCACTTCAAGAGGCCGCGCTGGCGTCGCTGCGGCTGCTGGCAAACGATGAGGACGAGAAGCTGCCGCCGCGGCGGGCGGTGCTTACCGCGGAGGTGGACGACGCCATCTACCGACCGGATCTCGACGATGCCGTCGTCCGGCTGAGTGCTCCGATTGCCATGGATCAGGTGGTCGCCGCCTACGTCGACAACGTTGCCGCCGAACCGGCCGTCAGCGCGGCCATCGCCGTCATAGATGCCGCCGACCTCGGTGACGAGGACGCCGACTTAGTCGTCGGCGACGCGCAGGATCACGACCTGGCGTGGTACGCGAACCAGGAATTGCCGTTCCTGCTCGACCTGCTGTAAACCCGGCGGATGTGACGTAATCAGCACAGCCGGGGTCTAGCTACGCAACCGTAACCTACGCTACCGTAGCTTCATCGCAAGGGCGTGCTGCCGCCCAAACCCGGGCGGCTACCGACTCCACGCCGCGAGCAGGAGCTTTTTATGGTCAAGAAAAACGCGGCACTAAGCGCCCAGATCATCGATACCAAGCGGCCGACCATCGTCGGTGCGGACAGGCACCCGGGCTGGCACGCGCTGCGCAAGATCGCCTCACGTATCACCACACCGCTGTTGCCCGATGACTATCTTCAGCTGGCCAACCCATTGTGGTCGGCACGCGAATTGCGCGGCCGCATTCTCGAGGTTCGCCGGGAGACCGAGGATTCCGCCACGCTGGTCATCAAACCCGGCTGGGGCTTTAGCTTCGACTATCAGCCGGGCCAGTACATCGGGATCGGGCTGCTGGTGGATGGGCGTTGGCGGTGGCGATCGTATTCACTGACGTCGAGCCCGGTTGGCGCGAAGTCCGGGCCGGGGTCGGCGCGAACGGTGACGATCACTGTCAAGGCGATGCCCGAAGGCTTCCTGTCCACGCATTTGGTGGCCGGTGTCGCGCCGGGGACCATCGTGCGACTGGTCGCACCCCAGGGCAATTTCGTTTTGCCCGACCCCGCCCCGCCGTCGATTCTGTTTCTCACCGCCGGGTCGGGGATCACGCCGGTGATGTCGATGCTGCGAACGCTGCTGCGCCGCAACCAGATCACTGACATCACCCACCTGCATTCGGTGCCTACCGATGCGGACGTGATGTTTGGTGATGAGCTTGCCGGGGTGGCCGCCCAGCACCGGGGCTACCGGCTTTCGGTGCGCGCGACGCGCTCCCAGGGCCGTCTCGATCTTTCCCGGATCGGCGAGCAGGTGCCGGATTGGCGTGAGCGACAGACCTGGGCGTGTGGGCCCGAGAGCATGCTCAACCAGGCGGAAAAGGTGTGGTCCGCGGCCGGGATCGGCGACCGACTGCACTTGGAGCGGTTCGCGGTGTCCAAGGCGGCCCCCGCGGGCGCCGGTGGGACGGTCACGTTCGCCCGCAGTGGGCGCAGTGTCGACGTCGACGCGGCGACCTCGGTGATGGATGCCGGCGAGCGCGCCGGTGTGCAAATGCCGTTCGGTTGCCGGATGGGTATCTGCCAGTCGTGTGTGGTCGATCTGGTGCAGGGGCACGTCCGTGACCTGCGCACGGGCCAGGAGCACGATCCCGGGAGCCGGGTGCAGACCTGTGTCACGGCAGCGTCCGGCGACTGTGTGATCGACGTCTGAAGCTACCCACTAGTAACTTACGCATTCGTAGGTTACGATTGCGTAGGTTCGTAGCCGATTTGGGACCGTACGACGCAGGGAGAAGATGATGGCGATTACCGACGTCGACGTATTCGCGCATCTGACGGACGCCGATATCGAGAATCTGGCGATTGAACTCGATGCCATACGACAAGACATTGAAGACTCTCGCGGTGAGCGCGACGCCCGCTACATTCGCCGCACCATCGCGGCGCAGCGCGCGTTGGAGGTCAGTGGCCGGCTGATGCTGGCCGCCAGCTCGCGCCGTTCGGCGTGGTGGGCGGGGGTATTGACCCTCGGGGTGGCCAAGATCGTCGAGAACATGGAGATTGGCCACAATGTCATGCACGGCCAATGGGACTGGATGAACGATCCGGAGATTCACTCCTCGTCGTGGGAGTGGGACATCACCGGCGCGTCCAAGCATTGGCGCTACACCCACAACTTCGTGCACCACAAGTTCACCAACATCTTGGGCATGGACGACGATGTCGGCTACGGCATGCTTCGCGTCACCCGCGATCAGCGCTGGAAGCGCTACAACATTTTCAACCTGGTGTGGAACACCCTGCTGGCGCTCGGCTTCGAATGGGGAGTCGCGTTGCAGCACTTGGAGATCGGCAAGATCCTCAGGGGGCGGCTGGACCGCGACACCGCCAAGACCCGGGTGCGCGAGTTTTCCCGCAAGGCCGCTCGCCAGGTGTTCAAGGACTACGTGGCGTTCCCGGCGTTGACGTCGGTGTCGCCCGGCGCGACATACCGGTCCACCCTGACCGCCAACGTCACGGCCAACGTGATCCGCAACGTGTGGACCAACGCGGTCATTTTCTGTGGGCACTTCCCGGATGGCGCAGAGAAATTCACCAAGACTGACATGGTGGGCGAGACCAAGGGGCAGTGGTACCTGCGGCAGATGCTGGGTAGCGCCAACTTCGAAGCCGGGCCCGCGCTGCGGTTCATGAGTGGCAACCTGTGTCATCAAATCGAGCACCACCTCTATCCAGATTTGCCGAGCAACCGGCTGGCCGAGGTTTCGGTGCGGGTGCGCGAGATCTGCGACAAGTACGACTTGCCCTACACCACAGGCTCGTTCCTGGTGCAGTACGGCAAGACTTGGCGGACCCTGGCCAAGCTGTCGCTGCCGAACAAGTACCTGCGTGACAACGCCGACAATGCTCCGGAGACCCGCAGTGAGCGGATGTTCGCGGACCTGGAGCCGGGCTTCGCGGGAGCCGATCCGCGGACCGGCCGGCGCCGTGGCCTCAAGAGTGCGATTGCCGCCGTGCGGGGCCGTCGGCGCGGCAAGCGTGTCCCGGAGGTAAGGGACAGTGGCACAAACGATCTGGCGGCCTAGCTGATAGCATCCCGCTGCGGGGGGCAGCCAGTTCGTTGCTGACGCGAGAGTGGTGTCGCGGCGGGGATGGCCACCGCGGCCATGCCGCAAAGCGGTCGGTAACCGGGCCCCGCGCCCGGATCGCATCAGGTGCTCGCGGGCGAGACATGATCCAGTTACCCGTAGGTAACCTACGGGGTCGAAGATTAGCATTGTCGTGGCTGATGGCTACGGGGCAGGAAGGTGAGAGGTGGCGATAACCGACGTCGACGTGTTCGCGCATCTGACGGACGGCGATATCGAAAACCTGAGCACTGAACTCGATGACATCCGCCGCGACATTGAAGAATCGCGCGGTGAACGCGATGCCCGCTACATCTACCGAACCATCGCCGCACAGCGGGCGCTGGAGGTCGGTGGCCGGTTGGTGCTGGCGGCCAGCTCGCGTCGCTCGGCGTGGTGGGTAGGTGCGGTGACGCTCAGCGTGGCCAAGATCATCGAGAACATGGAGATCGGTCACAACGTCATGCATGGCCAATGGGATTGGATGAATGATCCCGAGGTGCACTCCTCGACGTGGGAGTGGGACATGGCCTCGACGTCGAAGCACTGGCGGTATACCCACAACGTGGTGCACCACAAGTACACCAACATTCTCGACATGGATCACGATGTCGGCTACGGCATGCTGCGGGTGACCCGGGACCAAGGGTGGCGGCGGCGAGACGCCTTCAACCTGGCCATCAATACCCTGCTTGCGATCGGGTTCGAATGGGGAATCGCGTTGCGGCACTTGGAGGCTCGCGACCTCTTCAAAGATGGACCAGAGCGCGAAGCTGCCAAATTCAGGCTACGGGAGTTCTCAGGTAAGGCCGGTCGTCAGGCGGTCAAAGACTATGTGGCCTTCCCGGCGTTGACGTCGGTGTCGCCTGCCGCAACGTACCGGTCTACCTTGACCGCCAACGCGTTTGCCAATGTGATCCGCAACGTCTGGTCCAACGCCGTTATTTTCTGTGGGCATTTCCCGGATGGCGCAGAGAAATTCACCAAGACTGATTTGGTAGACGAGACCCAGGGCCAGTGGTACCTGCGGCAGATGTTGGGAAGCGCCAATTTCAATGCTGGACCGGCGATGCGCTTCATGAGCGGCAGCCTCAGTCATCAAATCGAGCACCACCTCTATCCGGACTTGCCGAGCAATCGGCTGGCCGAGGTTTCGGTGCGGGTGCGCGAGATCTGCGATAAGTACGACTTGCCTTACACCACAGGCTCATTCCCGCTGCAGTACGCCAAGACATGGCGCACGCTCGCCAAGCTCTCGCTGCCGAACAAGTACCTGCGCGACAACGCCGACGACGCTCCGGAGACCCGCAGCGAGCGCATGTTCGCCGGTCTGGAGCCGGGCTTCGCGGGAACCGATCCGATGACCGGCCGTCGTCGCGGCCTCAAGGCTGCGATAACCGCCGTACGTGGCTGGCGGCGCGCCAAGCCCGGCAAGGCCAAGAAGGCCGGCGGCACCGACGGTCTGGCGGCCTAGCCTCGGCGGTGGCGGCGGCCCTCGGCGCGCGCTGCGGCTACCCCAGTCGCTCGATGATGGTCGCGTTGGCCATGCCGCCGCCCTCGCACATGGTCTGCAGGCCGTAGCGGCCACCGTGCTGCTCCAAAGTGTTGACCAGCGTGGTCATGATGCGCGCACCGCTGGCGCCCAACGGGTGGCCGATGGCGATTGCGCCGCCGTTGACATTGGTCTTGGCCAGATCCGCCCCGGTGTCCTTCGCCCAGGCCAGCACGACCGGGGCGAAGGCCTCGTTGACCTCGAACAGGTCGATGTCGCGCAGGGCCAACCCGGCGCGGCGTAGCGCCCTTTCGGTGGCCGCGATGACCCCGGTCAGCATGTAGAGCGGATCCGAACCCACCACCGTGGTGGTGTGAATGCGCGCCAACGGGCGCAGGCCCAGCTTCCGGGCGACGTCGCTGCTGGTGATCATGACCGCGGCGCTGCCGTCGGACAACGGTGACGAGTTACCCGGGGTGATCGACCAGTTGATCTGCGGGAAGCGCTCTTTGATCGCAGCGTTGTGGAACGCCGGCCGCAGTGCGGCGAGCGTATCGACGGTGGTGCCGGGGCGGATGATCTCGTCGTGGGTGAGCCCGGCGATCGGGATCAGCTCGTTGTCGAAGAGTCCGTCCTTGGTGGCGCGGGCGGCCTTGTCATGGCTGGCCGCGGAGAACTCGTCGAGTTGGGTGCGCGACAAGCCCCACCGTGCCGCAATCAGCTCGGCGCTGATGCCCTGGGGCACCAGCCCGTCGGGGTAGCGGTTGTTCATGTCCGCGCCGAACGGGTTGCTTCCGGGCAGCACCGAGGTGCCCATCGGGACGCGGCTCATCGATTCAACGCCACCGGCGATCACCAGATCGTAAGCGCCGGCCAGCACGCCCTGGGCGGCAAAGCTGATGGCCTGCTGGCTGCTGCCGCATTGCCGGTCGATGGTGACCCCGGGAACCGATTCCGGGAATCCGGCACCCAGCAGCGCACTGCGCGCGATGTTGACCGCCTGATCGCCGACCTGGGTCACCGCGCCGGCAATCACATCGTCGACCTGTACCGGGTCGACGCCGGTTCGTGCCGCCAGTTGGCGCAGGCTGTGCGCCAGCAGGTCGGCGGGTAGGACCTGGTGCAGTGCGCCGTTGGCCTTGCCCTTGCCGATGGGGGTGCGGACCGCGCCGACGATGACGGCGTCGCGACTCTGGGACATGGCTCCTCCTTGAGCTAAGTATTGATAACTATACTCAGCTATAACAGCTGGGTATACTCAACGCAACCTGGAGCGGAGGGTGATCTTCGTGACAATGCTTGAGGGCCCACTGGCCGACCGTGATGGCTGGTCGGCGGTGGGCGAGTGTCCGATTGAGAAGACCATGGCCGTCGTCGGTACCAAATCCGCGATGCTGATCATGCGGGAGGCCTACTACGGCACTACCCGTTTTGATGACTTCGCCCGCCGGGTGGGTATCACCAAGGCCGCGACCTCGGCGCGGCTGGCCGAATTGGTCAGCCTCAAACTGCTGGCGCGGCGGCCGTATCGCGAGCCGGGGCAGCGCAGCCGCGATGAGTATGTGCTCACCGAGGCCGGGCTTGATTTCATGCCGGTGGTCTTTTCCCTGTTTCAGTGGGGCAAGCGCCACCTGCCCGGCGGCGATCGCCTGCAACTGACCCACCTGGGCTGTGGGGCGCCGGCGCAGGTTGAAATTCGATGTGCCAAAGGGCACTTGGTGCCCGCCGACGAACTCGGTATGCGGTTGGTCAGGTCTCCCTGAGGGCGGTCAGCAGCCGGCGGGCCGCTGCCACGCGGCGCACCGCGGTTCCGGACAAACTGTCCAGTACGCATTCGGGATCGGCCGGCGGCCCCATGTGCCCGCAGCCGCGCGGGCAATCGCCGATCGCCTCGGCCAGGTCGGTAAAGGCCAGCAGCACGTCGTCTGGCTGGATGTGGGCCAAGCCGAACGAGCGGATTCCGGGAGTGTCGATCACCCACCCGCCGCCCTGCCCGTCCGTCTCGAGAGGCAGCGCGACCGACTGCGTCGACGTGTGCCGGCCCCTGCCGATCTCGGTGACCTCGCCGACGGCCCGATCGGCCTCGGGGACCAGGCGATTCACCAGAGTCGACTTGCCGACGCCGGAATGCCCGAGCAGTACGGTCGTCTTGCCGTCGAGCAGGTCGGCCACCGCGAGGAGCGGATCGTCGCGGCCCGCCGCAACCACCTGAAGGTCCAGTTCGAGGAACTGCTCGGCGAAAGGTTCGGGCGGGGCCAGGTCGGTCTTGGTCAGGCAGAGTATGGGGGTCAGCCCGCCCGTGTAGGCGGCGATCAAGGCCCGGTCCACCAATCCGCTGCGCGGTGGCGGGTCGGCCAGCGCCACCACCATCAACAACTGATCCGCGTTGGCGACCACGACCCGTTCGGTGGGGTCGGTGTCATCGGCGGTGCGACGCAGCACCGTTCGGCGTGGCCCCCTGCGCACGATGCGGGCCAGGGTGTCGGGGCGTCCGGACAGATCCCCGACCAGGTCGACGTCGTCGCCGACCACGATCGGGGTGCGTCCGAGCTCGCGGGCCCGCATCGCGGTGACCCGACGCAGCGGGTCCCCGCCGAGCACGCATCCCCAGCGGCCGCGGTCAACGGCGACCACCATGGCGGCTTCGGCGTCAGCGTGTTCCGGACGGGTCTTGGTTCGCGGACGTGAGCCGCGACCCGAACGGATCTTGACGTCGGATTCGTCGTAGTCGCCTGGCCTCAACCGCTGGACCCCTCGACCATCTCGGTCCACAGCTGTGGGAACTCCGGCAACGTCTTGCTGGTGGCCCCAATGTCGTCCACCTCGACCCCGGCCACCCGGAGCCCGACGATCGCGCCGGCCATCGCCATCCGATGATCGGCATAGGCGCGCCAGCTGCCCGGACGCAGCGGCGTAGCGGTGATCACCAGACCGTCGGAGGTTTGTTCGCAGTTGCCGCCGAGGCGGTTGATCTCGGTGCTCAAGGCGGCCAGCCGATCGGTCTCGTGGCCGCGCAGATGAGCGATGCCGGCCAGCCGGGACACCGATCCGGGGCTGGCCAGCGCCGCCAGCGCCGCCACCGATGGGGTGAGTTCGCCGACATCGCGCAGGTCGACGTCGAATCCGCGGTAGGTCTGCGGACCCTGCACCTGAAGGCATGAATCAATATGTCGGACAGTGGAATTCAGTGTCTGCAGAATGTCGAGAATGTTCTTGGCGGGTTGCACGCTGTCCGCCGGCCAGCCGGTGATGGTCACCGCCCCGCCGGTGACCACGGCCGCCGCCAGAAATGCGACCGCATTGGTCAGATCCGGCTCGACGTCCCAATGCCGAGGCCTGAGGGCGCCGGGCCTGACCAGCCAGCGGTTGGGTATCGAGTCGTCGACATCGACGCCGGCTTGGCGCAGCATCTGCACCGTCATCGCGATGTGCGGTGCGGACGGCAGCTCCGAACCGGTGTGTTGCACCGTTAGGCCGTCGGTGAACGACGCCCCGGACAGCAGTAGGCCGGAGACGAACTGGGACGACGCGGACGCATCGATGGCCACCGTGCCGCCCGCGACCGACCCGGTGCCTTGAACCCGGAACGGAAGGCCGGCACCATCGACGGGCACACCCAGGCCGCGCAGCGCATCCAGCAGCGGTGCGATGGGGCGGGCCCGGGCCTGCTCATCCCCGTCGAAGGTGATCGGGGCGGCGCTCAGCGCCGCCAGCGGGGGAACGAACCGCAACACCGTGCCGGCCAGGCCGCAGTCGACCCGGGCCTCGGGGCCGGGCCGGATGCGGCCACTGACCGTCAGCTCGGAACCAGTCCCGTCGACCCGCAAGCCCAACGTCTGCAACGCCTCGATCATCAGATCGGTATCGCGGCTGCGCAGCGCGCCGGTGATGGTCGAGGAGCCTTGGCCCTGTGCCGCCGCCAGCGCCGCAAGCACCAGCGTCCGGTTGGTCTGCGACTTCGAGCCCGGGACGGTCACGGTCGCGTGCACGGGTGTCGGTGCGAATGGGGCTGGCCATGGCTCGATGCTGCTCACCGCTTCATCCTGCC